>JAFEFH010000043.1 GCA_018240695.1 Pseudomonadota bacterium | reverse complement strand
TGGTCGACAACAAGGCCGGCGCTTCGGGCACCATCGCGGGCGAGGCGCTGAAGAACAGCCCGCCCGACGGCACGACGATCTGCTACATGCCGAGCGCCACCGTCGTGCAGAAGCTCACGATGGCCTCGATCCCCTTCGATCCGCAGACAGACCTCGCGCCGGTCACCCTGGCCGGGACGGTGCAGACGGCCTTCTGCGTCTCGCCGACGATCGGCGTCGACACGCTGAAGGACTACATCGAGTGGCTGAAGAAGAATCCCAGCCGCGCGAGCTTCGGCACCACCGCGATGGGATCTTTCCCGCACTTCTTCGGCGTAATGGCCGGGCGGGCCATCGGCATTCCGCTCGAGCCGGTGCCCTATCGCGGCGCGGCACCGTTGGTCGCCGACCTGCAAGGCGGCCACATCACTGCGGGCTGCGGCGGCCTCATCGACTTCCTCGAGCATCATCGCGCCGGCAAAGTGAAGATCATCTTTACCTCGGGCGCACGCCGCGCCTCTTCAGCGCCCGACATCCCGACAGCTACCGAGCTTGGCTATCCGTCGCTCAACATCCCGGGCTGGTACGTGTTCTTCGCGCCGCCGCGCACGCCAGCGTCGCTCGTCGACGCGTGGGGCACCGAGTTGCGCGCCGTCCTCAAGAAGCCCGAGATCGAGAGAAAAATGACGGAACTCGGTCTCGACGTCGAAACCTCGACACCGGCAGAGTTCGGCCAGCGTATGACGACCGATCTCGCCCGGTGGAGGGAAATCCTCGAAACGATCGGATACCGCCCCCAGTAGCGCCCGGCCCTGCCAGCCTTCCTGGCCGAAAAGGCGGCGAATTCGGTATTTCACACCAGTAATTGCGGCTTGAACGCAATTACTGGTCGGGGTATATCCCTTTCCGTATTCATGAGATCGGGTGAGCGGCCTTTCGGGGGAATGGCTGCGTTGGGTCGCCCGTGTAGTGACCGGTGTTGCGGGGTGTGGGACTCCGCAACACTGGCCTCACTCCTTGCTTTCCTCAACGGTCTCGCCGGACGCACTCGCCTCAGGCGTCTTTATCAGTGTATCGGCGACGGGGAATGTCGCCACCCAGGCACGCGCCTCGTGGATACTGCGGAAAATTTCGATCGGCCGCTCGGCCGAGGTCATCACCTTGAACGCCTGCGCGACCTCGGCGCGATCGCGGTGCGCGACGACGGCGAGCGGACCGCGGCGCACTTTTGTGAACTGGCGGAGTTGGGCATCGAACGCCAGAAGCTTGTCGCGGTCGATGTTCGTGGCCTCTACCGCGGTGACGTCGATGATCTTGCGATAGTGGATCACGCCGGCCTGGATCATGTCGGCGATGAACTTGCCGTATTCGGGCAACAGGACGGTGCCTCGGCCGATGCCCACGACCAAGCGGTCGAAGTGAAATATCTCGACTTGTATGGGCACTTAAATTGCACTCTCCCCGGGCTCAGTATGCAGGCCGCTGTCGGTATGAAGCAAGCCGCCGGTCGTCTCCGTCAGCCACGGCATTGCCACCTTCGGGCGGATGCAATTCCCACGCGTTTTGCTTATGTATTTGTATTGGGGCAAGGTCGTTTCTGCCCGGAGGCTTCGGCGTGGCAATCGCAGGACATAAGCGCAACGTGGTACTGGTCGCGGCGATCGCCGTGCTGCTGCTGGCGTCGGGCGGTCTCGCTTACGGCATCAAGCTCGAGAGCGTGCCGCTGTCTCCGATCGAGCGCGCCATGATCGACCTGCGCGCCACGCCCCTGATCGGCATGGCCCTCAAGGACAATGCGTCGGCAGAGAAAGATATTCGCGAGGCGCTTGAAGAAGACCTGCGCAATCCGGTCGCGCCGGGCGTGCCGTCGCGCGCCTTCTATGCCGTGGGCGCCCTCAGCCGCGATCATATCAGGCCGATGCTGGGCGCCGCCGACGACGCTTCTGTGATCGCCGTGATGGCGGCGCGCTTCGCCCTGGCGACGCGGCTGCGTGCCGACGATCCGCAGTCTTGCCGCGAGTTCGCGATGAACAGCATCCAGCGCGTCGACCGGCTGACGCCGGAAGCACAACAGCTGTTCAAGGACTTCCTCACCAAGATGGAGACCGCCTATCGCAATGGCCGCGCCGCCAACGGCAAGCCACAGCCCATGTCGGCGCCCGCTGAGGTCGTTCAGTTGCTGGCACAGACCGGGTTCACGCAGGACGATCTCAATGCGCTGAACCGCTTCGCGGCGCTTCCCGCTCTGCGCGCCTGCGACATCGATCTCAAGATCGACGGCGCGCCGCCCAAGCTCGCCGCCGACAAGCAGGGGCCCTTCTCGCGCTTCGTGCTGACGCACTGATCGCGGCAACGATCTCGCGCCGCGCCGCGTTGAGATCGCATGACTTCCCCGAAGAAGACCGGAACGCGCCGGAAGAAGCCCACGGCAACACGCGGCAGAGTAGGCGCAGCCAGCCGCGCCAAATTGCGCCGCTGGTCCGGCAAGGTGACGCGTACCAGCGATGCCCTCACCCTCGAGCACGGCGTCTTCACCAAGCGCAGCGCACAGGCCATCGCGCAGTCGCTCAAGCGCTCCGCCGAACGCAGCCGGCGGCGCAAGTCCTCGCCCCTGCGGTCGGCGATGTCGATGTTGACCTTCTATATCAACCGCGCCGGCAAGGACCTGTCGGCCAGCCGCAAGCGCACGCTCGAAGCGGCCAAGCAGGAGCTTCGGCGCCTGTTCGCATAGGGTTCGAATATGATCCATAAATAGATCATAAATAGGAAATACGATCTGTTTATAGATCGTTCAATAAACCTTGTTCTTGTGTGACAATCAAAACATCTATAAATAGGTCAACAGAGAGCCTTTTGATCTATTTATGGATCATTTTATGAGCAAGCCGGTCATCCGCAGCTACTCCCGTTATGCCCGCGAAGCGGCCGAACTGCTGGGCCATACGATCCGCACGGCGCGAACGGAACGAGCGCTGACCGTCGCCGATGTCGCCGAGCGCGCGGGAACCTCGCGCGGTCTCGTCCAGAGGATCGAAAAAGGCGACATGGGCTGTTCCATCGGCGCGGCATTCGAGGTCGCGGCCATCGTCGGCGTCCGCCTGTTCGAGGCCGAGCCCGCCACGCTCACGCGCCACCTCGCGATGAGCCGCGACACGCTCAGCCTCCTGCCCAAGGCGGTGCGCCCGGGCGCCAAGGCGGTGAAGGATGACTTCTAGCCCGCGCCCCGCACCGCGGTCGGAAGCCTATGTCTGGATCTGGCTGCCGGGCGCCGTCGATCCGATCGTCGCGGGCCGGCTCGCGCGCGACGGCGATCGCCTGATCTTCAACTACGGCCAGAGCTACCTCGCCCGGCCCGACGCGATCGCGATCTACGAGCCGGAGCTGCCGCTGCAACGCGGTGCCCTGGTGCCCGGTCCGGGCCTTGCCCTGGCGGGCTGCCTGCGCGACGGCGCGCCCGATGCCTGGGGCCGTCGCGTGATCCTCAACCGGTTGCTCGGCCTGCACGGCAAGGGCGCCAACGTCGAGGCGTTGCACGAGCTCACCTATCTGCTCGAGTCCGGTTCCGACCGGATCGGCGCGCTCGACTTCCAGGCTTCGCCCACCGCCTATGTCCGCCGCGGCGGGCGCGCGACGCCGCTTCAGGACCTGCTGCACGCCGCGGAGAAGGTCGACCGGGGCACGCCGCTCGCGCCGCAGCTCGACCAGGCGCTGTTCCACGGCAGTTCGCTGGGCGGCGCGCGTCCCAAAGCCATCATCGACGACGGCCATCACAAGCTGATCGCCAAGTTCTCTTCGTCCAGCGACACGCACGACGTGGTGAAGGCCGAGTTCGTGGCGATGCGGCTCGCCGCGCATGTCGGGCTCGACGTGGCACCTGTGCGGCTGGAGCGTGTCGCCGGCAAGGATGTGCTGCTGGTCGAGCGCTTCGACCGCGTGCGCGTCGACGACGGCGTCTGGAAGCGCAAGGCCATGGTCTCGGCTTTGACCCTGTTCGGGCTCGACGAGATGATGGCGCGCTATGCGAGTTATGCCGAGCTGACGGAGATCATCCGTCACCGCTTCACGCGCCCGCGCGAAACCCTGCACGAGCTGTTCGGCCGGCTGGTCTTCAACATCCTGTGCGGCAACACCGACGATCATGCGCGCAACCACGCCGCTTTCTGGGACGGCGAGAGGCTGACGCTCACGCCCGCCTACGACATCTGCCCGCAGAACCGCTCGGGCAACGAGGCGAGCCAAGCCATGCTGATCGTGGGCGAGGACCGCATGAGCAAGCTCTCGACCTGTCTCGACGCGGCGCCATCGTTCCAGCTCGATGCTGCGAGCGCCGAGGCCCTGATCGCGCGCCAGATCCGATCGCTCCGCGCGGCCTGGGACGAGGTGACGGCAGAAGCCAGGCTCAGCCCGATCGAGCGCGCCCTGCTCGAGCAGCGCATCTTCCTCAACCCCTTCATCTTCGAAGGCGCGCCGCCGCGGCTACAGGCGCTCCAGGAAAAGTAGGATCAGCCCTTTCGCGTCTGCGACCAGCCGATATAGAGACCGCCACCGACGATGATCGCCGCGCCGATCCAGCCCATCACGTCGGGAAAGTCGCCGAAGAAGAGATAGCCGATCACCACCGAGCCCAGCAGCTGGAAGTATTGGAACGGCGCGATGATGTTGGCTGGCGCGTAGGTGAGCGCACGCGCCACGAAATAGTGCCCGGTGCCTCCGATCACCCCCAGACTGCACAGGTAGAAGATGTCGCGCGCGCTTTCCGGCGTCTTCCAGACGAACGGCAGGACGAGGAACATGCCGATGCCGCCGACAATCGAGCTGTAGAAGCCCGAGGTTTCGGGCGAATCGATCGTCGAAATGAGGCGCGTTGCCACCTGGTAGACCGCGTAGCAGAGGCCGCTCATCAGCGAGAGCAGCGACGCCCAGTGGAACAGCTCGGTGCCGGGCTGGATGACCAGCAGCACGCCGCAGAACCCGACCGCCATCGCCACGAGCCGGCCGCGCGTAGACCGCTCGCCCAGCCACAGCCAGGCGATCGGCAGCACGAAGAACGGCGCCATCATCGTGATCGACGCCGCCTTGGCCAACGGGATGAAGGTGATCGACAGGAAGCTGCAGGCGTTCGAGACGAACAGCATCAGCGAGCGGAAGAGCTGCGTGCCCGGCCGGCGGGTATGCAGCATCTGTACCCCGAACTTCGGCACGAAGAAGATCAGCATGTAGACGATATGGCCGAAGGCCCGCGCCCAGGAGATTTGCAGCGAGTTGTAGCCGTCCTCGCCCAGGAACTTGGCGAAGCCGCTCATCACCGGGAACATCAACCCGGCACCGACCATGAAGAGGATGCCGGCCACGATACGCTGGCCGGCGGGTACAGGTTGCTCGGTCAACGTGTGGCCTTGCCCGAAGCTTGACGGAGCGCCTGCCAGACCCGCTCGGGCGTTGCGGGCATGTCGAGCGCGGTGACGCCCGCCGGCCGCAGCGCGTCCAGCACTGCCGCCATGATCGTCTGCGGCGCCGCGATGCAGCCCGCCTGCCCCGATCCCTTGACGCCCAGCGCGTTGGCCTCGGTCGGACGCTCGATCAGCGCGATGTCGAACGACGGGAAGTCGTCGGCCCGCGGCATCGCGTAGTCGGTCAGCGAGCCGCTCAGAAGCTGGCCCGACTGCGGATCGTAGACCGTGTGCTCGACCAGCGCCTGGCCAATGCCCTGCGCCACCCCGCCCTGCACCTGTCCCTCGGTGAGCAAGGGGTTGATCAGCCGACCGTAATCGTCGATCGCCGTATAACGCACCAGCGCGGTCGCACCGGTCTCGGGGTCGATCTCCACCTCCGCGACATGACAGCCGCTGGGGAAGGTGAAGATGTCGGTCATGTTCATCACGTGGGCGCCCAGTTCGCTGGTCATGCCATCCGGCAGGTTGGCCGGATCCTCGGCGCTGCGGGCCAGCGCTTGCAGGCCGATCGACCGATCGGTGCCACGCACCGCGAAACCGCCCTGCGCAAACACCAGTTCATCCTCGGCCGCCTGCAAGAGATGTGCCGCGAGCGTGCGCGCCTTGGCCAGCGCCGCGTCGATGGCCTTCACCACCGCCGCGCCGCCCATGTGCATCGACCGCGCACCGCCATGGCCCGCGCCGCTCTTCACCGCGCGCGTGTCGGCCTGCACGTAGCGGATCGCTGCCATCGGCACGCCGAGCCGGTCGGCCGCGATCTGTGCGAAGGCGGTCTCATGTCCCTGCCCGTTCGACTCCGTGCCGACTGCCACGGTGACCATGCCGTCGCCGTGGAAGCGCACCTCGGCACCTTCGTTCGGCGCTCCGCGCGAGGTCTCGAGAAAACAGCCCACACCGATGCCGCGCAACGCGCCCCGTGCCTTGGCGTCCGCACGCCGTGCCTCGAAACCGGCGATCGTTGCACGTTGCACCGCACGTTCAAGGTTGTCATCGAAGCCGCCCGAATCGATCGACATGCCCATCGCGGTCTTGTGCGGGAAGGAAGCGATCAGGTTCTGGCGGCGCAGATCGGCAGGATCGCGGCCGAGCTGTCGCGCCGCTGCCTCGATCGCCCGCTCGACGATGTAGTTCGCCTCGGGCTTGCCGGCGCCGCGATAGGCATCGACCGGCACGGTGTTCGTAAAGGCGCCGCGCACGTCGACATAGATCGCGGGAATGTCGTAGACGCCGCCATGCGCGGTCGAGGCTGCGACCGCCGACGCACCGGGACCGTTGCCCGAGAGATAAGCGCCGAGATTGGCGACCATCTCGATGTCCATCGCCAAGATCTTGCCCGACGAGTCGAGAGCCATTTTCGCCCTGGCCGCGATGTCGCGCCCCTGTGCACCGGCCACGAACTCCTCCGCCCGGTCGGCCGTCCAGCGCACCGTTCGGCCGAGCTTGCGCGCTGCCCAAGGCAAGAGAATCCACTCGGGATAGAGGAAGTTCTTCATGCCGAAGCCGCCGCCGACATCCGGCGCGTGAAGGCGGAATTTCTCCACGGGCATCTTGAAGACGAACTCGGCGAGTTGGCGGCGGATGCCGTGCAAGCCCTGGCCGGTCAGTTCCAGGTCAAACGAGTCGGTCGCGACGTCATATCGCGCGATGCCGGCGCGCGGCTCGAGCGGCGAGACAATCACGCGGTTGTTCATCACGTCGATCTCGACGACATGGGCGGCCGTGCGCATCGCCTCCGCGACGGCGGCAGCATCGCCTTTCTCGACGTGGAAGGCGCGATTGCCCGGTGCCTCGTTCCACAGCGCGGGCGCATCGGCGGCGAGCGCCGCGCGCCCATCGACGACCGACGGCAAGGCGTCGTAGTCGATCTCGATCAGCTCGGCGGCGTTGCGCGCGATCTCGGCACTGTCCGCCACGACGAAGGCGACCGGATCGCCGACATGTCGCACGCGGCCGTTCGCCAACGCAGAGCGCGGCGGCACGATCAACGGTTTGACGGCGGCCACGCACGGCATCGGCCCCAGCTCGGCGAGATCGGCCGCGACGTAGACACCGTGGACGCCGGCCAGTGCCTTGGCGGCGGCGAGATCGGTGCGCGAGATCGTCGCGTGGGCGTGCGGCGAGCGCAGGACATGGCCCCACAGCGCCTCGGGATTTGCAATGTCGTCGACATAGCGGCCTCGGCCCGTGAGAAAGCGCGCGTCTTCGACGCGGCGAATTGATCGGCCGATTACCTTTTCTTGTTCGATCCCGTCCATGCCGCCGATAAGCTCCCCTCAAACCCCGATCCATCCATACGGAGGACTACCCATGATCGACCTGCATTTCTGGCCGACGCCGAACGGCAAGAAAGTCACCATCCTGCTCGAAGAGCTGGGCATGCCCTACAAGATCGTACCGGTGAACATCGGCCGCGGCGACCAGTTCAGCGATGCCTTCCTGGAGATGAATCCCAACCATCGCATGCCCGTGATGGTCGACACCGCCCCGGCCGACGGCGGCAAGCCGCTCGCGGTGTTCGAGTCCGGCGCGATCATGCTCTATCTCGCCGAGAAGGCGGGCAAATTCCATCCGCAAGACCTGCGGACCAAGCACGAAGTGAACCAGTGGCTGATCTGGCAGATGGCCAACCAGGGGCCCAAGAGCGGCGAGTGCGGCCACTTCCGCCGCGTCGACCAGGCCAGGGAAGGCGACCAGAAATACGCGATCACGCGCTTCACCGACGAGGTGAACCGTCTCTACGGCGTGCTCAACAACCGGCTCTACAAGCACAAGTATCTCGCCGGCGACCAGTACACGATCGCCGACATGATCTGCTACCCGTGGACCGTGAACTGGAAGTTCCAGGGCCAGGACATCGAGGAGTTCCCCTATTTCAAGCGCTGGTTCGAGGAGTTGGGCGCGCGTCCGGCGGTCCAGAAGGGCATGGCCATCGGCGCCGACCTCTCCGTCGATCGCGACAAGCTCCCGCCCGAGGAGCAGGAGCGCCTGCGCAAGATGCTCTACAACCAGCGTGCCCGGCCGGTGAAAGTCGGCTGACTAGTTGAGCGATGACAGCGGCGGGGCGACGTCCTCGAGGGATTTGCCCTCCGCTTTCACGCCCAGGATCAACTCGACGGCTGCCGCGACCATCATGAGCGCGGCGCCGATCAGGTAGCCGATCAGCACGTTGCCGCGATCGCCGGCGCCGATCAGAACGCCGAACAGCCACGGGCCGCCAACGCCGCCCAACAGGGTGCCGAAGGCGTAGAACAGCGCGATGGTCAGCGCGCGGACCTCGAGCGGAAAGCACTCGCCCACGGTGAGGTAGGCGGCACTGGCCGCGGCCGAGGCGAAGAAGAACACCACCGTCCACATCGCCGTCTGCGTGACGGCCGTCAGCACGCCCATATGGAAGAGCTGGCCGGTCACGGCGAGCAGGATGCCGGCCAGCGCATAGGTCGCGGCAATCATCTGCTTGCGGCCCAGCGTGTCGAACAGATGGCCGAGCAGGAGCGGCCCCAGGAAATTGCCCAGTGCGAACGGCAGAATGTAGAGGCCGATATGATCGGCCGGCACGTCGTAGAACTTGGTCAGCACCAGCGCGTAGGTGAAGAAGATCGCGTTGTAGATGAAGGCCTGGCTCGCCATCAGCGTGACGCCGAGTGCGGTGCGGCCGGGATAGTGCTTGAGGAGCGTCTGCGCCACCGAGGTGAGCGTGAGCTTGTGCGGATCGCCCAGCTCCAGCCGCGCCTCGACGGCTTCGAGTTCGCACTTTTCACTTTCGACTACCCGCGCCTCGATGCCGCTCACCACCTCGTGGGCCTCGCCGTCGCGGCCATGGATCATCAGCCAGCGCGGACTCTCGGGCAGGAAGCGCCGCAGGTATAGGATGAAGAGACCGAGCACCGCGCCGCTGCCGAAAGCGATGCGCCATCCCATGTCCGGGCCCATCAGCGCCGGATCGAGGAGATAGACCGAGACCAGCGCGCCGACCGCCGCGCCGATCCAGAAGCTGCCGTTGATGGCAAGGTCGATGCGGCCGCGCAGGCGCGCCGGGATCAGTTCCTGGATCGCGGAGTTGATGGCCGAGTATTCGCCGCCGATGCCCGCGCCGGTCATGAAGCGAAAGAACAGGAAGCTCTCGAAGTTCCACGAAAAGGCCGTGAGCGCCGTCGCGACGAGATAGAGGCCGAGCGTCACGTTGAAGAGCTTCTTGCGCCCGAGCCGGTCGGTGAGATGGCCGAAGAACAAGGCGCCGAGTACCGCGCCCGCGAGATAGGCGCTCCCGGTCAGGCCAACCTGCTCGGCGGTGAGATGCAGGCGCGGGCTGGTCTGCAGCGCTGCTGCGACCGAGCCGGCAAGGGTCACTTCCAGTCCGTCGAGAATCCAGGTGATGCCGAGCGCCGCCACGACCAGACGGTGAAAACGGCTCCACGGCAGGCGATCGAGCCGCGCCGGCACGTCGGTCAGAGTGCTTTTGGGGGAATTCATGGGCGCCCAGATTAACGCCACACCGTATGAGCTGTTCCACGCCAGCGCAGGAGGCATGCGCCAGCCCAAGGTGGTCGCCCGGAAGCGCTGCCTTTATTATGGGCACATGACCGATAGCACCCTCGCGGCCGGCGCCGCGTCCTCGACAGGCGCCCCTTCTTCCGCACCGGCTTCGACCGGCGCCGTCGACAGCACGACCTTCGCGATCATCCTGTCCCTGTCGTTCTGCCACCTGCTGAACGACATGATGCAGTCGCTGGTCCCGGCGCTGTATCCGATCCTGAAGGAAAACTACGCGCTGTCCTTCACCCAGGTCGGGTTCATCACACTCGCCTTTCAGTTCACCGCCTCGATGCTGCAACCGGTCGTCGGCATGTACACCGACAAGCACCCCAAGCCCTATTCGCTGGTCATCGGCATGGGCTTCACGCTGGTCGGCCTGCTCTCGCTTTCGCATGCCCATTCCTATCCGGTGATCCTCGTGTCGGCCGCAATGATCGGCATGGGCTCGTCGGTCTTCCATCCCGAAGCCTCGCGCATGGCGCGCCTTGCCGCCGGCGGCCGTTACGGACTGGCGCAGTCGCTGTTCCAGATCGGTGGCAACATGGGTTCCGCCAGCGGCCCGCTGCTCGCGGCCTTCGTCGTCGTCGTCCGCGGCCAGGACAGTCTCGCCTGGTTCTCGGGCGCGGCGCTGGTCGCGATGGTCATCCTGTTCCAGCTGGGCCAGTGGTATCGCGCGCGTCTGGCCGAAGGCGCGAGCGCCGGCGCCAAGAAGGCCAAGAAAGTCGCAGCGCCCCATGGTCTCTCGAAGGGCCGCGTGGGCTTCGCCGTGTTCATCCTGGTCGTCTTGCTGTTCAGCAAGAACGTCTATCAGGCGAGCCTCGGCTCCTATTACACCTTCTACCTGATGGACAAGTTCGGCCTCACCATCCAGACGGCGCAGTATTTCCTGTTCGCCTTCATGTTCGGCATCGTGATCGGCACGCTGCTGGGCGGCCTGGTCGGCGACCGCGTCGGCCGCATTCCGGTGATCTGGTTCTCGATCCTGGGCGCGCTGCCCTTCGCACTGATGCTGCCGCATGCCAACCTCTTCTGGACCGGCGTGCTCGCGGTCGGCGTGGCGATCATCGTCGCCTCCGCCTTCGCCGCGATCCTCGTCTACGCGCAGGAGCTGCTGCCCGGCCGCGTCGGGCTGGTGGCCGGCATCTTCTACGGCTTCTCCTTCGGCCTGGGGGGCCTCGGCGCCGCGGCGCTGGGCCGGATCGCCGACTGGACCAGCATCACCACGGTCTACAACGTGACGCCGTACCTGCTATGCTTGGGCCTGTTGACGGCCCTCCTGCCGCGCCTGCCCGGAGAGCCGAAGAACGCCCACTAGGGAGGGTTCATGGACACGCACGCCGACCAGGGCCGCCGAATCCTCGACGGACGGCCCGTCTCGCCGTCGCTGTTCGCCCACTTCGTGCTGCGCACGTCCAATCGCGATGCCTTGCGCGACTGGTACCTGAAAGTTCTGAACGCCCGGCAGGTGTTCGAGAACGACTACATCTCCTTCATCAGCTACGACGACGAGCATCACCGCGTCGCGTTCGTGCAGGTGCCCGGTCTCGAGAAGCCCACGGACAGGAACTGGGGCCTCGCACATGTGGCCTACACCTTTGCCGATCTGGGCCAGCTCCTGTCGACCTATCGCCGGCTGAAGGCCGACGGCATCCTGCCCGCGCGCACCATCAACCACGGCCCGACCGTGTCGATGTACTATCGAGATCCCGACGGCAACGGCGTCGAGCTTCAGGTCGATGCCTTCGACAAGGCAGGTGCCGCCGGCTACTTCCAGACCGAGCCGTTCCGCCAGAACCCGATTGGCGTGCTGTTCGACGCCGACAAGATGGCGGCCGACTACGAGGCCGGCGTCCCCGAATCCCAACTCCTGCGCAGGCCCTGATTCATGCTCACGCTTCATATGTCTCCCGGTTCCAGCTCGATGGCCGTGCACATCGCCCTGCACGAGGTCGGCGTTCCCTTCGAGGTGAAGGCCTGGTCGCTGGCCAAGAAGGAGACGCGTTCGGCGGCGTACCTCGCGATCAACCCGGCGGGCAAGGTTCCGGCCCTGATCGTCGACGGCAAGCTGCTGACAGAGGTTGCGGGCTGCCTTTTCTATCTCGCCAAGCGCCATCCGGAGGCCAACCTGCTGCCGGCAAACGATCCCCTGACCGAGGGCCTGGCCGTTTCGTGGATGTCCTTCCTCGCGTCGACCGTGCATCCGGCCCGCGCCAAGGGAATGGAAGCGCTGACCGAGGCCTGGGAACTGGCCGAGAAAAAGTTCGGCGATGGCGACTGGGCGCTCGGCCGGTATTCGGTCGTCGATATCCACCTCTTCCGCCTGTACTGGCGCATGATCAATACGCCGGGCGACCGGCCGACCGGCCTGACGCGCCTCGACAAATTGCACGACCGCATGATGGCGCGCACGGCCGTCAAGAAGACGATCGAAGCGGAGACCGAGATCGGCTACCAGCTGCCGGCCTGATGCGCGGTTGATCCGGCGTCTCTGGCCGGTTGAATTTTTCCGGCGACCAATGTTCCGGTTGCGGCATTCGGTGCTAATGTCCCGCCGGTTTCGGGTTGGGGGATCGTTTCGATGCAGTTCGGCTGGCTGACGCTCAGTCTGTCGCCGTCGCCGGAGGAAGATGCGGCGCGCATCGATCAGCAGATCGAGCAGGTCTGCGCGGCCGAGGCCCTAGGATTCAGCGACGTCTGGCTGACCGAGCATTATTTCACCGGCGAGAGCGTCTACAACGATTCGCTGATGTTTGCCGCTGCGCTGGCGATGAAGACCAGCCGCATTCGCCTTGGCTTCGCGGTCGTGCAGACGCCGTTCCATCATCCCGTGCGGTTGGCCACCCAGCTCGCTTTGCTCGACAATCTGAGCAAGGGCCGAATCGATGTCGGCCTCGGCAAAGGCACCGTCTACAACGAGTACGAATTCGTCGGGCACGGCCTGCGCAGCAGCGACAGCCGCGAGCGCATGGAAGAAGCCGTCGCAATCATCGAGCGCGCCTGGACCGGCGAGGCCTTCGACCATGACGGCCGCTTCCACAAGGTGAAGGTACCCGCGATCCGGCCCAAACCCGTGCAGCCCAAGCCGCCACTGTGGCGCAGCGTGATCTCGCCCGGCTCCTTCACGGAGTGCGGCCAGCTCGGCATCCCCATCCTGACCGCGCGCTTGCCGGTCGCAAGGATCAAGGAACGCTGGGCGCTCTACGAGGCCGGCCTGAAGGAAGGTGGCCACGATGAGGCCACCCGCACGCGTCTGCTCGCGCAGAGCGCGCTGTGGCGCAACGTCTATGTGGCCGACTCCGATGCGCAGGCCGAGGACGAGCTTGCCGCGCTGCTTGTCGAGACACGCGAGCATATGATGCACGTGCGCGACGCCTATAATCCGCCCGATTTTGCGCCGGGTCCCGAAACTCTCAACCCATGGACCGATCCCGCGGTGAAGGACGACGTGGCCATTCCCTATGTGCTCGAAACAGGCTCGCTCTACGGCTCGCCCAAGCGCGTTCGCGAGCAGGTAGCGGAGCTCGCCGATGCCGGCGTCCGGCACCTTCTCTGCCAGACCGGCTTCGGCGCCATGAACCACGAACAGAACATCGCCTCGATGCGCCGCTTCGGCGAACACGTGATGCCGGCCTTCCGGTAACGGTGCAAGGAACACCCATGATCCTCGGCCTGCCGCTCGCGACCTTCACCCTGATCCACACGGTGATCAGCCTGGCCGGCATTGCCTCCGGCATCATGGTGGTGCGCGACATGCGCAAGATGCGCCCGCTCGGCATCTGGAACCCGATCTTCCTGCTCACTACGGTCCTCACCAGCGCGACCGGCTTCCTGTTTCCCTTCGCAGTCTTCGGTCCCTCACACACCGTGGCCGCGATCTCGCTCGCGGTGCTCGCGCTGGCGCTCTTCGCGCTCTACGTCACGCGGATGAACGGGCTGTGGCGCTGGATCTATGCGATCTCGGTCCTGACGGCGCTCTACCTGAACGTGTTCGTCGGGGTCACACAGGCCTTCAACAAGATCCCGGCGTTGCACCGCTACGCGCCGAACGATCGCGAGCCGCCGTATATCGCGGCACAGGCGCTGGTGCTCCTGGTTTTCCTGATCGTGGGCTTCATCGCCGCCCGCCGCTTCCGCGCCACCGGTCCCTGACGGGCGCCGATCACGCCTTGCGCGGCCGTCCCGGGCCGCGCCCGCTCTTCTTCGGCCTCCCCGGTCCCCCACCCTGCTCATCGAGCCACGCACGCGCCGCGGCGACGTCGGTGAACACCTGCATCGGTCGATCGGCAACGGCAAGAATGCCGACCATGCGCCGGGCCAGCTCCATCAACTGCAGCGGCAGGACCAGTGCCAGCGGACCCAGCTCGCTTTCGCCGCGTTGCAGGCCCTGCATCTTCACGCCAAGCGCCAGCGTGTCCTCGGGCCCCATGTTCGTGCGAAGCGCGCTGCCGTCGAACAGCTTGCGGTAGGGCGCGACGCGCGCGGCCGTCGTCTCATCGAAGAACTTCTCGATGTCGGCGCGCGTCACTTCGCCTTCCGCCACCGCGGTCATCAATCGCTTCTCTGGGTCGACCGACCAGACCACCGGCATGGGCTGAGGCTCGCAGGCTCCGTGAGCTTCTTTCTTAGCGCTCCGGAGAGCGTCCCGCTAGCCGCCGCGCACGAACGCCGCGAGATCGGCCTGCCGCCGCTTGCAGGCGAGATAGGCCTGGGCCAGCCGCAGTCGTTCGGCGGCCAGCTCGTTGTCGGTCGCCGCCTCACCGGCGAGGGCCGGGTCAGTGCACGGCAGCAGCAGGCTGGCGTCCGGCCGGCGGCTGACGGTCGTCGTCGAAGAGCTGGCGCAGGCTGCGAGTGGCAGCGCGCATAGCAGGAGACTGAGCGCACGTCGTGCTGGTCGGTTCACGGTACACCTGTGCAAGGGCTGCATTGGTCTTTTCGTCGAGAGCCGAAAGTGCAATTTGTTGCTGGCCGATGATGTGGGCGGACAGGTCGGCGTCCTCGTTCTTCTGCCGGATCACGGCGTCCCGATCGGCCACCACCCCCTCAAGCCGGGCGTTGCTGGCCCAGGACTGCTTCAACAGCCAGCCCGCGCCGCCCAGCAACAGCGTGAGTACCCCGCAGGCAAGGAGGAGGTACTTTGTCATGCCACGTCCTGCCACCGGCCGCCGTCGAACAGCGCGCGCTCCCGGGCGCGACGCCGGACGAGACCGGGCAGCACCTCGGTGCCGACGTGGCACCATTTGGGAAACTCCGCAGACGCGCCGGCGACATCGCCGGCATTGAGTTTGCGCAACAAGGTCGAGCCCGCGAGCGCGCCGACGCCGAGATTGTAGGCGAAGTCGATCAGCGCATCGGCCTGCTTCTGGTTTAGCGGCGTCTTCACCACTGCGGCGACCCCGGCCTCATAGCGCGGCAGGTCCTGCTCGCGCAGCAGGGCGTCCGCTTCGGCCTGCGCGATCGTCTTCACGCCGACATCCGCCGCGACGAGCCCCAAGGTCGAGCCCCAGCCGATCGTGGGCACGCCGCGCGCATCGCGATAGCAAGTGAGCCGGCATCCTTCGGACTCCTGGAGGAGCGCCACGCCGTCGGACGACATCTTCATCGGCCGTCCCTCCGATGCTGCCAGCGCTTCAATCCCTCGCGGACGCCGACGATCGCGCCGATCATCAACAGGAGCCCCCAGAACTCCGCGCCCCAATGCAGCGGGTTCACGGCTCGGTCCTTCCCATGATGGTGTTCCAGACCCGCCGGAAGTTGCCGACCGGGTCATTGGCAAGCGCCCGCAGGAACGCAATGCCGACGGCGAACAGCTCCGACCCGAACATCGCGATGAGGAACATCGCCGCGCCGGTAAGCTTGTTGCCCCACTGGTAGTACTCGCCCGCACCGGCGCCGAGATAGATGCCGGCCGCCGCCGAGCAACACCAGGTGACGAACCGCTCCCGCGGCGTCTGCTGCACGGCGTAACGCAGCCCGACATAGGCGCCGAGCAACGGCGGGATGAACGGCACGATGCCTTCCCAAAAGGCACCGAGGTCGACCTTGTCGATCATGGGGTTTCCCAGGATGAATTCATATCAGCCACCAGATCGCAGCCACTCGTAGACCGCGAGCCTCCTCCAAAACATGGCTCCCTACTTCCTCGCGTTCAGGTAAGCCGATAGACGAGTTTCGTCCGCAGCTTGGAGGGGCAGGGTCACCAGCAAGGCGTTGATTACGCCGCTAAAGAAAGAACCACCGTTCGGGGCACCACCTACGGTGACGTTGCCGGTATTGGTCGACGGTACGGCCGCCGTTGTCGAGTTCCCCAGTGCGCCATCGAGCCGGATTTCCGAAGAGGCAGTGCCGATCTTGCCGACCACCAGATGCCGACCGTTAAAAGGTGCCGAGCCATTGACCGCGATTGGCGATCCGCTTCCTGTCCCCACCACCATGACTACGGCGCTCACACCGCTCGACTGACCGCGCTCGAGGCGGCGTGTGTTCGCCGTCGCCGAAGCATCGCCATAACCGATAATGTCGCGATTGCTACCATCCGAATTGCCTGTGAATTGGTCGACCAGCGCCCACAGCCAGACCGGATCTGCCCCGAGTGGGAACAGTGCCGGCATCGCGCTCGATCGGAGACGATCATCGACACCGTCGGTGGTGATACCGGGACGCCCGTTGAAACTCATACTTCCGTAGGTGGGCTTGGCCGTGCCGTTTGCCTGGGTCAGCTCGTAACCGTTCTTCAGATCTATCCAGGACGAAACTAAGCCGCCCGACTGGCTGATCTTGTCGGACCGCTCCGCGTCCCACCACGCGATGAGGTTCGAGCCGAGTGCCGGGGGCATCCATGGGCTGCCACCGATGAGGATACGTCGAATGGCAGGATTCATCAGAACCCCGCCGCGTGCAGGGTGATTTTGTGCACCGTTCCGCTTGCCGGTGTAAAAGCACCTGTCGTCACCAAGTAGCCGAATAGAGCGCCGCCCGCCGGTGCCGTGACCTGCTTGTTGATCTGAAGCGCCTCGACGTAGAGCGTACTGCCGAGATCGACGGGCGCGCCTAAGTCGACGTAGCCCAGAAACGCTCCGCGATCGCCGGCAGGTAAATCCCACGCTGCGTTGTCGCCCAGTGCCGAAGGCGGCATTGAACTATACAGGTAGAGCCTGAAGCCGGCCATGCCTGCGGGTATGGCATTCGTGTCGATCTCGAGTTGGGTGGTCGTGAGGATCACTTCGCCCCCTGCGACTGGCGCGATCCCGGAAAACTGGAGCGCCGCGCTACCGCCTGTGGCCGCGCCCATCACGTCGTTGGCGGCATAAACGCTGGTATCCGCCGGGCGCATCAACGATACGACAGACGCATAGGCCGCGCTGCCCACTGGCAGTACGCTCGCGCCGGTGCTTGATCCCACCGGCACTGCCCGGCCGTTGATATCCAACGCGTGCGGCACAACTGCGGTCGCAACATCGGGCGATTTGTTGAGGATTTGATAGTCCATGATCTTGCTCCTTCAGAGGTTGCGACCGCGGCTGTCAATCCAGCCGAGGGTCGAAATCTTCACATTGTTGGTGCCGCTTGTGTGACTGAAGCGGTAGCGTATTTGGCGGCTGGCGTTCGTTCGCACACGCAGCTGTCCACCAGGTGCGGCGCCGCCGCTGAGAGTCAGCGAAGTGAAGTTGTTGAGCGGAGTGGCCGAGCCGGCGGCCGCCACATCCACCGTGTCGGGCGAACTAATATAGAGATAGTCCACGCCATCAGGGAAGTTCACGGCTACATTGATTAGCGCATGCACTCGCACGTCCGGCGGTACGGTCAGCGCCTTGAGCTGGGCGCTGGCGCTGGGTGCGTTCTCGCTGACATCCAGCGCCGGCGGCGTCGACCAAAGGAAGTCGTCGCCCTCCTGGGTGAAGGCCAGGATGTGCGCCGAGCCGTCGGTCCGGAAGCTCCCCAGACGGCGCTTCAGCGTGTAGCCGCTCGGCATCGTGGGCGCGCCGAGGCTGGTCGAGGCGAGCCGCGCCACGGTACCGTCCGACTTGCCGATGGCGAACACATGGTACCAGGTCGCGTTGGCGAGCGTTCCGGCGTCGAGGCCGTTGGCGCCGACCGTGGTGCAGTCGATCGTGCCGGCGGGCAGCGACAGCATGGCGACGTTGCCCGCGTCGGCACAGATGACGTCGCGCACCTGGGCGGTCGTGCTCTTGGACTTCGGCACGCCGTAGTTCAGCAGGCGCCAGGTCGCGCTGGGCAGGCCGGTGCGGATCGTGGTCTTGTGGCCGGCGCCGTCGTTGCACTGCATCCACAGCATGTCGGTCAGCATCTCGTTGGTCTGGCCGAGCAGCTCGATCACCGCGGCGGGCTTGCCGCCGGGATCGAGACGGGTGGCCCATTCCGCGAGGGTCAGGGCCGAGGAAGCGAGAGTGGTCATCGTCGTTGTCTCCTGTCGCTACTGCGACTGTTTGGGATTGCCGTCGTAGATGGTTTCGGCCGGCGACCTCGAAGGGCGCGGCGCGGCATCCCTGCCCGGCGCGAACCGATCCTCCGAGACCATCTGCCCGAGACGCACGAAGGCCTTCACGATCGCGGGGTTGTTGCCCGCGCCCGTCAGGTTCAGCGCCTCCTTGAGGCCCGGCACGCCAAGGCGATCGATCGCGCGGGCGGCCTGGGCCATCGAGGCCTCCAGCCGGGCACCGCCGATTTCGGGATCCGCCTTGATCTCCGAGACCCATTTGGTTTGCAGGTCGACGAAGGCCTGCACGCCCCTGGCGGCGGCGGCCTGTTCGCGCGACACCGCGAGATCGACGAACTTCTGCGCCTGGTCCTGCGGCAGGCCGGCGTCGGCGAACAGCCGCCGCGCCTCGCCGAGCGACTCCGGATCGATCGTGGCGCCCTCGGGCAGCCGGAAGTCGGCATAGGCCGCCGGATCGGGCTTCGCCGCCGGCGGTGCAGCGGCGGCATCGACCGCCTCGCCGGACGCGGGCGCCCCGTCGGTCAGCACCGATTGTTCGGGCCGGGCCGGCACCGCGCCCATCTCGGGCGCGGCCGGTTGCGGCGTCTCAGGCGTCTGCATCGTCTCGTCCGTCATCGGTCTCTCCGGTTGAAGTCGGTTTCCTGGAAGTCGCCTCGGCCTGCATGCGCGCGTAGCCCTCGGGGGAGAGGCGCATCACGTCGGACAGCAGCGTGAGGCCGATGTCGCGCCGGCCCTCGTTGAAGGCCGTGAGCTCGGGCGTCGCCGCCATGGAGCTGTGGAACAGGCCGGCGCGGGATAGCTGGCCCCACACGAAGCGGCGGCCGCGCGCATCGGCCATCAGCCAGCGCAGAGCCTCGTCCGCCTGTAGGCGCTCGACGTTGGCGGCCTTGCGGCGACGGTCGACGTGGCGCTGGTTGCCGGCGTCGTACGAGGGAATGGTTTCACTGGTGTCGTTCACGCCAACGACCATAGAAGCGTCGGCGAAAAACACGCATCTTGGTCACGTTCATCGATAAAACGCATGCCGGCGGTCATTTTGTGCAGGTCACTCCGGCCATTTTCGCTTGCTCCGGCGGCCGGTTTTGCCCATTTCTGGAGGCAATGGACCCGACCGCCGACGCTCCCGGCCCGATCGACGAGACGCCGACCGAAGAGACGCCGTTCGGCCGCTTCTGGCGCGGCGGCTATTCGCTGGGCGCGGCGTGGCTGATCGGCGTGGCGCTGAACATCGCGAGCGGGCTGATCGTGCGCGGGCTCGCCTACATCGTGGGCGAGCAGACCTTCGATCCCTACACGATCACCGCGGCGCTCTGCGCCATGTGGGCGGTGGCGGCGGCGATCCTGGTCTATCAATCCGTCGGCGTCTGGCGCTCGGCGTCACGCCATGCGGCCCAGCCCGGCCGCGGCACGATGGGCCGCGCGTTCGCGCTGGCAGCACAGCTCACCGTGCTGGCGAGTGTCGGCAACTTCGTCTACCTGGCCGCCAACTCGGGCGCGCGCCAGATCCAAGAGAGCTGGCGCATGGCCTTCGAGGGCGATCCCGACATCCCGGCCTTCAGCGTGCGCCTGATGCGCAACGGCACCGAGATGGAGATCGCCGGCGGCTTCAAGTACGGCCTGACGATCGAGGCGCGCGAGATCATGGCGGCAGCACCTCGCCTCAAGGTCGTGCACCTCGCGAGCGCCGGCGGCCGCATCGGCGAGGCGACCCAGCTCGCGCGCCTGATCCGGGAGCGCGGCCTGTCGACCTACGTCGCGACCGCCTGCATGTCGGCCTGCACCATCGCCTTCATCGCCGGGCGCGAGCGCTTCCTGAAGATGGGCGGCAAGCTCGGCTTCCATCGCGCGGCCTTCGCCGGCACCGAGACCTCGGGCACCATGAGCGAGCTGCTGCTCGCGGCCGGAATCGAGCGGCCGTTCGTCGAGCGGGTCGCCGCCCAGCCCGCGACCGGCATGTGGTATCCGACGGTGGCCGAGCTCGAGGCCGCGCACGTGATCACCGCGTCGGTCGACACACGCCGCTTCGCGAGCTCAGGCCTCGGCCTGCAGCCCAGCGCGCTCGCCTTCGCGCGCGACCTGCGCGGCGTGCCGCTCTATCGCGCGTTCGAAGAGGCCGAGCCGCGGCTGTTCCTGCGTCTCGTCGAGCGCTACCGCGAGGGCTATGAGGCCGGCCTGTCGGAGGGCGAGATCCAGGACCGGATGGGCGAGGTGACGGCGCCGGTCATCCGCCGGCACGTTGCCGAGGCCGACAATGCCGTGCTGATCGACTACGCCAACCTGATGGCCGACCAGTTCGCCGCGGTCGGGGCGAAGGACCCGCACGCCTGCTTCCTGCGCGTGACCCGCGGCGCGACGCCCGACCAGGCGCGCCTGCTCGACGCCGACCTGCGCGAGCGCGAGCAGGCGATCCAGGCGCGCGCGCTCCGCTCGACCGCCCCGCGCACCCCGGTGCCGCGCGACCTGCTCGAGGGCGACTACGCCATCGTGTTCAAGCAGCTCGGCGACCGCTACAGCCCGGCCGACCTCCAGATGTTCGACCATCCCGACAAGGTCACGCCGGCGCAGTACCCGACCTTCTGCCGCATGACGACCGCGATGTTCCGCGGCATCGCCGCCCTGCCCGCAATGCGCGCCGGCGACGTGATGAGCACGCTGTTCCGGAGCATGGACCCGCCCCAACCGGCGAAGTAATGCGGACGATGCGCTGTGCCCGTCCTGTCGGGATAGGCATCCGTCGTGCTGTCGGCATCGACCCAGTCCGCCCCTCGGGCTTCAGCGCCGCGAATTGCTACCGAACTGTCAGAAGCATTCGACCAGACAAGCAGCAGACGTGCCTATGCTTTGGAGGATACCGGCTCCATCGCAGCCCCCGCGTCCCATAGATAAATTGTCACATCGAACGGGAGACCAGATGCCCATGCTATTGCGTCAGCGACAGAGATGTTCTGCCGCACTTCGTAGTCGTTCTCTCCCTTGCAAGGGTCTGCCGCGTCCGCGCCAACACACTTGTTGTCGTGCCAAGTCGGCTCCACGACAGCGTCGACTTTCTTCCATTTATAGATCGATCTTCGGTGATCGACGAAATTGAGAATCATTTTGTTACCTATTCCCAAACTCTGCTCGACCCGCGTGTCGTTGGCGATCTTCTCCTCACGCGCGGCCATCGGCTCGGCGGTGGCGCGGGCTGGCGCTCAAGGGCTTCCTACGGCGCTACATGCTGCTCAGGCAGTGGATCATACGGCCTGCTGAGATAAGCTGTGCCGAAACCTCCATCGGGCATGCGCCACACGACGATCCGAGCAGACGCCACCCGAGCGCTAGTAATGTCAGCTCTCCAGACCAGCCCCCATCTTACGCTACAGCTCATGACCGATTTCCCATAACGCCAATCAGAAGCAATGGCGGGAAGATGAGCTTTGCATTCCTCAACAAAGGCAGGATCGGTCGGAACGATCGTTTCCATTCGGGGCGTTGGCTCCGGACTGAGGTCGGTGTGCTCAATCGCCATTAAAATCTCCTGCGGAGATGTTTGCTTCGCCTTAGCTTGAACTGGGTCGGGACTATTTGGTTCTGCAAATCTGATTTGAGAAGCACGAATAATCTCGTGCGTGAAACCGAGATGCAATCGTCAGCGAATTCGCTCGTGCGTCTCTTTTACAAAGCCTTCCGTCCAGCTATCGAGATCCAGAGTTCGTTTATAGATCTTCCAGCGTTCCGGAAAATCTCGGAAACCAGGCTGATCCCGAACACGCTGAATCGTCGCCCTCGCAAGTTCAGGAGCCGAGAAGACGCCGAGGAGCTTGCCATGATGATGGCCATCCGCTTTCTGCTCATCGATGTGATAGAGAAAGTAAACGCTCGTCATCAGTATTCCCCCGGCAGTACGGTTCTAAATCCTTCTTCCCAGTCACGGACCTTGTCCAAGGGCATATCGTCGATTTCCCATCGCTCGGGAAAGTCGCGAAAACCGGCTTGTCCCGGAGTCGATCAATCGCAGCTTGCGCAAGTGCTTCGGTTGAGTAGACGCCGATGAGCTTCTCATGCTCTTCGTCATCGAGCGTCTCCTGATCATAGTGCCAGACAATGTAAACTTTGGTCATGCAATGGTCCTTTTGGGTAAATCTCCCGGCATTGCTTCGCCAATACTTGAAGCGACGTTCGGTTGCTTCACTACTCGGCCCTAGCGAGGGAGGATTTTTGCATGAGTCTTTGGGTCGAAGCCGTTGCTCCAGTCATCCGGTAAGTCCAGGCAACACTCCTCGATTGCCCACCTGTCTGGAAAGTCTTTGAAGCCTGGCTTTTCGCGCAGACGATCCATGGCTTCACGCGCATTGTCGAACGTTGAATAGGCACCAATAGTCTTGTGACCTTGAGCGCCATCGTCCTTTTTTTCCTCAAGATGACGGAGGAAGAAAACGCTCCTCATTGGCCTCCCTTTCCCTGCTCAACTCCGTCGATAAATGTGACAAAGCCCTGTTCCCAAGCCGTATCTTTGTCAACGATCACTTCCTCAATCAGCCAGCCACTTGGGCAGTCGCGAAAGCCAGGCTTGTCTCGCAGCCTTTCGATTGCTTGTTGTGCCAGTGCCTCAGACGAGTAGACACCAATCTTCTTGTCGAAATCGATGCCGTTGTCGCTATCCGGATCGTAGTGATGAAGCTCATATATTTTTGTCATTTGAACATCCCCAGATACTACCTAGAAAGGATCTCCGATATGATCAACCTACCAACGGTTGCTTTCTAACTTTTGTGTCACGCTTCGATATCTCTTCCGAAAGCATCGGTGGGCGTGATGGCGGGCGGAGGAATTTCTTTGGGATCTTGGAAATGCTCGCCGTAGAATTTTTTCAATTTATCGAAAAGCCGCTTTCGCGTCGCCCGAGTCCAGTTTCCTTTTCCTTCAATCTCGTCCATCGCGCGTTCTGCTGTTTCTCGTGGCGTCTCCCCGCGATAGGGCCTCAATCCCTTGTACTCCTGAGGAACATCATTTTTGGCTTCTTTGCCGCTCTGCCGCGGAACAGGCACTTTGTACTCGCGCGTCCCATCAGCTCCTTTGGGTATGCTTGGGCCAGCATCCTGGGGAGCTTCTTGGCTCGGTAGTTTCGGAACATCTTGGACACCGCTCCTTCCAGGTCCGGAAGAGGAAGGTCTTGGAGTGACGTAGTAAGGCGGCTTGCCCAAAAACGGCAGGATTGATTGCGCGGTTTGAACGTCAGCCGCGGGCAAGACATTTGGGGGATTGTCACTTCCCTGCAACGATTGGAGTTGATTCTGCAGAACCGCCGCATGCTCTGGATCGAGGTGCTCGCCAATCCGCGTGAACAGCGCATTGGCCCCGTCCGCGTCGCCGCGGTCGAGTCTTGCCCGGATCGCGGCGCCGAGGACGCCGCTGCGCGCGGTGGCGGCAGCGGTGTCCTCGCGTTCGCCGCCGGGTAGCCCTGTGCCTACCCGTGCATGGGCCCTCGCGGCCGTTGCCGCGGCATGGCCCAGGGTGTCGATCAGCGCATCGTCGTCATGGTGAAGCGCGGCCTCCTTGGTAAGCAGCGCGATGCGGTCCTGCGCCACCTGACGCTGCCAGGCCAAGCTCTGCTCGGCGACGTGGCGCGCCATGCCGTCGCGCGTCAGTTCCATCTGCGCGCCCAGCGCCGAGGTCAGCCGGCCGCGCTGGTAGTCGTTGGCGGCGCGGTCGATCAGATCGCGGCGTAGATCGTCGAGCTTCTTCGTGGTGTCCGGGGCGGCGTGGATCGCGTCGTCGCGCTCGGTCCGGTAGAACGCATCCGGTGCATGGAACAGCGCGTCCTGCCGCGCGGCCAGGAAGCGGTTGATCTCGCTCTCGACGCGCTCTTAGCGCAGCTTTACGCTTGAGTCATAGCGCTTTCATTTTTTCAATGATGCCAGAAAGCTGATTTCGTACGCCCACGGCGTACCCCGAATCTTCCTGTGTATGCGCCTTGAAGAGCGATGACGGGAGTTCCTCAAGGGTGACACACAACGCATCGTACAAGTACTGGATGTCTTCGTTCGGCAGGACAAGCGTGACCTCACCTGCAGACACTTTCTCAACATACATTAGCCACCCTATCTCTCTGCCGCGAAGCACGTTGCGACCATAGTTGGAAAGTCTCTTTGTCAGATTGCGTCAAGCACGTGAAAGATTTCCTCGAGTAGCTCACGCGCGCTTTCGTTAGATTTACTCAAGCGCTTTTTTTGATTCGCACCCAAGTGAAGACCATTCGCAGTCTCGTTAATTACGCTTACAAACAATAAAAGATCTCTGCGTGAGAACGTGATTGCAGCTGTTGCTGCGGATATTCTCTCAACTTGCACAAGTCACCTTTTCTGTTGAATTTCCTTAACCATCTTGCGTCGTTCCGTTTCATAGTAGGCTCTGCCGTTAGTTGGCTTCATCGCAGTACCAGGATCAAGATTATCCCGATTGCGAGCGACGAACGTCCCACTTGGTGCATGCCAATATACAGTCCGTCCGTGGCCGTTCGATTCACTATCGGTTGCATTGCTCATAGCATTCTCAATGTGATCGACAAATTGCTGCGGCGAATGCACGTCGGCAAATTCGTTCTTGTGCTTTTCGTAGGCGTGGGCGGCGATCTCTTCTGCGGCTTGCCGCGTTTCCCGGCGCTCACGTTCAGGATCTGACCGCTTGCCGAATATTCCCGCCAAGAGTGCATCTTCCGCGGTCTTCCGGGTCTGCGCAGCAGCCTCTCGGTCGATGGGCGGCGGCGGCTTTTGTCCATCATCAGGATCGGGATCATTTCCGGAATTGTGTCCAATGCCAGGTGTCGGACGCTTCTCGCCATTTCTATCGCGGGGCGGTCGCGCCATCGCGATACCGGACGACCGTCCGATCCGGCTCATCGCTTCCGCGCCGATGGCGCGTTCGAGTTGTCGTGGATCGATGGCGATCATCGAACGGCCGTCGGGCGCGGTCGTATGTTCCGCGTTGACCGGCAGCTCTTCCCACTTCGCGCCGATACCCGTGCCGAGTATCCCGTTGTCGGTCTTCCGTTCGATCGTGACAGTGCGCTGCCCTGGGGCGGTACGCAGACGGAGCCCTCCAGGCAGCTCTGTAAACGTCGCCTGTGTATTCTCCGGGAGAAGAAGGGTTGCTGCCCCGGCCGCACCAGTCGCAACGCGGCCCGCATAAGGGATTACACGGGCAGCCCAACCGCCCAATCTCCCCCATGCCGTTTCACCCGCGAGTTCGCCCAAACCGGGCAGCGCAATATCGATTGCTTGCGTCGCGGGCGCAGGGGACGGGTCCTTGTTCTCCAAAGCTTCGGCTTCGGCCTGCGCAGCCTGATATTCCGGACTGCCGGGAGGCGGTTCTACGCCTCCGGCCGACGGTGGCGTTTCTTCCTCGGGCTCCATCCCGCCCGTGCCGGGAATGGCGTCAAAATAGTATGGCCCATCGGGCAGTGTTGCTGGCTGCTCGGCCTGCGCGATCTGCTCATTGATCGGCGTCGCATGCGCGGGGTCGAGTTGGTCACCGACCTTCGCAAGCAGCACCTTCGCGCCATCCGTGTCGCCTCGATCGAGTCTTGCCTGGATCGCGGCGCCGAGGACGCCGCTGCGCGCGGTGGCGGCAGCGGTGTCCTCGGGCTCGCCGCCGGGTAGCCCTGTGCCTACCCGCGCATGGGCCCGCGCGGCGGTTGCCGCGGCATGGCCCAGGGTGTCGATCAGCGCGTCGTCGTCATGGTGAAGCCCGGCCTCCTTGGTGAGCAAGGCGATACGGTCCTGCGCCACCTGGCGCTGCCACGCCAAGCTCTGCTCGGCGACGTGACGGGCCATGCCGTCGCGCGTCAGCTCCATCTGCGCGCCCAGCGCCGAGGTCAGCCGGCCGCGCTGGTAGTCGTTGGCGGCGCGGTCGATCAGATCCTGGCGG
>JAFEFH010000042.1 GCA_018240695.1 Pseudomonadota bacterium | reverse complement strand
CACTCGGCCTCGCTCAGCACCTTGCCGTCGGGCGAGATGCGGGCGCCGGCGAAGCCGCCGATGCGGCGGTCGAAGCCGCGATGGGGCAGCTTCATCTCGAAGTCGATGCCCGCCTTCTCGATCATCTTGTTCCAGCGCAGCACGCCGCGCGCGCAGTCCTCGATATAGTCCTGGCGCAGCCGCTCATTCAACGCAGACAAAGCGGGGACCGCCTTCTTCACGATGCGGCCGTCCTCGACCGTCTCGATCTCGTAGCTGCCGCCGGTCAGCAGGTGGTCGTCGTCGATGCGCGTTTCGAGGAAACGGCCCTTCACGCCCTGCGTGTAATAGTTGGCCGCGTTGGTCGAGGCCTCCTGGCCGAACAGGTCGAGCGACACCGAGAAGTGGAAGTTGAGGTACTTCTGCATGGTCGGCAGGTCGATCGCGCCCAGTGCACGCACGTCGTCGGTCTTGTGCTCCTTCATCAGCTCGCAGGTGCGCTGGAGGATGCGCGCCACGCCGGTCTCGCCCACGAACATGTGGTGCGCTTCCTCGGTCAGCATGAAGCGGCAGGAACGCGACAGCGGATCGAAGCCCGACTCGGCCAGCGACGCGAGCTGGTACTTGCCGTCGCGGTCGGTGAAGAAGGTGAACATGAAGAAGGAGAGCCAGTCCGGCGTCTCCTCGTTGAAGGCGCCGAGGATGCGCGGCTTGTCGGGATCGCCCGAGTGGCGCTCCAGCATCGCCTCGGCCTCCTCGCGGCCGTCGCGGCCGAAATGGGCGTGCAGCAGGTAGACCATCGCCCACAGGTGGCGGCCTTCCTCGACGTTGATCTGGAAGAGGTTGCGCAGGTCGTAGAGCGAGGGCGCGGTCTTGCCCAGCAGGCGCTGCTGCTCGACCGAGGCGGGCTCGGTGTCGCCCTGCGTCACGATCAGGCGGCGCAAGGTCGTGCGCAGCTCGCCCGGCACGTCCTGCCACGCGGGCTTGCCCTTGTTATCGCCGTAGGCGATCACCCTGTTGGGATCGCGCTCGGCGAGAAAAATGCCCCAGCGATAGTCCGGCATCTTCACGTAGCCGAAGTTGGCCCAGCCGTTGGCGTCGGTCGAGATCGCGGTGCGCAGATAGACGTCGTAGGCCGAGGTGCCGTCCGGCCCCATGTCCTTCCACCAGTCGAGGAAGCGCGGCTGCCAGTTCTCCAGCGCGCGCTGGAGGCGGCGGTCCGACGAGAGGTCGACGTTGTTGGGGATCAGCTGGCTGTAGTCGATGGCCATCGTTGTCTCCTTGCTCAAATTCCTCCCCATTCAAATGGGGAGGTGTCCACGAAGTGGACGGAGGGGTCATGGGCCGCGCACCGTGATGACCCCTCCGCCCCGATGACGGGGCACCTCCCCATTTGAATGGGGAGGAAATCCCGCGAGCCCCTCTTAAGCCCGTTTCCGGTCGTACTTCGATTGCTTGCCGGTGCCGTAGAGCTTGAGCGCGCCCTCGGGGCCGGTGGCGTTGGGGCGCTGGAAGATCCAGTTCTGCCACGCCGAGAGGCGGGCGAAGATCTTGGTCTCCATCGTCTCGGGGCCGGCGAAGCGGAGATTGGCTTCCATGCCGATCAGCCCGTCGGGCGAGAAGCCCGCGCGTTCCTCGACGGCGAGCCGCACCTCGTCTTCCCAGTCGATGTCGTCGGGCGTGAAGGTGACGAGGCCAAGCGCGTCGGCGCCCTCGGCGTCGAGCGCCTGGCCGATCTCCTCCTTCAGCTCGTCGACATGCTTGGGGTCGGAGAGGAAGCGCGTGCCGAGCCGTGTCAGCCCATTGCCCATCGGATAGGGGCCGAAGTTCATCGCCGTCAGCTTCACGGTCGCGGCCGGCAGGTTCGAGCCCTCGAACACACCGTCCAGCATGTAGGCGCGGTCGGCGGCCAGCACGAGCTCGAGCAAGGTGCCGGTGAAGCACGAGCCCGGCTCGACCAGTGCGATCAGGCTGCGCGACGACACGTCGAGGCGCTTCAGCGTGCGCTTCCAGTAGAGGACGATCTCGCGCACCAGCCAGTCGTTCGCTTCCTTGGCCAGCAGCACGTCGTACGCCTCGACCAAAGCCGCGTCGCCCTGGCTGTGCAGCACCCAGGTGCCGATCTCGGTCTCGTTGAGGCGCAGATGCATCATCGCGTCGTCGAACGAACGCGCCAGCGCCAGCGGCCAGAAGGCGGCGCCCTGGGCGTGGATCGCGGCGGCATCGGCCGGCGGCGCGGCCGTGGGGCCGTTGACGCGGAAATGCGCGGCGCGGCGCTCGCGGTCGATCTCGACCGTGAGGCCGTCGTAGCGCAGCGTGTCGCCCTCGAAGGTGCGCGTAACCGCGGGCAGGGCGATGCCCTTGGCATTTTTCGGCCGGCTCGACCTGGCGGCGACGTCTTCGGCGATCTTCTTCGTCTCGTCGGCGAGCTTGCTGGGCGGGATCAGTTTGTCGACCAGCCGCCATTGCTGCGCGCGCTTGCCGCGCACGCCCTCGGCGGTGGTGCAGAAGAAATCGGCGTGGTCCTTGCGCACCAGCCGCTTGTCGACGAGGCGCGTCAGCCCGCCGGTGCCCGGCAGCACCGCGAGCAGCGGCAGCTCGGGCAGCGACACCGCGCTCGACCCGTCGTCGGCCAGCAGGATCTGGTCGCAGGCCAGCGCCAGCTCGTAGCCGCCGCCGGCGGCGATGCCGTTGATCGAGCAGATATAGGATTGGCCGGAATTGTCGGTGGCGTCCTCGATCGCCATGCGCGTCTCGTTGGTGAACTTGCAGAAGTTCACCTTGTGGTCGTGCGTCGAGAGACCGAGCATGTTGATGTTGGCGCCGGAGCAGAACACGCGGTCGCGCTGGCTGCGGATCACGACGGCGCCGATCTCGGGATGCTCGAAGCGCAGGCGCTGCACCACATCGGCCAGTTCGATGTCGACGCCGAGATCGTAGGAGTTGAGCTTCAGCTTGTAGCCGGGCCTCAGCCCGCCATCCTCGTTCACGTCCATCGTGAGATAGGCGACGCCGTTCTCAGTGCTGAGCTTCCAGTGCTTGTAACGCGACGGCTCGGTGCGGAAGTCGATGATGGCGTCGGCGGCAGCCATGGGATTTCCTATTTCTGTAATTCGGTACTGAAATACCTATTTACTTTCCCCGCCGCAAGCGCATCTTATGCCCACCCGCGATGACCACGATACGTCCCGCCCAAGCCTCTGATCTGCAAGCGATTTCCGCCCTCGACCAGCGCGAGACCGGCGTCGCCAAGCCCGATTACTGGCGCGAGATGCTGGCGCCGGACCGGCATTTCCTGGTGGCCGAGACGGAGCAGGGCTCGCTCGCCGGTTTCATCGCGGGCGAGATCCGCGCCTGGGAATTCGGTCAGCCGGCGGCGGGCTGGGTGTTCGCCATCCAGATCGATCCCGAGCTGCGCCTGAAGAGCATCGGCAGCGCCCTGTTCGACGCGCTGGTCGCGCGCTTCAAGGCCAAGGGCGTGACGCGCGTGCGCACCTTGGTCGAGCGCAAGGACCACCTGATCCTCTCCTTCTTCCGCGCGCAGGGCATGGTCGCCGGCCCGTCGCTTCAGTTGGACATGGATCTGTCATGACTCTTTTGGGACCGCGGGCCTCCAGGCCCGCCTTCATGAGCGGGCCTGGAGGCCCGCGGTCCCAGCCATGAAGCTCCAGACCGCGACGCGTCTCGGCCTCTACGCGATCCTCGAGCTGGCGCGCGAGCCCGATCGCACGCTGTCGTCGGCGGAACTCGCCGAGCGCTTCGGCGTGTCGGGCCATCATCTCGCGAAGGTCATGGGCACCTTGTCGTCGGCGGGCTATGTGCGCGGCGGCCGCGGCGCGGCCGGCGGCTACCGCTTCACCGGCAACCGGCGGCGCCTCACGCTGATGGACATCGTCGCGCTGTTCGAGCCGGCGCCCGGCGCGCGGCCCGTCGAGCCGGGCGAGCAAACCGACATCGGCGCCTCGCTGCAAAAAGTGCTGACGGAGATCGACGAGATCGCCGAAGCGACCTTGGCCTCGATCACGCTCGAAACGATGCTCAGGTCTCCGCCGAAGGTGCTATCCAGGAAACACCCGTCCCCGTAGGGTGATCCGAGGGGGAGACGTGCGATGCGTGGCGTTGAGAAGGCGTTCCGGCGGGCGATCGTGCTCGGCGTGGTGAGCGCGATGTATGCCGGTCAGGCCGGGGCGCAGACCGTCGGCGGCAACGGTGGCGACAACAGCACCAATATCGGTGGCGGCGGTGGCGGCGCGGGTGTCGGCGGCGACGGTGGCAGCGACGGCGCCACAGGCGCGGGCGGAACGGCCGGCAGCACGACCTTCTCCGGCGGCAATGTCACCGGCGGCAATGGCGGCGCGGGACGGACGTCGGGTGGCGGCGAGGGCGGCGGCGGTGGCGCCGGCGCGGGTATCGGCGGCGGTGGCGGCGGCGGCCGGCTGGGCGGTTCCAATCCCGGTTCCGCCTTCACGCTCGGCACCGACGTCACCAACAATGGCGGCAACACGATCAAGGGCGGCATCGGCGGCGCGCTGAACGGCGGTGGCGCGGCCGGCATCGGCGGCGGTGGCGGCGCGGACTGGAACGGCCAGAGCGTCCAGGGCAGCGGCGGCGGCGCGCTGAACGCGACCGGCATCGGCATCACCAACGCCGGCACGATCCAGGGCGGGGCCGGCGGCGGCGGTGGCGGCGGTGCCGGCATCGGCGGCGGCGGCGGCAGTGCCGGCGGTCAGGGGGGCAGCGGCGGCGCGTTCAGCGGCACCGGCGTCACGATCATCAACACCGGCACGATCGCCGGCGGCAACGGCGGCACCGATCCCACGCGCGCCAACGGCGGCGGCAATGGCGGCGCCGGCATCGGCAGCGGCGGCGGCGGCCATACGATCGGGCCCGTAAACGGCGGCGGCTCGGGCTTCGCCAATTCGACCATCGTCAACTCCGGCACCATCACCGGCGGTAACGGCGGCGGCAGCAGCTCCGGCGCGCGCGGCGGCGATGGCGGCGACGGCATCAACGGCTCGGGCCTCACCATCACCAACAATGGCGGCACGATCGCGCGCGGCGCGGCGGGATTCGGGTCGACGAGCGGCTCCGACGGCAACGCGATCACCTTCACCGGCGGCGCCAACAGCCTGACGCTGAACGGCGGCACGATCACCGGCAACGTCGTGGTCAATGGCGGCACGCTCAACCTGATGAGCAGCGGCGCCAACACGATCGGCGGCGGCCTCGCGCTCAACGCGGGCAGCACCTACACCGTCAACGTCACGGCGGCGGGCGCGACCGACAGGCTCACGGTGAACGGCACGGCGACACTGGCCGGCGCGGTGTCGGCGCAGGCCGCCGGCGGCAGCTATGCCGCCAGCACGACCTACACCATCCTCACGGCGACGACGCTGAGCGGCAGCTTCGCCAGCGTCAGCACCAACCTGGCCTTCCTGAAGCCCTCGCTCTCCTACGACGCCACCAACGTCTACCTGACCCTGAGCAAGGCCGACTTCGTGCTGCCCGGCGGCAACGCCAACCAGAGCGCCGTGGGACGCGTGCTGAACGCGGCCAACGGCAGCGCCACCGGCGACTTCGCGGCCGTGCTGACAGCGCTCTCCAACCTCGACACCACGCAGGGACCGCGCGCGATCGACGCGATCAGCGGCCAGCCCACCGCCAATCTCGGCACGATGAACACTCAGACCGCCAGCGCCTACATGGGCACGGTCGGCAACCATCTCTCGGCCACGCATGGCGGCGCCGTCGGTACCCAGGGCGCGAGCGCCGCGCTCGCCGAACCGTCCGACGCGTGCGACGTCGCGTGCGAGCCGCAACCGCGCCTGACGGCATGGCTGAGCGGCGTCGGCGGCATCGGCACCGTGCCGGGATCGGGTTCGTCGGGGAATGTGACCTACAATTTCGGCGGCGCCGCGGTCGGCGCCGACTATCGCCTCGATCCCAGCCTGCTGGTCGGCGCGGGCCTGGGCTTCCAGTCGGGCACGCAATGGGCGGACGGCTTCGTGGGCCGCAGCACCGGCGAGACGGTGAACGGCAGCCTCTATGCTTCCTATACGCGCGGCGCCGCCTATCTCGACGGGCTGGTGAGCTACGGCCGCGCCACCAACCGCACGACGCGCACCATCGTCATCGCGGGCCTGGCGCCGCGCACCGCGCTCGGCCAGACGCAGGCCAACCAGTTCCTCGGCCAGCTCGAGGCGGGCTACAGGATCGACGTGCCGCTCTCGGCGCCGGCCTCGGTCACGCCGTTCGTGCGCGTGCAGGGCGCGACGACGGCGCAGGACGGCTTCACCGAGACCGGCGCGGACTCGCTCAACCTCACGATCGCGGGCCAGACCACCAACTCGCTGCGCACCGTGCTGGGCGCCGACTTCGCGGCCGAGCTGGCGAAGGTGACGTTCGGCATCCGCCTCGGCTGGGCGCACGAGCATGCCGATATCGGCCGGCCGATGACCGCCTCGTTCGCGGGCGTGCCGGGCAATGCCTTCACCGTGTACGGCGCGTCGCCGGCGCGCGACGCCGCCGTGCTCGGCCTGTCGGTCCGCAGCACGGTCGCCGACGCCACCGACCTCTACGCGCGCTACGACGGCGAGGCCGGCAACGGCGCCGACAGCCACGCCCTGACGGCCGGCCTGCGCATCGGATTCTGATTTTCGAGGAGGATTGACAGGCAGGTAATCGCCTGCCTATAAGAAAGGCAGGTAAATACCTGCATGAAGAAATCCCCCGACCTCCTGTTCAAGGCCTTGGCCGATCCCAGCCGCCGCAAGCTGCTGGACCGGCTCTATGCCGACGACGGGCAAACATTGAGCCAGCTCTGCGAACACCTGGACATGACACGGCAGTCCGTCACCCAGCACCTCGATCTGCTCGAGGCGGCGAATCTCGTGACCACGCTGCGGCGCGGCCGCGAGAAGGTGCACCTGCTGAACCCGGTGCCGCTGCAAGACATCTACGAACGCTGGCTCGCCAAGTTCGAGAAGCCGCGCCTCAGGGCGCTCCACGATCTCAAACGCCGCCTGGAGGGCGAAGACCGATGACCAAGTCGACTTTCAACTACGTGACCTACATCCGCACCACGCCCGAGCGCCTGTGGGAGGCGCTGACCACGCCCGCGTTCATCCAGCAATACTGGTTCGGCATGAACGTGACCGGCGACTTCACCAAGGGCGCGAAGTGGAAGCTCTCCTTCACCGACGGCCGCGTCGCCGACGAGGGCGAGATCGTCGAGTCCGATCCGCCGCGCAAGCTCGCGATCCGCTGGCAGAACCGCTGGAAGCCCGAGATGGAGGCCGAGGGCCTGTCGCTCTGCACCTTCACGATCGAGCCGCAGGCGGGCGCCAACCCGCCCGCGGTGAAACTCTCGGTGCTCCATTCGATGGAACGCGACGGCTCGAAGTTCATCGAGGCCGTCTCCGGCGGCTGGCCGGCGATCCTGTCGAACCTGAAGTCGCTGCTGGAGACGGGAACGGTGGCGATCGCCAGCATGAACAAGGGGTGAGCAAAGATCCCTCGCTGACGCTCGGGATGACAGTTAAACGCGTGCTGTCATCCCGAGCGTCGCGAGGGACCTTTCACTTAACTCTTGACATTCGTTGCGTAATTCGCAATAATGCTCCTTGGGGACCCGGACCCACACAAGCGCGGGGACCGCGGGAGACGCCGCACGGTGGGGCGGATCGAGCGCGGCGCGGAGACGGCGGCGATCCCCGCCTGAGTCCGCGACCCACGTTCTGCACCAAATCCTTTCGAGAGGAAAGATCCCGCGCCATGAAGCTCCCGCGTCCCGTGAAAGCCGTCGTGTTCGACATGGACGGGCTGCTGTTCGACACCGAGAAACTCTACGGGCGCGCGATCCTGACGGCGGCGCAGGAGCTCGGCGTCGAGATGACGATGGACGTCTTCTATCTCTGCGTCGGCACGCCGTGGACCGAGAACCGCGCCCGCATGATCGAGGCCTATGGCGCGGACTATCCCGCCGAGGAATTGCGCGTGGCCTGGATGCGTCATTTCAAGCTGCTGGCCAACGAAGGCATCGAGCTGAAGCCCGGTGTGGTGGCGATGCTCGATCTGCTGGACGAGCTGGAATTGCCGCGCGCCATCGCCACCTCGTCGGGCCACAGCACCGTCCAGCACCATCTCGGCGCGCACGGGTTGCTGGAACGCTTCCATCACGTGATCGCGGCGGGCGACTATGCGCGCAGCAAGCCCGCGCCCGATCCGTTTCTGGCCGCCGCCGCGAAGCTCGGCAGGGACCCGCGCGACTGCCTGGCGCTGGAGGATTCGCTGAACGGCGTGCGCTCGGCGTCGTCGGCCGGGATGATGACGGTGATGGTGCCCGACCTGATCGCGCCGACCGACGAGATCCGCACGCTGTGCGCGGCGGTGGCCGGCAGCCTGGTGGACGTGCCCGGCCTGGTGCGGGCCGCCCGTTAAATTTTCAGGATATTAAAAGGGAAATAACGGGAGTTCAGCGGGAGTTCAGCGGGCGTAGCCGTCGCGCGTCTGCGGCAGCTTCTTCTCGAGCAGCGCGCCCGCCACGACGTTGCGCAGCACCTCGGCCGTGCCGCCGCCGATCGTGAACATGCGCACGTCGCGGGCCATGCGCTCGAGCGGCAGCTCGCGGGAGTAGCCGCGCGCGCCGAAGAACTGGAGCGCGTCGTTCACCACCTGGATGGCGTTCTCCGACGTGAAGACCTTGGCCTGCGCCGCCAGCAGCATGTCGGGGAAGCCGCCTTCGCCCGAGCGGGCGGCGTTGTAGACCAGCGCCTGCGCCGCCGAGAGCTTGATCGACATGTCGGCGAGCTTCCATTGCAGGCCCTGGAACTCGTTGATCGGCCGGCCGAACTGTTCGCGCTTGCCCGACCAGTCCAGCGCGAGCTTGTAGGCGCCTTGCGCGATGCCGAGGGCCACGGTGGCGGCGCCGACCCGCTGGCTGTTGTAGGCGGTCATCAGGTCGGCGAAGCCCTTCTTCAGGCCGCGCGGCGGGATGACGAGCGCCTGCGGCGGCACGTCCATGTCCTCGAAGTCGATCACCGCCTCGGGGATGCCGCGCAGGCCCATCGTCGGCTCGCGCTTGGTGATCTTGAGGCCCTTGGTCTCGTCGCGGATGGCGAGGAAGCCGCCGATGCCCTCGAAGGTGCCCTTCTCGTCGTAGACCTTGGCGAAGATCAGGTGCAGGCGCGAGACGCCGCCGCCGGTGATCCAGTGCTTGCGGCCGTTGATCAGGTAGCGGTTGCCCTTCTTGTCGGCGCGCGTGGTCATGCCGTTGGCGTCGGAGCCGGCGTCGGGCTCGGTGATGCAGATCGCGGGCTTGTCGCCGGCCAGCACCATGTCGGCGCACATCTTCTTCTGCTCTTCCGAGCCGTAGGCCATGACCGCGCTGATCGCGCCCATGTTGGTCTCGACGGCGATGCGGCCGGTGACGGCGCAGCTGGCCGACAGCGCCTCGATCGCCAGCACCGCGTCGAGCCAGTTCTTGCCCTGGCCGCCATACTGGGTCGGGATCGTCATGCCGATCAGCTTGGCGTCCTTCAGGAGATCGACATTGTCCCAGGGATACTGCTCGGTGCGGTCGACCTCGGCGGCGCGCTTCGCGACGGGACCGTCGGCGAGTTCGCGGGCGCGGGCTTGCAGCTTCAGCTGATCGGCGGAGAGGTTCATGGCTTATCGACCCATCGTGTAGAATTCGTCGTTCGGCCGCATGGCGGTGACGTTGGCCATACGATTGGACAAACCGAAGAACGATGCAATGGCCGCGATGTCCCACGCATCGTCGGCGCTGAAGCCGTGCTTGGCCAGGGCCGCGAAGGCCTCGTCGCCGACGGCATAGGCCTCGAACGAGACCTTCATGGCGAAGTCGAGCATCGCCTTCTGGCGGTCGGTGATGTCGGCCTTGCGGTAGTTGATCGCGACCTGGTCGGCGACCAGCGGGTTCTTGGCGCGGATGCGCAGGATCGCGCCGTGCGCCACGACGCAATACTGGCACTGGTTGGCGTTGCTGGTCGCGACCACGATCATCTCGCGCTCGGCCTTGGTGAGGTTGCCGGGCTTGTCCATCAGCGCGTCGTGATAGGCGAAGAAGGCGCGGAACTCCTCGGGGCGATGCGCCAGCACCAGGAAGACGTTGGGCACGAAGCCCGCCTTCTCCTGCACCGCCAGCACGCGCTCGCGGATGTCCTGCGGCAGGTCGGCGATCTCGGGGACCGGGAAGCGGCTGAGGGGAGCGGCAGAGGCGGTGTTGGCGGCAGCGGGCGCCATGGTCAGGTCTCCTGGGTTCGGGGGTCGATGGAATGGATCGCGATTGTATCGCTGCGGCCGCGCACGGGCACGCTGCCGAGGCTCGCGAAGGCGAACCGATCGCCGCAGATCGCGCGCGTGCTCTCGGACACCAGGATGCGCGTGCCGTGGTGCTTGTTCAGCTCCTCGAGGCGGGCGGCGAGGTTCACCGTGTCGCCCAGCAGGGTGAAGCTCATGCGCTGGCCCGCGCCGATCGAGCCGCCGATCACGGGGCCGGTGCTGATGCCGATGCGGGTGGCGAGCGCCACGCCCTCGGCGCCGAAGGTGCGGCTGCCGACGGCGCGCTGGATGTCGATCGCGGCGCGCACCGCGGCGCAGGCATGGTCCTCGCAGGGCAGCGGCATGTTGAACGAGGCGAACAGCCCGTCGCCGATGAAGGTGTTGACCACGCCGCCATGCGCCTTGATCGGCGCCAGCACGGTCTCGAGATACTCGTTCAGCGCCGCCACCAGCGCGCGCGGCTCGAGATATTCGGCGATGGTGGTGAAGCCCGCGATGTCGGTGAACAGGATCGTGGCCTCGCGGATCTCGCCGTTGCCGGCGCCCGCGTCGGGGGCCCGGAGGATGGCGGCGGCGACGCTCTCGTCGACGTAGCGGCCGAAGGTCTCGCGGATGCGCTCGCGCTCGCGCAGGCCCTCGACCATGGTGTTGAACTGGCCGGTGACGGCGCCGATCTCGTCGTTCGAGGTGACCGGCGCATGCACGTCGAGCCGGCCTTCGGCGACCTGCTTCATGGCGGCCGAGAGGACCGTCATCGGCCGCAGCAGCGAGCGCGTGATGAAATAGGCCGTGATCGCCACGCCCAGCACGGCCGAGGCGATGTCGACCAGGATTTCGGACCGGACGCGGGTGTCGTCGTAGGAATAGAGGTCGGTCAGGATAGCGGCGAGCGGGCCGATCGAGATCACGATCAGCGCGACCATCAGCTTCGACCGGTAGCTGCCGAAGAACAGGCCGAGATTCTCGCCGGTGCGCTCGAAGATCGTGGTGCACAGCGTGGCGAGATAGTCGCTGACCACGAAGTAGGTGAAGGTGAAGTAGAAGATCGTCAGCACCGCGAGCGTGACGCAGAAGTCGGCGACGGTGGGCGCCAGCAGGAGCATCGGCGTCGAGTCGGGGACGTAGAGCCACCACGGCATCGACAGCCGGAACGCCCAGACGACGAAGGTCAGGAGGGCGACGGCCTGGGCGGTGAGCAGCGGCAGCTGGGTCAGCCGGCGCTGGATCGCGGCGTAGGGCAGGCGGCCGGCGAGATGATCGGCGATCGGCCGGAACAGCCAGCGCGCGACGGTCCAGTTCACGACCAGCAGGAAGACCAGGCCCATGCCGACCGTGCGCCAGGCGTTCGACCAGGCGCCGGACACGACCATGAACAGGACGGTGATGCCGAGGTCGAGCACGAAGATCGACGTCGCCGTCAGCATGTAGCGGCGTTGCAGCGTGCGGGCTTCGGCGGCGGAGATCATGCCTGGGCGTCGATGCGGTAGACGACGATCTCGCCCTCGTGGCCGCGCACGCCGGTGCTGCCCAGCCGCTCGCCGTGTTCGGTGCCGGCCGCCTTGATCGTGCTCTCGGTGGCGAGGATCAGCGAGCCGAACTGCTTGTTGAGCTGCTCGACCCGCGAGGCGACGTTCACCGCGTCGCCCAGCAGCGTGTAGTCGAGTCGCTTGTCGGTGCCGATCGACAGGCCGATCACCGGGCCGGTGTTGAGGCCGATGCGCGTGCGTACCTTCACGCCGCCGGGGAATTCGGTGGCGGCCAGCGCGCGCTCGATGTCGACCGCGGCGCGGATCGCGGCGGCGGCATGGTCCTCGAGCGGCAGCGGCATGTTGAACGAGGCGAACAGCCCGTCGCCGATGAACTTGTTGACCACGCCGCCGTGCCGCTCGATCTCGGGCACGACGGTGCTGAGATAGGTGTTGAGCAGGCTCGCGAGGTCGGTCGGGCTGACCCGCTCGGACAGGCCGGTGAAGCCCTCGATGTCGGTGAACATCAGCGTCGCGACGCCGGTCGCGTCGGCGACGCGGCCGCTCGAATGGTGGGTGTCGAGGATCTCGGCGGCGACGCTCTCGCTCACATACTTGCCGAACGTGTCGCGCAGATAGGCGCGCTCCTCGAGACCGGCGGCCATGCGGTTGAACTCGCTGGTGGCGTGGCCGATCTCGTCGTCGGAGGTGACCGGCAGGCGCGTGGCGAGGTCGTTCTCGGCGACGCGCTTCATGCCGACGTCGAGCCGGTGGATCGGGTGCGTCAGCGCGCGCGAGATCCAGTAGTAGATGGTGGCGGCGCCGACGACCGAGGCCGACACGTCCATCGTAGCCTCGCGGATCAGCCGTTCGCCGCTGTAGCTCGCGATGTCGCCGGCCAGCAGGATCATCGCGGCGAACGACACGAACAGCACGGCGAGGCCGATCTTGCGGCGGAAGGCGCCGGGGAAGGTGGCGATGTTGACGCCGTAGTGGCTGAACAGGAACTCGCACAGCCGGTCGAGATAGGCGCTGACCACGAAGAAGGTCAGCACGACGTTGAACGAGGTCGAGACGAGGAAGGAGCAGACCGCGTCGGTCGACTCCGCCGTCTCGACGTTGGCGCCGAAGGTGACGCCGTAGCGCGCCGACAACAGGCGCATCAGCAACATCGGCGCATAGAGGCAGCCGATCAGGATCGCCGAGCGGCGCGGCAATTCGGCGATCGCGTGCTCGGTCTCGGCAAAGGAGATGTCGGCGGCGAGGAAGCGGCGCACCGGGCGGATCAGGAACCAGCCGCCGGTCCACACGCCGACCAGCAGGAACGCGGCCGACAGCAGGACCATCGGGCCCAGCACGTCGAACACGCCGTTGACCCAGGCGTAGACGGCGACCGTCGCGACATCGATCGCGAAGGGGGCGCCGAGGGCGAAGAAGTAGCGCCGGAGGATGTCGCGGGCTGCCGTGGCAGGCACCACGTCAGGCGGGACCGTCATGCCCGCCGGTATAGAGCGGATCGCGCCCGGGCGGAATGCCCGGACGCGGCGCGGCGGAGGCTAGGCCTTGGTTTCGGTCGCCGTGATCTTGTACTTGAAGGCGTCGGGATCGAGCGGGTCGACGAGGCCCGACTTGTCCTCGGCCTGCGGATACATCAGGAACGGCAGCGCGTCCTTGGTGGCGGCGCCCGGCAGCTTCACATCGTGCGCCACGTTGAAGGCGAGCCAGTTGCCTTCCCAGGCGCCGAACAGCGTCTTGCGGGCTGCGATCACCTTGAGGTCGGTCATGGCGAGGTTGGTCGGCGGCTCCTCGAGCACGACCTTGCGCACGTCGGCCGGGTCGGCCGGCGTCCAGCCGCTGCCCGACAGCCAGACCTCGGCGCGGCAGTGCTGCGCCTTGGTGACGATGTTCGAGCCCGCGCCCAGCGCCTTGTAGCCGAAGGCCGAGGGCACGACGCGGATGCCGTAGACGTCGCGCGCCGGCACGCCGACCGAGCGCGCCATCGCGACGTAGAGCGCGTTCAGGTCGGCACACTTGCCGTTGAGGTTGCCGGTCTTGATCATCCAGCTCACGTCGCCGACGCCGCAGCCTGCGGTCTTGGCGTTGCGGAAGGTGTTCTCGACCACCCACTCGTAGAGCGCGCGGGCCTTGTCGACGTCCCTGGTCTTGCCGCGCACGATGCCCTCGGCGGTCTGCTTGACGATGCCGTCGACCGGCAGCAGGTCGGTGGCCGAGAGGTTGAGCGCGCGTTCCGCGGCACTGAGCGGGGCTGCGTTGCCCTGGCCCGGACGCACCGAGCGATCCTGTGTCTGCACCTCGGTGCTGACCTCGATCAGCGGGTTCTGCTGGTTGTCGGACCACTCGACCCGCAGCATCTCCATGCCGTACTTCGGGTCGCGCACCTTCTCGGCGAGCTTGGCGTTGCCGGTCCACGCGGTCCTGCCGGGGCGCTGCCAGTCGGCCTCGGCGAAGGTCGGCAGCGGGATCCACGCCTTGTTGGCGAAGTTGGGCTCGACGCGCGTGGTCAGCGTGAAGCTGCGCCAGCCCTTGGGCATCGGCGAGAAGTCGACGGCGGCGGAGGCGAGGCGGGGGGCGAAGGCGGCGGCGCCGGCGGCGAAGCCGGCCTTCAGGACATGACGGCGATTCATCTGACACTCCTCAGGCGTTGAGAGCCGGGGAGGGCGATCGTTTCCGTCGTCGGAAAAAGCGGGGCCATCCCGGACCGATCTGCACCGCGACGCGGCAGCAATCTGTACCGGATGGGCGGAGAGTGCAGAGCGCGGCCCGTTGCGTCAATACGCTAGAGGCCGAGATAGGCCTTTCGCACGCGATCGTTGCCGAGGAGCGCGGGGCCGCTGTCGCTGAGCTCGATGCGGCCGTTCTCCAGCACATAGCCGCGGTTGGCGATGCGCAGCGAGGCCATGACGTTCTGTTCGACCAGCAGAACGGTGAGGCCTTCCTCGTTCAGGCGCCGCACGATGCGGAACATCTCCTGCACGATGGCCGGAGCGAGGCCGAGCGAGGGCTCGTCGAACATGATGAGGCGCGGCTGGCCCATCAGGCAGCGGCCGATCGCCAGCATCTGCTGCTCGCCGCCCGACAAGGTGCCGGCGGCCTGCTTGGCGCGCTCGGCGAGCCGCGGGAACAGCGCGAAGACATGGTCGAGCGCCTTCTTCTCGCCGGCCCGCGCGCGCTTCAGGAACGCGCCCATCTCGAGGTTCTCGAGCACGGTGAGGTTGGGGAACACCTGGCGGCCCTCGGCGACGTGGCCGACGCCGGTCTCGCAAACGCGGTGGCTCGACCAGCCGGTGATGTCGGTGCCGTCGAAGCGGATGCGGCCGGCGGCCGGCTTCTCTATGCCGTGGATGGTGCGGATCAGCGAGCTCTTGCCCGCGCCGTTGGCGCCGACGATCGCCACGATCTCGCCCTCGGCGATCTCGATCGAGACGGCGGACAGCGCCTGCGCGTCGCCGTAGTAGAGGTCGAGGCCGTCGACCTGGAGCAGCGGCGCGCTCATGCCGGCTCCTCGTGGCCGAGATAGACGTCGAGCACCGCCTGGTTGCGCGCGATCTCGGCCGGCGTGCCCTCGGCGATCTTCTCGCCGTAGCTGACGACGGTGACCTGCGCGGCGAGCGCCATCACCGCGCGCATGACGTGCTCGATCAGCAGGATGGTGAGGCCGGTCTCGGCGTTGAGCGTTCGCAGGAACGCCACCATCACGTCGACCTCGGTGGGACGCAGGCCCGCCATCACCTCGTCGAGCAGCAGCAGCTTGGGCTCGGTCGCGAGCGCGCGCGCCACTTCGAGCCGCTTGCGGTCGGGCAGCGTGAGGTTCTCGGCCAACTGGTGGCGGCGGTCGTGCAGGCCCAGCCGTTCGAGGATCGTCTCGGCATGCTTGCGCGCGTCAGCCGGCGCGGACCGGCGGTGCAGGGCGCCGACGGTCACGTTCTCGAGCACGCTGAGGCCCTTGAACGGCTTCACGATCTGGAAGGTGCGGCCGACGCCCGCGGCGCACACGCGGTCGGGCCGCAGGCCTGAAATCACCCGGCCATCGAGGCTGACGCTGCCCGCGGTCGGCGCATAGACGCCTGCGACCATGTTGAAGATGGTGGTCTTGCCCGCGCCGTTGGGGCCGATCAGTGCGTGGATGGCGCCCGCGGGCACGGCAAAGCTGACATCGTGCACGGCGCGCAGACCGCGGAAGGTCTTGCCGAGGCCGGCCAGCTCGAGGCGCGCGCCGCTCACTTGCGCTTCTCCTCGAAGCCCAGGCGCGTGGCGATCCACGGCCAGATACCGGCGGGGCGGTACATCACGATGATCAGCAACGCGAGGCCGTAGAAGATCTGCTTGAGGCCGGAGACGTGGAACTGGTCGCTGAGGTCGGTGAAGAGCTCGCCCAGCCCCGTCAGCACGACGGCGCCGACGAACGGGCCGAACAGCGTGCCGAGGCCGCCGATGATCGGCGAGAGCGTCATCTCGATCGAGCGGCCGACGGCGAAGGCGGTCTCGGGGAACAGGTTGTTGTAGTAGAAGGCGTTCCACACGCCCGCGAGCGCGGTCAGCGCCGCCGAGAGCGTGACGGCCAGCATCTTGCACCACAGCACCGGAACGCCCACGGCCTGCGCGGCCTCGGCGTCCTCGCGGATCGCCAGCCAGTAGCGGCCGAGCCGGCTCTCCAGCAGGTAGCGGCAGAGCAGGAAGGCGCCGGCGGCCATGGCGAGGATCACGTAGTAGAACATGACCGTGCCGCCGCGCAGGTTGGCGAGGTCGCTGACGCCGCGTTCGACCTTGAGGAACATGCCGCCCGAGCCGCCGGCCCAGTCCCAGTTGTCGAAGCCGATGCGCGTGAACTCGCCGAAGGCGATGGTGAGCAGCGCGAAGTAGACGCCGGCCAGCGAGAAGCGGAAGCCGAGATAGCCCACGATCGCGCCAGCCGCGACCGCCGCGCCGACGGCGGCGAACACGCCCATCCACGGGCCGATGCCGTAATGCGTGTAGAGGCCGGCGGCGACGTAGCCGCCGAGGCCGGCATAGAGCGCGTGGCCGAGCGAGAGCTGGCCCGCGAAGCCCATCATGATGTTCCAGGCCTGGCCGACATAGGCGAAGTAGAGGACCAGGATCAGCACCGACAGCCAGTAGCCGCCGAGCAGCAGCGGCGCCGCCAGCAGCAGCGCCAGCAGGATCGACAGGCCCGCGACGGCGCGCACGTTCATCGGCTGTCCTTGCGGCCGAGCAGGCCCTGCGGACGCAGCAGCAGCACGACGATCAGCAGGCCGAAGCTGAACATGCTCTTCAGCGAGGGCTGGCCGAGCAGGCCCGCGACCGCCTCGCTGACGCCGATCAGCAGGCCGCCCATCAGCGCGCCGGTCATGCTGCCGAGGCCGCCCACGATCACGATGACGAAGGCGAGCAGCGTGTACTCGGCGGCGAGGAAGGGCGTCACCGGGATGATGGTGATCATCAGCGCCCCGGCGGCGCCGACGCAGGCGGCGCCGATGCCGAAGGTGATGGCGTACAGGCGGCGCACGTCGAGGCCGACGACCAGCGCGCCCATGTGGTTGTCGGCGGCGGCGCGGATCGCCTTGCCGATGCGCGTGCGGGTGAAGAACAGGAAGAGCAGCGTGGCGATGGCGATCGCCGCCACGGCGGCATGCACGCGCACCGCGTCGAACACCAGCGGGCCGAGCTCGTACGAATCGAACTGCGAGTCGAGCTGGATGCTGCGCGAGTCGGGGCCCAGCAGGGCGAGGCAGAGATTGACCACGATGGTGGCGATCGCGAGCAGCAACAGGAACTGCTGGTGCTCGGGCCGGTTGATGAACGGCTGGATCAGGCCGCGTTGCAGGGCATAGCCCATCGCGAAGAAGAGCAGCGCGATGACCGGCAGGCTGAACAGCGGGTTGACGCCGGCATAGTCGAACGCCGCCCACGCCAGGTACATGCCGACGACCATCATCTCGCCATGCGCGAAGTTGACCACGCGCATGACGCCGAAGATCACCGACAGGCCGAGCGCCATCAGGCCGTAGACCATGCCGGTCAACAGCCCCTTGGTGATCGCCTGGGCGAGCGAGAGAAGGAAGTCCTGGGTCAAAGCGCCCGGATGATCAGGTGCGGCGCTTGTCGGCCCAGCCCGGCATCGGGAAGACGAGGTCGGCTTCGGCCGAGGCCTTCGGCATCACGACCGTGGGCTTGCGCTTGAGGTTCTGGATGGCCGACGCCGCGATGTTGACGTTCTGGCCCTTGGCGTCGAACTGGATCGGCCCGCCGATCATGACGTGCTGGTCGACCTTGAGGCCGCGCAGCGCCGACATCAGGGCGTCCGACTTGGTCGACTTGGCCGAGAGACAGGCCTGCGCCGCGATCAGCATCGCCTCGAAGGTGAAGCCGCCGTTGAGGTCGAGCTGGTCGTTCGGGAACTTCGCGAGATGGTGCTTCTCGAGCGACTTGGTCATGGCCGACTTCGGGTCGAGCCACGGCACGTTCGAGATGTGGTAGTCGCCGTACTTGCCCATCGTCTTCAGGAAGTCCTGCTCGTACAGGCCGGGCGAGCCCGGGTTCATGACGATCATCGGCTCCCAGCGCTGCTTGACCATCTCCTGGATCATGAGCTTGGCGTCGTTGAGGCGGCACACCGGCATCAGCATGTCGGCCTTGGTGGCCTTGGCCTTCGCGATTTCGACCGAGAGATCCTTGGTCGCTGCGTCGTAGCTGATCGTTTCGACGATCTCGTACGGCATCTTGAACTTCGGGAACATCGCCTTGATGCCGCCGATCATCGAGGTGCCGAACGTGTCGTTGATGCTGAGCAGCACGGCGGTCTTCGGCGTCTGGCCGGCCGCCTTGAAGATCTCCTTGTGCAACTCGAAGGCGCCGCCGATCAGCATCGGCGCCGTCGGGAAGTTGCGCACGATGAACTTGTAGCCCTGCTCGGTGAGCTGCGGGGCGGCGGCGATGTTGACGATGAACGGCACGCCGCGCTGCTCGGCGACCTGGGCGATCGCGATGCTCTGGCCGGAGTCGAAGGCGCCGACCAGCATGTTGGCGCCGGCCTCGATGGCCTTCTCGGCCTGGGTACGCGCCACGTCGGGCTTGGTCTCGGTGTCGTAGTTCATGATCTCGAGCTTCACCGGCAGCTTCATGTCGGCGAACACGAGATTGGCCACGTCGGCTCCGCGCTTGCAGGCCTGGCCGATCTGCGCCTGCCCGCCGGACGTCGGCAGCAGCAGTGCCACCTTCACGGCGGCGGGCGCCTGACCGAGCGCATAGCGCAGCGGCATGGGGGCGGAGAGCAGCGAAGCGCCGGCGACGGCACGGCCAAAGCTGCGGCGGGTGAACTTGATGCGATTGGTCATGATAACCCCTCCCTGGGTATCGGATTGCGCGGACTATAGAGGTGCCCGGCGCGCCGTGCTAGTTCGGCGGGCATGCCCGTGGCGCTCGACGATCTCAACCGCCTGCCGCTGCCGGCCTTCGCCGCCGCGGTCGGGGAGGCGTTCGAGCGCGCCCCCTGGGTGGCCGAGGCGGCCCATGCGAAGCGGCCTTTCGCCACCGTGACCGAGCTGCACGGGGCGATGATGGCGGCGGTCCATGCCGCGCCGCGCGGGACGCAACTCGCCTTCCTCGCCAGCCACCCCGACCTCGCCGGCAAGGCCGCGCGCGCCGGCGCCGTCACCGACGAGTCGCGCCGCGAGCAGGCGAGCGTCGGCCTCGACGCCTTGTCGGAGGAGGAGTTCCAGCGTTTCCACCGGCTGAACGACGCCTACAGGGCGCGCTTCGGCTTTCCCTTCATCGTCTGCGTGCGGCGGCACACGCGCGACGCGATCCTGTCGGCGTTCGAGCGCCGCCTGCTGAACGACGAGGCGCAGGAATTCGCCGCCGCCCTGCGGGAGGTCTTCCACATCACGCGGCTGCGAATCGTCGACAAGGTGACGGGCGAGGGCATGCCCCAGGTCAACGGCCGCCTCAGCACGCACGTGCTCGACACCCATGCCGGCCGGCCGGCGGTCGGCATGGCGGTGGCGCTGTTCGAGCTGGCGGGCGACCGGGCCAGGCGCATCGCCGAGGCGGTCACCAACGCCGACGGCCGCACCGACCGGCCGCTCATCAGCGGGCGCCCGCTGCCGATCGGGCGCTACGAGCTGCAATTCGCCGTGGGCGACCACTTTCGCCGCAGGGGTATTGTCGGGGCCGAGCCGCCGTTCCTCGATATCGTGCCTTTGCGCTTTTCCATTGCCGAGCCGGAGGGGCATTATCACGTCCCGCTGCTCTGCACGCCCTGGAGCTATTCGACGTATCGCGGAAGCTAGAAGTTTGGAGGAAGCAATGACCTACAGTGACGTCTCCCTGATGATCGACGGTGCCTGGACCAAGGGCGCCAACGGCCGGACCATCCCGGTCATCAATCCCGCGACCGAGGAAGTGATCGGCCAGGTGGCGCATGCCGAGAAGGCCGATCTCGACCGCGCGCTCGAAGCGGCGGACAAGGGCTTCAGGCAGTGGAAGAAGGTCTCGCCGTTCGACCGCTACAAGATCATGCGCAAGGCCGCCGAGTTGATCCGCCAGCGGGTCGACGAGATCGCGCCGATCATGACGATGGAACAGGGCAAGCCGGTGATCGAGGCCAAGGGCGAGACGCTACTCGCCGCCGACATCATCGAGTGGATGGCCGAGGAAGGCCGCCGCACCTACGGCCGCATCGTGCCGGCCCGCGGCGACAACATCTATCAGCTGGTGATGAAGGAGCCGGTCGGCCCGGTCGCCGCGTTCACGCCGTGGAACTTCCCGATCAACCAGGTGGTGCGCAAGGCCTCGGCCGCGCTCGCGACCGGCTGCTCGATCATCGTCAAGGGTCCGGAAGACACGCCCGGTTCGTGCGCGCAGCTCATCAAGGCGTTCGTCGACGCCGGCGTGCCGGCGGGCGTGATCCAGCTCGTCTACGGCGTGCCGTCGGAGATCAGCGAATACCTGATCCCGCATCCGATCATCAAGAAGGTGACGTTCACCGGCTCGACCCCGGTCGGCAAGCAGCTCGCGGCGCTGGCCGGCGCGCACATGAAGCGCGTCACCATGGAACTGGGCGGCCATTCGCCGGCGATCGTCTTCGAGGACGCCGACGTCGACCAGGCCGTGAGCATCCTGGGCGCCAACAAGTTCCGCAACGCCGGCCAGGTCTGCGTCGCGCCGACCCGCTTCCTGGTGCACGAGAAGGTCTATCCGGAGTTCGTCGAGAAGTTCACCGCCTACGCCAAGAACTTGAAGGTCGGCAACGGCCTCGACAAGGACACGCGCATGGGCCCGCTCGTCGCCGAGCGCCGCCTGCACGCGATCGACGGCTTCGTCAGCGACGCCATCTCGAAGGGCGCCAAGATCCAGACCGGCGGCCAGCGCAAGGGCAACAAGGGCTACTTCTACGAGCCGACCGTCATGACCGACGTGCCGCTCGACGCGAAGATCATGAACGACGAGCCGTTCGGCCCGCTGGCGCCGATCTCGGCGTTCAAGGATTTCGAGGGCGTGATGAAGGAAGCCAACCGTCTGCCGTGGGGCCTCGCGGCCTATGCCTACTCGAAGAACAGCAAGACCATCGCGCAGGTCGGTGCTGCCCTCGAGAGTGGCATGGTCTCGATCAACCATCACGGCCTCGCTTTGCCGGAGGTGCCGTTCGGCGGCATGAAGGATTCGGGCTACGGCTCGGAAGGCGGCATTGAGGCGCTCGAGGCGTACCTCAACACCAAGTTCGTCACGACCTTGGGCATGTGACCGACGGACGAGCCTGAACAAGAAAAGCCCCGGTGGCGACACCGGGGCTTTTTGTTTGTCCGTGTCGCGGAGAGTTTAATCCACGCGGGCGCCGGCTGCCTTCACGATCGGCGCGAAGCGGGCTTCCTCGGCGCGGCGATAGGCAATGGTGCCGGCGACGTCCTTGTAGAACGGCGTCGCGCCGTTCTTGAGGTAGGCCTTCTTCACGTCGTCGCTTTCGAGCGCCTGCTTGGTGAGCGCGTTCAGCTTGTCGACGATCGGCTGCGGCATGCCCGCCGGGCCGCAGATGCCGCCCCACGAGTTGATCTCGTAGCCCGGCAGGAACGAGGCCATCGTCGGCACCTGCGGCGCCATCGGGCTGGGCTCGGTGCCGGTGACGGCGAGGCCCCAGACCTTGCCGCCGGCCATCTGCGCCAGCGAACCCGGGATGTTGTCGAAGATCATGTCGACCTGGTCGGCCAGCAGGTCCTGCGTCGCCGGCGCGCTGCCGCGATAGGGGACGTGCAGGATGTCGATCTTGGCCATCGCGGCGAACAGCGCGCCGCTCAGGTGCACCGTCGTGCCCGAGCCCGACGAGGCGTACGAGATCTTGCCGGGCTTCGCCTTGGCCATCGCGATCAGCTCGGGCACCGTCTTGGGGCCGAGGCTCTTGCGCACGATCAGGAGGTTGGGCAGCGACCACAGCATGCCGACCGGCGTGAAATCCTTGTCGGCGTTGAACGGCAGCTTGGCGTAGAGCGTCGTGGCGATGGCGTGGCTGGCCACGCTCATCAGGCCGATCGTGTAGCCGTCGGGTGGCGAGTGCGCGATCGCGTCGGCGCCGACATTGCCGCCCGAGCCGCCCTTGTTCTCGACGACGAACTGCTGGCCGGTGAGCTCCGTCAGCTTCTGGCAGGCGATGCGCGACAGCACGTCGGTCGGGCCGCCGGCCGGGAACAGGTTGATGTACTTCACCGGCTTGGTCGGCCAGGCGTCGACCGCGCGGGCGACGCCGGAGGCCAGCATCGGCGCGGCGAACGCGCCGCCGGCCAGGGTCAACACACGACGGCGCGGCAGGATGAACTTCTTCACTCTAATCTCTCCCTAAAGGCGTTTCTTATCGGTTGCAGTCTATACGCACGTTTCCGCGCGCGCGCCTGCGGCGAAAGGTGTTTCCGACAAAAAATGCCCCGGAGAAACCGCGCGACGAAACGTGACGCCAGCGGCATGTCCGTCGCGCGTCGCGCGTCGCGGGTCAGGTCGCGCCGCCGCCGTTCACGGCGATCATCTGGCCGTTGATGTAGCCGCCGGCCTCCGAGACCAGCAGCCGCGCCGCGGCGGCGACCTCGGCCGGCTGGCCGAAGCGGCCGAGCGGCACGCGGGCGAGCGTGGCGGCACGCGCCTCGGCCGAGGCGTTCTTCTCCTCGACGTCGGGCGCGATCGGGCCCGGCGAGATCGTGTTGGTCGTGATGCCCTTGGACCCGAACTCCATCGCCAGCGCCTTGGAGAGGCCCCAGACGCCGTGCTTGGCGACCGAGACCGGCGCGCGGCCGGCATGGCCGTGGATGGCGTTCATGCCGGCGAAGTTGACGATGCGGCCCCAGCCCTTCTTCACCATGCCGGGCAGGCAGGCGCGGGCGAGCCAGATCGCGGCGTTCATATCGACGTCGATGACACGGCTCCAGTCGGCGTCGCTCATCTCGAGGAACGGCTTGTTGGGGCGAAGGGCTGCGTTGTTCAGCAATGCATCGACGGTGCCGAAGGCCTTGATCGCCTCGTCGGCGATGCGCTTGCACTCGGCGGGCTTGCCGACGTCGCCCATGACGACGAGGGCCTTCACGCCGAACTTCTCGGCTTCCTTCGCCACCTTCTCGCAGGCTGCGCGGTTGCTCGAGCCGTTGATCGCGACGTTGAAGCCGTCTTCCGCGAGGCCGAGCACGCAGGCGCGGCCGATGTTCTGGCCCGCGCCGGTGATCAGCGCGGCCTTTCCGTTGGCCGCCATCAGATCGCTCCCGCCGCGCGCAGTTCCTTGATCTTCTTGGCGCTCAGGCCGAGGCCCTTCAGCACCGCGTTGGTGTGCTGGCCGAGATCGGGCGTGGGCTTCAGCTTCTTGGGCTGCGGCGAGGCGGTGAGGTTGATCGGGTTGCCGACCACCTTTATCTCGCCGAGCTTGGGATGCTTGATCCCGCGGGCGATGCCGAGATGCTTCACCTGCGGTTCGGCGAAGGTCATGTCGATCGAGTTGATCGGCCCGCACGGCACGCCCGCCTTGTTCAGCGCGGCGATCCAGTGCGCGGAGGTGTTGGTCTTCGTCACCGCGCCGATGCGCTCGTTCAGCGCCTTGCGATTCTGCGAGCGCGAGCCGGGGGTGGCATGCTCGGGATGGTCGAGCAGCTCGCCGCCGCCCATCGCCTCGGCGAAGCGCTTGAACATGTGCTGGCCGGAGGCGGCGATGTTGATGTAGCCGTCGCTGGTCTGGAACACGCCGGTCGGGATCGAGGTCGGATGGTCGTTGCCGGCCTGCTTCGGCACTTCGCCCTTCATGAGATAGCGCGCGGCCTGGAAGTCGAGCATGAAGATCTGCGCCTCGATCAGCGAGGTGTGGACCCACTGGCCCTTCTTGGTGCGCTCGCGATTGTAGAGGGCGAGCGTGATCGCCTGGGCGAGCAGGAGGCCCGCCGTCAGGTCGCAGATGGGAATGCCGACGCGCATCGGGCCGCGGCCGGGCTCGCCGGTGATCGACATGAGACCGCCCATGCCCTGCGCGATCTGGTCGACGCCAGGGCGCGCGGCGTCCGGGCCGTCCTGGCCGAAGCCCGCGATCGAGCCGTAGATGATCTTCGGATTCACCTTCCTGACCGACTTGTAGTCGACCTTGAGGCGGTACTTCACGTCGGAGCGGTAGTTCTCGACGATCACGTCGGCCTTCTTCGCGAGCTTCATGAAGATCGCGTGGCCTTCCTTGCTCTTGAGGTTGAGCGTGATCGCCTGCTTGTTGCGATGCAGGTTCTGGAAATCGAAACCGTGGCGGCTGCCGCCCATGGCGTCGGTGCTGCCGGGCTCGGCGGGCGGCTCGATCTTGATGACCTGCGCGCCCCAGTCCGCGAGCTGGCGAACGGCGGTCGGACCGGCGCGATGCGCGGTGAGGTCGAGCACCTTGATGTGGGAGAGTGGAAGCTTGGCCATGTGACGTTTCCTATTGCTGGGAGCGCGCCACTCCAGTGGCGCTCATAATATCCGCGAATGCGAGAAGAGCGGCACTGGAGTGCCGCGCTCCCAGCGCTACCGCCCCTTGAAGACGGGCTTTCTCTTTTCCATGAAGGCGCGGCGGCCTTCCTTGAAGTCCTCGCTGTCGAAGCAGGCGACGGCCATCTTCTCGAGCTTCTTGTGGTCCTGCTTGGATTCGGGCTTGGCGATCTCGCGCGCCGCGGCCTTGGCCAGTGCAATGGTGAGCGGGGCGTTGACGCCGATCGCATCCGTCGTCCTGGCGACCAGCGTGTCGAGCTCGCCGTCGGCGGCGACCGCGTTCACGAGGCCCATGTCGTAGGCCTCTTTCGACGAATACTGCTTGGCGGTGAACAGGAACTCCATCGCGCGCGGCAGGCCGACGATGCGCGACAGGCGCTCGATGCGCAGGAAGCCGTAGCCGAGGCCGAGCTTGGCCGCCGGCACGCCGAAGCGCGCGCCCTCGTTGCAGAAGCGCATGTCGCAGCAGGCCGCGAGGTTCATGCCGCCGCCGATGCAGTAGCCCGTGATCTTGGCGATCGTCGGCTTGGAGAAATTGTAGAGGCCCTCATAGCCTTCCTTGGAGATCGCGTCGTAGCGGACCTGCGCCTCGGCGTTGGCGCGCTCGCTCTCGAACTTCGAGATGTCGGCGCCCGAGACGAAGGCCTTGCCGCCGGCGCCGCTCACCACGAGGCAGCGGATCGCCGGATCCTTCTCGTATTCCTTCAGCAGGGCCACGAAGCCGTCCCACATGTCGAGCGACACGGCGTTGAGCTTGGCGGGGTTGTTGAAGACGATGTGGCCCACGGCACCCTCGCGATGACCGTAGAGTTTCTGCTCCTGCATCAGGCAATTCCTCCGAATGGGCCGGGAATATAGCGCGCGCCCGCCAATTTGAATAAGGTGTGCAGCAGGGAGGAAACTTGGCCTCAGTAGAACTGAAAGGCCTCGGCAAGCGCTACGACGCCGCCGTTGCCGTTGATAACGTGTCTTTGCGCATCGAGCATGGGCAACTGGTCTGCCTGCTCGGTCCCTCGGGCTGCGGCAAGACGACCACGTTGCGGCTGATCGCCGGCTTCATCGAGCCGTCGGCAGGCGAAATCGTCGTGGGTGGAAAGGTCCTGTCCTCGGCCGGCCGCGCCGTGCCGCCGGAAGGCCGCAACATGTCGATGATCTTCCAGAGCTACGCGCTGTGGCCGCACATGACGGTCGCGGAGAACGTGGCCTACGGCCTGCGCATCCGCCGGATGGACTCGGGCACCATCGCCGCCAAGCTGAAGGCGATCCTGTCGACCGCGCGCCTCGAGGCACTGGCCGACCGCTATCCCGGCGAACTGTCGGGCGGCCAGCAGCAGCGCGTGTCGCTGGCGCGCGCGCTCGTCGTCGAGCCCGAGACCTTGCTGCTCGACGAGCCGCTGTCGAACCTCGACGCCAATCTGCGCGAGGAGATGCGCTTCGAGATCCGCCGCCTGCACGACCAGTATCGCTACACGACGGTCTACGTGACGCACGACCAGGCCGAGGCGATGACCACCGCCGACCTGATCGCGGTGATGAACCTCGGCCGCATCGAGCAGCTCGGCACGCCGCAGGAGATCTACGACCGCCCGCGCTCGGCCTTCGTCGCGCGCTTCATCGGCGGCAGCAACATCCTCACCGGCAAGGCGCTCGACGGCGGGCGCGTGTCGGTCGCGGGCGCCGCGCTGCGCACCACCGGCCGCACGCTGACGGCGGGCGAGACCGTGTCGGTGTCTGTGCGCCAGCACGACGTCGCGATCGCGACGT
>JAFEFH010000041.1 GCA_018240695.1 Pseudomonadota bacterium | reverse complement strand
GTTCACCACGACATCGAGCAGGCCCGCCACCACGCGCTCCAGCACGCCGAATGTCGGCAGCTTCTCGTGCCGCGCCTCATCCATGTAGAGCGACCGGTTGATTTCGATCTGCAACGCGTGGCGTCCCAAGCCCGGACGGCCGTAGCGCTGGGTCGTGAAGCCGCCGGCATAGGGCTGGTTGCGCAGCACCCTAAGGCCATTGGCGGAGAGGAAGCGGTCGACATGATCGACCATGTCCGGCGTGCAGGCTTCGCCGTGATTGTCGCCCAGCACGATGTCGACCCGCTGCTCGCGGTCGCGCAGGCCGACGCCGGAGGCCGAGGACGGCATGGAATGGGCGTCGATCAGCAGGGCGCCCCCGAACAGGCTGTAGGTCTGCTCCACGGCCATCGACAGGGCGGTGTGATAGGGGCGCCAGCAGGTATCCAGCCGGTATTCGATCTCGTCGGACGGCACGCGGCCGCGATAGATCGCCTCGCCGCTGGCGGCGACGCGCGGGATCATGCCGAGACCGGCGGCGACGCGGGTGGTGCGGTGGTTCAGCGGGCGCGGGAGGGGCCCCTCGAACATGCCGGGATCGAGCTCATAAGGCTCGCGATTGGCGTCCACGTAAGAGCGCGGGAAGCGGGCCGCCAGAAGGGGCATGCCGAGCGACGGCGCACTGCGGAAAAGCTCGTCGACAAAAGCGTCCTCGGCCCGCCGCAGGGCGGAGACGGGCAGGGCGGCCTGGGCCAGGAAATCGGCGGGGTAGTTGGCGCCGCTGTGCGGCGAGGCCACCACGACGGGGACCGTCTGGCGGTCGGGAAGGTAGCAGTCCAGGGCCTGGCGATCGGTCGGCGGCGGGGACGAACTCATGCCAAGGTCATAGCGCGGGGCGCGCGTTGCGTCACGGCGGCAGTTCCGCCGCCGCTTGCCAAAAACCGGAGGCCCGTGTAGACGAACCGCCTTCCGGCGATGGGCGCGTAGCTCAGCGGTAGAGCACTGTCTTGACATGGCAGTGGCCACAGGTTCGATCCCTGTCGCGCCCACCACCGCCGCTTCTGCTGTTCGCTGCTCTCCGGCGGGGCCGAGACTTTGTCCGACTTCTTTTCCCTCTATTCCCACGAATTCGCCCGCATCGCGTGCTGCGTTCCGCGCACCCAGGTGGCGAACACGCCATACAATCTGGCGGAGACGCTGCGGCTCGCCCGGGAGGGCGACAAGGCCGGCACCGTCCTGATGATCTTCCCCGAGCTCGGGCTGTCGTCCTATGCGATCGACGACCTGCTCCAGCAGGACTCGCTCCTCGACGAGGTCGAGCGGGCGATCGCGGACCTCGTCGAGGCCTCGCGCAAGCTCAACCCCGTTCTGATCGTCGGCGCGCCGCTGCGCGTGGCCGGGCGGCTCTACAACACTGCCGTCGTGATCCATCGCGGCGCGATCGTCGGCGTGGTGCCCAAGACCTACCTGCCGAACTATCGCGAGTTCTACGAGAAGCGCCATTTCGTCTCGGGCGCCAACGTGCTCGAAAGCGAGATCCCGCTCGCCGGCCGCAAGGTGCCGTTCGGCACCGACCTGTTGTTCCGCTCGATCGGCAGCGTGCCGATGACCTTCCATGTCGAGGTCTGCGAGGACATCTGGGTGCCGGTGCCGCCGTCCAGTCTCGCGGCACTCGCCGGCGCCGAGGTTCTGGTGAACCTGTCGGCCAGCAACATCACCATCGGCAAGGCCGAGCTGCGCCGCCTGCTGTGCGGCAGCCAGTCGGCGCGCGCCAGCGCCGCCTACGCCTATTCCGCCTCGGGTCCGGGCGAGTCGACGACCGACCTCGCGTGGGACGGTCAGGCCGCCATCTTCGAATGCGGCGACCAGCTCGCCGAGACCGAGCGCTTCGAGAAGGACTCGACGATCGTGCAGGCCGACATCGACCTCGGCCGCATCCGCCAGGAGCGCCTGCGCAACGGCGGCTTCGCCGACAATGCGCGTGAAGAGGGTGCGCGCGTCTCGCGCTTCCGCCGCATCGAGTTCGCGCTCGATGCGCCGAAGAAGAGCGTCCGGCTCGAACGCGCCATCGAGCGCTTCCCCTACGTGCCGTCCGATCCTGCCAAGCTGCGCGACAATTGCTACGAAGCCTACAACATCCAGGTCCAGGGCCTCGCCCAGCGCCTGCGCTCGAGCCGGGTCGGCAAGGCGATCATCGGCGTGTCGGGCGGTCTCGATTCGACGCACGCGCTGCTGGTCTGCTGCCGCGCGATGGACCTGCTCGGCCAGGACCGCAAGAACATCCTCGCCTACACGATGCCGGGCTTCGGCACGTCGGACAAAACCTACAAGAACGCCTGGCGCCTGATGAAGGAGCTGGGCGTCACCGCGAGCGAGATCGACATCAAGCCGGCGGCCAAGCAGATGCTGGCCGACATCGGCCATCCGTTCGGCAAGGGCAAGAAGGTCTACGACGTCACGTTCGAGAACGTGCAGGCGGGCCTGCGCACCGACTTCCTGTTCCGCCTCGCCAACCAGAACGGCGGGATGGTGGTGGGCACGGGCGATCTCTCGGAACTTGGGTTGGGCTGGTGCACCTACGGCGTGGGCGATCACATGTCCCACTACAATCCCAACGGCTCGGTCTCCAAGACGCTGATCCAGCATCTCATCCGCTTCGTGGCGGCGTCGGGCGACGTCGACAAGGCGACGGCCAGGACGCTGCACGACATCCTCGACACCGAAATCTCGCCGGAGCTGATCCCGGCCGATGCCCAGGGCACCGTGCAGTCGACCGAGGCTTCGGTCGGCCCCTACGCGCTTCAGGACTTCAACCTCTACTACCTGACGCGCCTCGGCTATCGGCCGTCGAAGATCGCCTTCCTGTCGTGGAACGCCTGGCACGACGTGAAGAAGGGCGCGTGGCCCGCCAACGTGCCGGCCGGCAGCAAGCGCGCCTTCGAGCTCGCCGAGATCCGTCACTGGCTCGCGCTGTTCCTGCGGCGCTTCTTCACCAACCAGTTCAAGCGCTCGGCGCTGCCCAACGGGCCGAAGATCTCGTCGGGTGGATCGCTGTCGCCGCGCGGCGACTGGCGCGCGCCGTCGGACGGCAGCCCCGACGTGTGGCTCGCCGAGCTCGAAAAGAGCGTTCCCAAACGCTGAATTCGTCGCAGCCTTCGGGCCGTGGGATGCGTTTCCTCCCCGGAGGAGCGCCCCATGCCCAACCTGTCCATCTCGTCCGAGAAAGTCGCCTATCTCATCATCAAGGCGCGCGAATTCGACGTGCAGGATGCGAATTCCGATCCGGACTCCGGCTCGAACGGCAGCGACGACAAGATGGTCGACGTGCTGGAGGACCATGCCGACAATCCGGTGCGGCAGGAGATCCGCGCGTTCGTCGGCGGCCTCAGCGAGGATGAGAAGGCCGACCTGATTGCCCTGATGCAGCTCGGCCGCGAGGACGGCACGATGGAGGAATGGGAGGCCATGCGCGCGCAGGGGCTGCGCGAGCATGGCGGTCGCGTGGCGGCCTATCTGCTCGGCCAGCCGATGGTCAGCGACTATCTCGAGGACGGTCTCGAGCAATTCGGCGTGTCGATCGAGGAATTCGAAAACGGTCGCCTCTGAGGCTTTCGCTGAGTACAAATAGGCATCGGTAGCCGGGAGGAAGATCGATGCCGCTCAAGATGAAGAAAACCGTCCAGCAGATGGTCGACGAGGCCAGTGCCGAGATCGAGACCGTGCCCACGGAAGAGGCGCTCAAGCTCATCGGCAAGCCCGGCGTCACCTTCATCGACATCCGCGATCCGCGCGAGCTGTGGCGCGACGGCACGATCCCGGGCGCGATCAACGTCACGCGCGGCATGCTCGAGATGTGGATCGATCCCGAGAGCCCCTACGCCAAGGAATATTTCCAGACCGGCAACAAGTTCGTGTTCTTCTGTGCCGGTGCCTGGCGTTCCGCGCTCGCCACCAAGACCGCGAAGGACATGGGCCTGATGCCGGTGGCGCATCTCGAAGGTGGCCTCAGCGCCTGGAAGAAGGCCGGCGGTCCGGTCGAGAAGGTCGAGCCGAAGAAGTAGGGCTTCGCCCGTGAGCCCCGACACGGTCCTCGTGCCGCAGCCGACGCAGGAGGAGTTTCCCGAGTTCCTGTCGATCCCGGTGCGCGCGGCGCGGCACGCCCAGGCCTTTCCCGCCAAGCGCGCCGTGGTGTGCGAAGGAACGGAGCGGAGCTGGGCCGCGTTCGACGCGCGCATCAACAAGATCGCGCGCACCCTGGCCGGCATGGGCGTGGGCAAAGGCGACAAGATCGCGATCCTCGCCACCAATTCCATCGAGTATGTCGAGACCTTCATGGGCGGTCTGCGGGCGGGCGCCTGCGTCGTACCGCTGTCGACCATGGCGGCCGCCGACGCGCTCGAGAAGATGCTCGACGACTGCGATGCCAAGGTCCTGTTCGTGTCCGAGCGCTACCGGCCGCTGGTCGAGCCCTATGAGGACCGGCTGTCGAAGCTGATCCCGGGCGGCCGCATCGCCTATGATTTCACGCGCGCGGGCTGGCAGGATTTCGAGGCTTGGCTCGCACCGGCGTCCGATGCGCCGTTCGAGGTGCCGATTGGGCCGCTCGACGACTTCAACATCATCTACAGTTCGGGCACGACCGGCTTGCCCAAGGGCATCCTGCACAGCCACGTCATGCGCGACATGCTGGCGGTGCGTTTCACGGCCTTCGACTACGGCCCCGACACGATCTCGATCGCCTCGACGCCGCTCTATTCCAACACCACGCTTGTTTCGGCGCTGGCCACCATCGGTGTCGGCGGCACGCTGATCGTGATGCCGAAGTCGGACGTCGTGCAGTTCCTCGAGATCGCGCAACGCGAGCGCGCGACGCATGCGATGCTGGTGCCGGTGCAGTACCAGCGCCTCCTCGCGCACCCGACCTTCGACGACTACGACCTCGCCTCCTTCAAGTGCAAGCTCTCGACCAGTGCGCCGCTGCGTGCACAGATCAAGGCAGATGCGCTGAAGCGCTGGCCGGGACGCTTGATCGAGATCTACGGCCTGACCGAAGGCGGCGGCTCGTGCATGCTCGAGGCCAATCTGTTCCCCGACAAGCTCCACACGGTGGGCAAGCCCGGCCTCGGCAGCGAGATCGTCGTGCTCGACGAGCAGGGCAAGGTGCTGCCGCAGGGCGAAGTGGGCGAGCTCGCGGGCCGCGCCCAGGTGATGATGAAGGGCTACTACAAGCAGGGCGACAAGACGAAGGACCTGTTCTGGCACGATGCAGAGGGCCGGCTGTTCTTCAAGTCGGGCGACATGGGCCGCATCGACGAGGACGGCTTCGTCGTCTTGCTCGATCGCAAGAAGGACATGATCATCTCGGGCGGCTTCAACATCTATGCCGCCGATATCGAGGTCCTGCTGCTGAAGCATCCCGACATCGTCGATGCCGCGGTCATCGGCGTGCCGAGCGACCAGTGGGGCGAATCGCCGATGGCGCTCTGCGTGCGCCGTCCGGGCTCGACAGCCGGCGAGGATGAGGTAAAGCAGTGGGCCAACGGCCAGCTCAGCAAGACGCAGCGGCTGGTGGCGGTGGAGTTTCGCGACTCGCTTCCCCGCAGCACCATCGGCAAGATCATGAAACGCGAACTGCGCGAGCCCTATTGGGCCGGCCGCAGCGCAAGGATTTGAGGGCCACCATGACCGAGCAGCTTCGTTCCGCCCATCTGTTCACGCTGACGCTCGACGTCGATCCCAACATGACCGACGTCGGCGAGACGCCGTACGGCCGCCGTCGTATCGCGACCGTGAAAGGCGGCCGCTTCGAGGGGCAGGAACTGAAGGGCTCGGTCCTGCCGGCGCCAGCCGGCGACTGGCTGCTGATGCGGCGTGACGGCATCCTGATGCTCGACGTGCGGCTCACGCTCAAGACCGACGACGGCCATCTCGTCTACATGAGCTACAAGGGCATGCGGCACGGCCCGCCCTGGGTGATCGAGCAGCTCAACAAGGGCGAGAAGGTCGATCCCAGCCAGTATTATTTCCGCTCGACGCCATACTTCGAGACCGCATCGGAGAAGTACCGGTTCCTCAATCGCATCGTCTGCGTGGCCACCGGCCGGCGCGATCCGACCGGGCCGGTCTACGAGGTCTTCCAGATCCTCTGAGCGCTGCCATGGCCGGACATATCGGGATCGTCGCCTGCTCCGCCGAGGGCGCGTCGCTCTGCTACCGCACGATCTGCACGGAGGGCGAGGGCCTGTTCGGTCCGCACGGCCATCCCGAAGTGTCGATGCACACGCCGCCGTTCCAGGACTACATGGCCTGCATCTACAAGGACGACTGGAAGGGCGTGGCCGAGCTGATGCTGGGCTCGGCGCAGAAGCTGGCCGCCATCGGCGCCGACTTCGTGATCTGCCCCGACAATACGATCCACCAGGCGCTCCCTCACATCGAGGCGCGGCTGCCGGTGCCGTGGCTGCACATCGCCGATGCCGTCGGGGCCGAGGCAGCGTCGCGCGGCTTCCGGAAGATCGGGCTGACCGGCACGCGATGGCTGGTCGACAGCACGGTCTATCCGCAGGCCTATGTGCGGCCGACGCCGGCGGAGCGGGCGGAGATCAACCGCTTCATCATGGACGAGCTGGTGAAGGGTGTGCGGTCGCCCCAGGCGATCGCCTACTTCCAGAACGTGATCGGGAGCCTCAAGGATCAGGGCTGCGAGGCCGTTGTGCTGGGCTGCACCGAGATTCCGCTGATCATCGACGACGGCAACTCCGCTTTGCCGACGCTCGATTCGACGCGCCTGCTGGCGCGCGCCGCGCTGAAGCGCGCGGCTAGCTGATCTTCGCCAGCACCGGCAGGATATACTCCCGGAACTTCGCCGGGTTCTCGCTCATCGGGAAGTGGCCGAGCTCCTTCATGATCTGAAGATAAGCGCCGGGAATTTGTGCCGCGGTGCGCGTCGTGTCCTCGGAAGTGCAGGAGAAGTCGTACTCGCCGGTCAGCAGGTAGAGCGGGCAGGCCTTGGTGTCGATGCCCTTCACCTTCTCGCGCAGGTCCCCGTCGACGCGATAGAAATAGAGATCGCCTTTGAAGATGCCGGGGCCGCCCTGCATGTACATCCACAACGTTTCGTGCCGGCTGACCGGTGGACTCTGCGGCGCGATCAAACCGGAGATCAGCGCGGCGCAGACCTCGCCGCCATGGACGTCGGGCCGGTGCAGCCACGCGGTGTCGTACCAGGGCTGCTGGAAGTCGGCGGCCTCGAGCGCGATCAGGGCGCGGAACTCGCGCGCATGGGCGATCGCGAGGTTGAGCACGATCCGCCCGCCGATCGAGCAGCCCATGACCGCGGGCCTGTCGAGCTCCAGGGCCGAACAGAAAGCGCGGATGGCGGCGGTATAGGACTGGGTGGTGAGGCGATACTCGGTCTTTTCCCAGCCTTCGGGCGGCGTCGACTTGCCGTGCCAGGGCAGGTCGAAGGCCAGCACGCGGAAGCGCCGGGTGATCTCGGCGTCGGCCAGCAGGTGGCGGAACTGCCGGTTGTCGGCGCCCGCGGTGTGCAGGCAGACCAGCGGGATGCCGTCGGCGGGGCCGGCCTCCTCGAAATAGAGGCGGTGCGGCACGCCCTCGATATCGGTGCGGACGTAGCGGCCGACCATGGGATCGAGCTTGGGCGCCATGGTCAGGCCTTCTCCCGCGGCAGCGCCAGCAGGTCCTTGAAGAATTGCAGGTTCTGCAGCAGCGGCCGCAGATCGCCCTCCATCGACGCAGCACCACGCTTGGTCAGGGCGAAGAGATCGTGCCAGCCCGGCTCGGGCACGCGCTTCCAGTGCTGCTGCCAGGCCTCGTCGGTGGCGCGGAAGGTGAAGGTGGTCGAGCGCATCAGCTTCGGCCCGCGGTCGAGCGCGGCCAGTGCGCCATTGCGGAAGGAGAGGAAGAAGGGTTCGGCGCCGATCTCGACCTTGCATTCGACGTCGAGCCCACGGGCGCGGCGGATCAGGTCGGTGTCGGCGGCGTAGAGGGCAGGCAGGCGGGCGAAACGGTCGGCAGGACTCATTCCTGCAGAATGTACTCGATCGTCGACCCGTCGAAAGCCTGGAATGTGGATTTCACCCAGCGCCCGCGGTCGTCGAACCACTGCTGCATCGGGATCTCGCCGGCATAGGCGTAGCGCGTCGCGGTGAGCGAGCCCTTGGCGGTCTTGATCGTCTCGCGGCCGAGCTGGCTCACGGCCATGTGCTGGACCTTGCCGGTCTGGCTGTTGAGGATCGCCGAGCGGCGGGTCTGCTCGATGTTCCAGTGCGTCGTCGGCAGCAGGTTGGCCGGCCGGCTCTCGCGGATCCAGCCGGCCTGCCGGAGCGCCTCGTCCCCGGTCGAGGTCTTGACCACCGACTGCGGTTCGCGGCGCTGCACGGTGAGGCCGCCGCCCTCCTGCCGGGCTTCGACCGCGTATTCGGCGCCGTCGTCGCTGGTCTGGCTCGAGAGCGACCGCAGCCGCCCGTGCGCCTGGGTCTCCTGGCAGCGATGGCGGTACCGATAGACCACCAGCCCCAGCGCCTTCACCGCGAAGTCGATCGTGGTCGCGACCGTCACCTCGTCGCCACCGGCCTGAAAGGCCAGGGCATGGGTGCCGATGGGCTGCCCGTTACGATAGGCCGCAAAGACGAGGGAACTGCCGTAGGCCGCCGCCGCGCCATCGGTCGCCCAGGCCGTCCGGATCGTCGGGGCGGCCGTGCCGGCAAGCGTGGCGAGGAGGAACGAGCGGCGTTTCATCGGTCTTTCGGGCTTCCCTGGCACTTCTACGAGGCCATGCGGGAAGCCGGATCAAACCACCCGGTCGGCCCGCAGTTTCTCGATAACGGCCGGGGTGTAGCCAAGTTCCTGAAGGATCTGGTCGGTGTGCTCGCCAAGCCTGGGTGCTCGCCGCCGGATGCTGAGGGGCGTGCGCGACAGCTTCACCGGCTCCTGGAGCACCGGCACGGGCTTTTCGACGCCCGGGTAGGCCATCTGGTGGAAGAAGCCCGCGGTGTTGACATGGTGGTCGTCGAGCGCCTGTTGCGGCGAATAGACCGCGCCGGCCGGGATACGATTGGCCTCGAGGGCGGCCAGCGCCTCCGCGACCGTGCGCGTGTCGCACCATTCCTGCATGATCTCGGACAGGGCCTCGCCATTGTCGCCGCGCGCGAGATCGTCCTTGAAACGCGGGTCGGCGGCCAGCTTGTCGTCGCCCATCAGCTTGCACCAGCGCACGAACAGCGGCTGGCCGATGGTCATGGCGTAGATCCAGCCATCCTTGCACTTGAACGTGTCGGAAGGCCCGGCCGTGAAGCCGCGGTTCAGCGTGGCGATGCGGTTGAGGCTGAGCATCGCCTGTTCGATCAGGTGGCTGTTGGTGATGTTGATCGCCGAGCGCAGCAGGGCGGTCTCGACCTTCTGCCCCTTGCCGGTCTTGGCGCGGTCGATCAGGGCGGCCAGCACGCCCACGGTATTGAGCAGCGCCGTGGTGAAGTCGACGAACGGCGCGTTCATGCGCGTCGGCACCTTGCCGTCGCCCGACAGGAACATCGCGCCCGACATGGCCTGGCCGATCGTATCGAAGCCCACGCGCGTGGCGTAGGGGCCCTCGGAGCCGAAGGTCGAGGTGGTGGCGAGGATGATGCGCGGATTGATCGCCGAGATGGTCTCGTAGTCGATGCCCATCTTCTGGAGGTCTTCGTAGGGCAGGTTGGCGATCACGATGTCGGAGACCGCGACCAGCTTCTTCACGATCTCGCGCCCCGCGGGCTTCACCGGGTTGAGCGTGAGGCCGAGCTTGTTGCGCCCCATCTGGAGGAACATGGCGCCTTCGCCACCCTCGGCGACGGGCGTGACCCAGCGGTCCTCGCTGCCCTCGAGCTTCTCGATGCGGATCACCTCGGCGCCGAGGTCGCCCAGCATGGTGCCGCAGAAGGGGCCGGCGATGTACCGGCCGAAGTCGAGGACGCGTACGCCCTCCAGGACGCCTGGCATGGCTGTGGTTCCGTTCGTTTGGTCAGTCGAAGAAGGTGTTGGGCTTCAGGAAGAAGGCCAGCATCAGGCAGCCCTCGTCGCTCCAGGCCTCGTGCCGGCTGCCGGCCCGGCGCCACACATACTGGCCGGCGCGACAGACGCCGTCATGGTCGGCGAAGGAGCCTTCGAGGACGTAGGTCTGCTCGATGGCGACGTGCTCGTGGCGCGGCAGGCGGGCGCCGGGCGCCCAGCGCATCAGCACCGTCGACAGGCCGGTCGCCTTGTTCTCCATCAGGATCTTGGCCTCGATGCCGGGGAAGCGCATCGGCGTCCACGGAATCGAGGGAATGTCGACGTAGGTCGAGTCCGGGACCGCGGCCCCGGCGGTCGGAGACAGCGTCTCCGCGTTCACGCCGCGGCTTTCTGCTTGGCCGCCTTCAGGGTGCCGCCGCGCATCACGTGGCCGGGCAGGGGCCGTCCCACGACTTCCTCGGCGATCTTCGCCACCTCGATCAGGCGGTCGACGTCGAGGCCGGTCTCCACGCCCATCTCCTCGCACATGAAGGCGAAGTCCTCGGTGCAGATGTTGCCGGCGGCGCCGTCGGTCGCGGCGAACGGGCAGCCGCCCAGGCCCGCGATCGAGGCATCGAATTCGGTGACGCCGAGCTTGAGGCCGGCATAGGCCGCGGCCATGCCGGTACCGCGCGTATCGTGCAGGTGCAGGCCGACCTCGAGCTCCGGCCACTTGTTGCGGATGGCGCCGATCAGGCGCTCGACAGATCGGGGTGTCGCCCAGCCCATGGCGTCGGTGAGCTTGATGCCCTTGAGCTTGAAGCCCGCCAGGACGGCCTCGTCGAGGACCTGCTGGCAGCGGGTCAGGATGAGGTCGGTGGAGAGCTCGCCCTCGTAGTTGCAGCCGAAGGCGCCCAGCACCACGCCCCACTCGACGGGCATGTTGCGGTCCTTGAACGTCTTGAGGGACATGCGCTGCTCGACCAGCGAGTCGGGAACCGACTTGCCGATGTTCTTGCGCGAGAAGGTGTCCGACGCCGTGACGCGGACGCTGCCCTCGACATGCAGCGGGCCTCGGAGCGCGCGCTCGAGGCCCTGCTGGTTGAGGTAGAGCGCGGCGTATTCGATGCCGGGCTTCTGGTGGATCGCCGCCGCCACTTCCTCGGCGTCGGCCATGGTCGGCACGCGCTTCGGGTTGACGTAGGAGACGCAGGCGATGTGCTTCAGCCCGGTCTCGGCAAGGGCCTCGATGAGGCGGACCTTCTCCGGGACCGGGATCGTCTTTTTCTCCGACTGGAAGCCCTCGCGAGGGCCTTCCTCGGAGATCAGCACGCGCTTGGGCAGGTCGGACATGACGGTACTCCTTGGTCGATCAGCCTTCTTCTTCCTGGAACGCTTCCTCGCGGGCCTTACGCAGGCTGGGCAGCGCCATCAGGACGAGCAGGACGGCCGTGGTGATCAGCAGGCCGAGGCTGATCGGACGCGTGACGAACACGCTCGCATCGCCTCGGGACAGCAGCATCGCGCGACGGAAATATTCCTCCATCTGCGGTCCGAGCACCAGGCCCAGCAGGAACGGCGCTCCCTCGCAGCCCAGCCGCGAGAAGATGTAGCCGAGCACGCCGAAGATCGCGACCTGTTCGACGTGGAACACGCTGTTCTGGAGACTGTATGCACCGATGCAGCAGAACAGCAGGATCGCCGGCGCCAGGAAGCGGTACGGCACCGTCAACAGCTTCACCCACATGCCGATCATCGGCAGGTTGATGATGACCAGCATCAGGTTGCCGATCCACATCGAGGCGATCATGCCCCAGAAGAGGTCCGGCTTCTTGGTCATCACCTCGGGACCCGGCTGGATACCCTGGATGATCATGGCGCCGACCATCAGCGCCATGACGGCGTTGGACGGGATGCCGAGCGTCAGCATCGGGATGAACGAGGTCTGGGCTGCGGCGTTGTTCGCCGATTCCGGCGCCGCCACACCCTCCACGGCGCCCTTGCCGAACTCGCGGGGCGTCTTGGAGATCTTCTTCTCCAGCGTATAGGAGGAGAAGGCCGCGAGCGTCGGGCCACCGCCCGGCAGCACGCCGAGGATGGCGCCGAGAGCCGTGCCGCGGAGCGCCGCGGGGATCGCCCGCCGCGTCTCTTCACGGGTCGGCCACAGCGAGTCGACCTTGATGGCCCCCGATCTGGTCATCTTGCGTTCCAGGTTGATGACGATCTCGGCGATGCCGAACAGGCCCATGGCGATCGGCGCGAAGTCGATGCCGTCGGACAGTTCGGGGATGTCGAAGGTGAAGCGCTGGGCGCCGGTGTTCACGTCGGTGCCCACCAGGCCGAACAGCAGGCCGAGGAACACCATCGCGATCGCCTTGAGCACCGAGCCGCTCGCCAGAACGACGGCGGCGACGAGGCCCAGGGCCATCAGCGAGCAGTAGTCGGACGGGCCGAACTTCTGCGCCATGCGCGTCAGCGGTTCGGCGAACATCACGATGATCAGCGTGCCGACGGTACCCGCGAAGAACGAGCCGAGCGCGGAGATCGACAGCGCGGCGCCGGCACGGCCCTTGCGGGCCATCTGGTAGCCGTCGATGCAGGTCACCACCGACGAGGACTCGCCCGGCAGGTTCACCAGGATCGAGGTCGTCGAGCCGCCGTAGGCGGCGCCGTAGTAGATGCCGGCCAGCATGATGAGCGCGGCCGTCGGCGGCAGGTGGAAGGTGATCGGCAGCAGCATCGCGATCGTCGCGACCGGGCCGATGCCCGGCAGCACGCCGATCAGCGTGCCGACCATGCAGCCGACGAAGGCGTAGAGGAGGTTCTGCAGCGAGAACGCCACAGACATGCCGAGCATGAGGTTATGGATCATATCCATATCACCAAACTCCATTCAGGACGGTGATGTTCATGCTCAAACCGATCTTGAACACGAGAATGCAGAGGATCGTCAGCACAACGATGTTGCCGAGCACCTCGACGAGCTTGAATTCGGTGCCGCCGGCGGAGGCGATCAGGATCAGCGCCACGAGAGCGGGGAACATGCCGGTCCGTTCGAACAGCAACGAGAAGACGATGATGCCCAGAGTCACCATGGCGATCGGCCTCAGGCGCGGTACTTCGACCGGCTCGCTGCCGCGCACTACGGCGATCAGGGCGATGATGAAGCCCAGAACGCACATGATGTACGAGAGCATGTGGGGCACGTAGCCCGGTCCCATGCGGACCGTCGTGCCCGGGGCGAGATTACGCCCGAAATAGAGTGCCCCTAGTCCAAAGGCGATAAACATCAACCCGGACAAGAAGTCCTTGCTCAGGAACCGATTCAACGATGCCTCCCCAACGCACACAAATTCTGTAGATATTGGGCCCGGAACGCCCGGGCCGGTCTATCTATAGCTAAACACAATTCCGCCGCCTTGCCCAAGCGCCAATTCCATTCGACCACATGGGAACTGCGGCAGTGCCCGACCCAAAGGGCCGATTATCGAGGCAATACCGCGAGGAACACAGCCTCGACCAGATGGCCGCGCCCCGGCGCGACAAAGCGCGCGGGCTTTTGGTCGCCCAGCAAAATCTGACGAAGGCGTCTGCTGATTTGCGGAGCATTCGTTCTCGCATGTGCGAACGGACTGTGCCGCTTATTGCATGGGCGAAAAGGGGCGCGCACACTCGGCTCAATGTAAAGGCTTGTTCGGGCGGGGTTTTCGAGTGTCCAGAAAAGGTGCGGACTACGTCGGGACGATGGAGGTGCAGGCCAAGCATCGCTTCGACGAGCAGTCGCTGGCGCGCTTCATGGCGGACAAGATCACGGGCTTCGTGCCGCCGCTCCAGGCCGAGCAGTTCAAAGGCGGCCAGTCCAATCCGACCTATCGCCTGACCGACGGCGCGGGCCGGCAATATGTGCTGCGCCGCAAGCCGCCGGGCAAGCTGCTGCCGTCGGCCCATGCCGTCGACCGTGAATTCCGTGTCATCTCGGCCCTCAACAAGACCGATGTGCCGACCCCGCGCGCCTACGCGCTGGGCGAGGACGAGAGCGTCGTCGGAACGGCATTTTACATCATGGAATTCTGTGACGGCCGCGTCTTGTGGGATCCGCTGCTGCCCGACGTGGCGAAGGAAGGCCGTCGCGCGATCTACGAGGCGAAGTTCGACGTGCTCGCGCGCCTGCACGGGGTCGACTATGCGGCGCTGGGGCTCGCGGACTTCGGCCGCCCGGGCAGCTACGTCGCCCGCCAGATCTCGCGCTGGGGCAAGCAGTACAAGGCGTCCGAGACCGAGAAGATCGAGGCGATGGACAAGCTGCTCGACTGGCTGCCGGCACATCTGCCGCCGAGCGAGGAGACCGTGCTGGTTCATGGCGACTATCGACTCGACAACATGGTGTTCCATTCGAGCGAGCCGCGCGTGCTGGGCGTCATCGACTGGGAGATATCGACGCTCGGAGATCCGCTCGCGGAACTCTCCTATCTCTGCATGCTGTGGCGGACGCCGATGGAGTGGGGCGGCCTGCTGGGGCACGACCTCGCGTCACTCGGCCTGCCGACCGAGCCGGAGATGGTCGCCTACTACTGCCGCCTCGCCAAACGCCCGGTGCCCGAGAAGAATCTCTGGGAATTCTACATGGCCTACAATCTATTCCGCGTGTCGTGCATCCGGCAGGGCGTCTACGCGCGCTCGCTGGACGGCACGGCGTCCAACGTGCGAGCGGCCGATTCCGGCAAGCTGGTGCGGCCGGCGGCGGAACTCGGCTGGCGCCTGGTCGAGGGCATCGCGGGGGCCTCACCATGAGCAAGCGCAAGACCACGATCGATGAGCCGGCAGCGCCGGCTGCCGAGCGCGACGGCCGTCCCTCGATCGAGGCGATCCGCGCCGCAGCCTTCGCCCAGTTCGCCGAGCGCGGCTATCCCGTGGTGACGGTGCGCGACATCATGAAGGCCTGCGGCCTCACGCAGGGCGCGCTCTACAATCACTTCAAGTCGAAGGACGAGCTTCTTCACGACATCATCACGTCGACCCAGGCCGAGCTCGAGCGCCAATGCCTTCAGGCCGTGGCCGATGCCGGCGACGATCCGCGCGCGCGGCTCGCGGCTTTCGTCCGCGCCTACGTCGTGCGGCATTGCCGGCTGCGCGTCGAGGCGCTGGTCGCCAACCGCGAGATCGGCTGGCTCGATGCTGAACGCATGGAAGACATCCGGCGCAGCCGTCGCGCGATCCGCGCCATCCTCGTCAACGTGCTGGAGCAGGGCGTGGCGCGCGGCGCCTTCGAACCGCCGCAGGTCGACGGCAAGGGCGATCTCAAGGCCGTCGCCATGGCGCTGCTCGACCAGTGCACGCACGTGTCGATGTGGTACGGGCCGGGCCAGCGGCTGAACGAGGAGCAGATGGCCTCGCTCTATGCCGAGATGGCGCTGCGCTCCGTGGGCGCGGCCGGGAAGACCACAGGGAAATAGGCATGTCGGTGCGTCTCGCGTTTTCCGGGTTGATCCTTCTGCTTGCGACAGGCTGTGTCGACGATCGGCTGCCCGTCGTTGCTGCCACCGCTGCCGTCCCGCAAAGCCTTCCTGCCGAGGTGCCCGCCGCGCAGTGGCGTGCCGTGCTGGTGGCAGGCGACAGCAGCTCTCCCGCTTTCGACAACGGGGTGGAGGCGCTGCGCGGCAAGCTCTCCCAGCGCGGCGTCACCGACATCGCCGTCTATTCGGCCGATCCCGCGAGCGTGCCGCCGCAGCGCATGTCGACCGCAGCCAACCTGCGCGCAGGCTTTGGCGCGCACACAAGGGCGGCGGCTTGCCTCGCGTTCGTCACGACCCATGGCAACGAGGACGGCGTCTACCTGCGGCCCGACCGGCGCATCTTTCCGCCCTCGGCGCTCGATCGCGCGCTTAACGAGGGCTGCGGCGCCTTGCCGACGGTCGTCGTGATCTCGGCCTGTCACAGCGGCACGTTCATCGACAACGGTGCGCGCCGGCCCAATCGCATCGTGCTGACCGCCGCGGCGACCAACCGCACGAGCTTCGGCTGCGGTGCCGACGACGAGTACACCAACTACGACTATTGCCTGCTGAAGTCCTTCGACGGCGCCGAGACCTGGGGCGCTCTGGCCGCGGCGACGACCGCCTGCGTCGAGGGGCTGGAACGCACGCGCGGCGTCCGCCCGTCGCGGCCGCAGCTCTATGTCGGCGCGGCGGTGGCGAATCTCAGGCTGCCCGGCCGCTAGCCGCCGATCACCGCGGTCACGTCGCAGGTGACGAGGTGCGTCGAATCCGCGCCCAGCACCAGCGTGTGACGCGCCGGCCGCGAGTTCTCGTCGGGGAACATCTTCACCCACTCGTCGTTCAACGCGGCGCGGCCGGTCGAGGGCTGCTTCATCCAGAAGTTGATCTTGATGATGTCGTCCGGCGTGCCGCCGGCGGCTTCGACGAAGGCGCGGATGTGCTTGAAGATGTTGACGACCTGACCGGCGAGATCGGGCGGCGCGTTTCGCGTGCCGGGCTCTGTCCCGTTCATGATGCTCGACATGGCGATGTTGCCGATGCGGCTGCCGTTGGGGATCGGGTTCTGGTGCTTGTAGCCCGGGTAGTTGACGCTCACGCGCTTGGCCATGGTTTCCTCCGCTCCTGGGCGTAGCATGCATCAAACCCGATCAGGAGGGAACGATGGCGCTGGTGACCTATGAACGCGACGGCCAGATCGTGACGATCACGCTCAATCGTCCGGAGAAGCTCAATGCCTTCAGCGACGAGCTGGTGGGCGCGCTCAGCGACGAGCTGCACCGCTTCGACATGGACGAGGAGGCGCACGTCGCGATCCTGTGCGGCGGCGGCCGCGCCTTCTCGAGCGGTGCCGACGTCCAGCAACGCCAACTGCGCAGCCACGAGGAGTTCAAGCGGCTGGGGGGCCCGCAGGGACGCGGCACGCACTCGTCCGACCTGCTCACCAAGGCGGTGAACTGGAAGCCGGTGATCGCCGCGCCGCACGGCTACGTGCTCGGCCTCTCGGTCGGCATCGTGCTCGAGTGCGATCTCGTCGTCGCGGAGGAGGGCACGCGCTTCCAGGTCACGGAGACCGGCCGCGGGCTGGGCGCCGGCAAGTACTGGGGCCTGATGCATTTCCGCGGCGGCGGCGCCTTCACGATGGAGGCGGCGCTCACCGGGCGCTTCTTCACCGCGGAGGAGGCGTTCAAGGCCAACCTGATCAACCGCGTGGCGCCCAAGGGCAAGTATCTCGAGGTGGCGCGCGAGCTGGCGCTCGAGGTGTCGAAGAACCCGCCGCTCAGCGTGCGCTCCACGGTACGGCTGCGGCGCTGGTACATGGACCGCTTCAGCCGCGAGATCATGCATATGGCCGCGCCGGAGCGGCTCTATCTCACGGAGGATTTCCAGGAAGCGGCGCGCGCCTTCACCGAGAAGCGCAAGCCCGCGAAGTTCAAGGGCCAGTGAGCGTCAGAGCCGCGCGGCGGCCATGTCGCGCAACTTGTTGCGCTGGATCTTGAAGCCGTTGGGCGACGGCGTCTTCGGAAAGTCGTCGACCGCGAAGACGCGCACCGGCACCTTGTAGTTGGCCAGTCCCTGGCGGCAGTGCGCGATCACGGCGGTCTCGTCGAGCGTCGCGCCGGACGCCAGGATGACGAAGGCCACCGGGCGCACGCCGTCGGCGCGCGGCACGGCGATCGTCTGGCAGCCCTCGATGCCCGGCACCTTCTGGATGTGCGTCTCGATCTCGAGCGGATTCACGAGGAAGCCGGAGAGGCGCAGCACGTCGCCCATACGGCTGAGGAAAGTGAAGCCGCCGTCGCCGGTCAGTTCGGCGAGATCGCCAGTGCGCACATAGCCGTCCGCCGTCATCGTCTCCGCCGTGGCTTTCTCGTTGCCGTAGTAGCCCACCATCAGCGAAGGCCCTGCGCACTCCAGGGCGCCGGGCTTGCCCGGTCCCAGCAACTGGCCGGTGTCGGGATCGCGCACGCGGACATGGGCGAGCGGCGAAGTCGGCACGCCGCCGCCTGCTTTTCTTTCCGCGACCGGCAGATCGAGCGGCTTCAGGGAATAGAGCGCCTGCACTTCGCTCATGCCGTAGAGGCCGGCCAGGCGCAGGCCGCGCGCTTCGGCATGCTCGGCGAGATCGGCGAGGGCTGCGTTGAAGTTGCCGTAGCCCGCCCACTTGATCGACGGAAACGGCCGGTCGCCCGGCACCGCTTCGAGCAGGCGGGCGAACATGTCGTCGCTGCCGAACATGGTCGTGGGCCGGTGCGTGGCGATGAGGCGCGCGATGGTCTCGATCTCGTAGGACTCGACCAGCACGCTCGGCTTGCCGGCGGCGAGGGTCGCCATCGTCTGGTTGAAGCCGAAGACGCCGCACAGCGGCAGGATGGCGAGCGACAGCGTCTCGGGCGCCGACAGGCCGAACACCCGCGCGACCTGCTGGGCGTGGCCCGCGATCGCGCCCTGGCGATGCAGCACGAACTTGGGCGCGCTGGTCGTGCCCGAGGTCGTGAAGATGTTGCAGGGCGCGTTGACCTTGGCATGGTTGACGCCGAGCCGTGGCCGCGAACGCAGCCGCTCGAACGAGACGCGCCGCAACCGCTCGATCGACGGCGGGACGGTCGCGGGTTCTTCTCCCACGACGACGATGGCCGAGAGCGAGCCGAGCGCGGCGGCATCGATCTCGGCCAGGATCGACAGGAAGTCGATGCCGCGAAAGCCCGGCGCGCAGGCCAGCACCTTGGCGCCCGAGCGTCCGACGATGTCGGCGACCTCGACGGCGCGATAACGCGTGTTCACCGCCACGGCGATGGCGCCAAGACGGATACAGGCGAGGTAGAGGATGGGATAGGCCGGCACATTGGGCAGCCACACCGCCACCCGGTCGCCCGGCCCCACGCCGAGGTCCTTCAGCCCCTGCGCCGCACGCAGCGACAGTTCGAGCAGCTCCTGGAACGTGATCGTGCGGTCGCCATGGATGAAGGCCGGCGCCTCGGGCGTGTACTCGGCCCAGTCGGCCAGCAAGGTCCAGACGTCGGCGGCGGGATGCTCGAGCGGCATGAGCCAACACTAGAGTCTTTCGGCTACAGATCGAAGCGCTTCCTCCCCATTCAGATGGGGAGGTGTCAGCGTCTTCGCTGACGGAGGGGTCATGACCCCATCGCCCGCCTGAGAGACGGGCACTTCCCCATCTGAATGGGGAAGCGAAAAGACGCAAGGTTGACCCGGCACGACCCTTGCTGGACGTTACGCATCGGGAAAAGGGGATGACGAATATGCTGCGTAGAACAGTTCTGGCTGGATCGATGGCTGCACCGATGATCGTTGCTGCGTCCGCTGTGCGGGCCGCCGACTGGAAACCGACGCAGCCGATCAAGATCCTGGTCGGCTATGCGCCGGGCGGCACGGCCGATATCGCCGCGCGCATTGCCGCCGACACGCTTCAGCGCAAGCACGGCTACAACGTCGTGGTCGACAACAAGACCGGCGCGGGCGGTTTCATCGCGCTCAAGACCGTCGCGCAGTCGCCGGCCGACGGTTACACGGTGGGCATCGGCATCATGGGCCAGCTCGCGGTGGGACCGGTGGTGCCCGGCTCGAATATTCCGCTCGATCTCGACAAGGAGCTGACGCCGGTCGCCAATCTGGTCGGCGTGCCGATGGCGCTGATCGTGCGCATGGACGCGCCGTTCAAGACCATTCCGGAGTTCGTGGCCTATGCCAAGGCCAACCCGGGCAAGGTGAGCTACGCCTCGACCGGCCTCGGCTCGACCAACCAGCTGGGCGCGGAGTTCCTCGCGGCGGAGGCGGGCGGGCTGAAGCTGATCCATGTGCCGTATCGCGGCGGTGCGCCGGCCATCGCCGATGTGGCGGCGGGCAACGTCGACATGTTCTTCGGCAATATCTCCGAGCTGATCAGCATGGCGCGCGGCGGCAAGGTGCGCGTGCTGGCGCTCGCCTCGACCAAGCCGTCGGCGCTGGCGCCGGATCTGCCGCTGCTGACGAAGGACATTCCCGCGCTCGACATCAACAACTGGTTCGGCCTCGTCGGCCCGGCGGCGCTGCCCGCCGACATCAAGGCATCGCTCGGCAAAATGTTTCTCGATGCGATGGCTGATCCCGCGAACAAGGAAACGCTCGACAAGCAAGGCCTGCTGCCGCTCGGGCAGGGGCCCGACGCTTTCGCTGCGTACATCAAGAAGGACCGCGAGCGCTGGGCGAAGGTGGTGAAGCAGGGCAATATCCGCGCGGACAACAGTTAGGAACAGTCATGAGTGCGCCTCTGTCCCTCGGTATCGACATCGGAGGGACCTTCACCGACGTCGTGATCCACGATCCGCGCGACGGCCGCGCCGTCATCTGGAAGGAGAGCACCACCCCCGACGATCCCTCGCGCGGCGCGCTCGAGGGCACCCGGCGCGTGCTGGAGAAGGCGGGCGCGAAGCCCGAGCAGATCGGCCGCGTCGTCCATGCCACGACCTTGTTCACCAACGCGCTGATCGAACGCAAGGGCGCCAAGACCGGCCTGCTGACGACGGCGGGCTTCCGCGACGTGCTGGAGATCGCGCGCGAGCGCAAGTACGAGCTCTACGATCTCTTCATCGAGATGCCCAAGCCATTGGTGCCGCGTCCCTGGCGGCGCGAGGCGCTCGAACGTCTCGCGGCCGACGGCTCGGTCGAGAAGCAGATCGACATCGCCGCGGCACTCAAGGAAGTGGGCGAGCTGGTGGAGCAGGGCGTCGAGAGCCTCGCCATCTGCTTCCTTCATTCCTATGCCAACCCCGCGCACGAGCGCGCGATCGGCGCGGCCGTGGCCGAGCGCTTCCAGAAACTGTCGATCTCGCTGTCGTCGGACGTGTCGCCGGAGATCCGCGAATATCTCCGCGCCTCCACGACGGTTGCCAACGCCTATATCCGTCCGCTCGCCGAAGCCTATCTCGACCGGCTCGAACAGGCGCTGCGCAGCGAGGGCATCCCGGGCGGCCTTTTCCTCATGCTGTCGAACGGCGGCCTGACGCATGTCAGCGAAGCCAAGCGCGTGCCGGTGCAGTTGCTGGAGAGCGGTCCCGCCGCCGGCGCGCTGGCGGGCGCCTGGTTCGGCCGCAATGCCGGCCTCGAACGGGTGCTGGCCTTCGACATGGGCGGCACGACGGCGAAGCTCGCGCTGGTCGATGACGGCGAGCCGCTGGTCGCCTACGGCTTCGAGGCGGCCCGCGAGAAGCGCTTTTTGCGCGGCTCTGGCCTACCCATGCAGATCGCGACCGTCGAGCTGATCGAAATAGGCGCGGGCGGCGGCTCGATCGCGCACAAGTCCGAGCTCGGCACGCTGAATGTCGGCCCGGAAAGCTCGGGCGCGCAGCCCGGTCCCGCCTGCTACGGCCGTGGCGGCACCAACGCCACCGTGACCGATGCCGACCTGACGCTGGGCTATCTCAATGCCGACTTCTTCCTGGGCGGCGCGATGAAGATCGACAAGGCCGCGACCGACAAGGCGTTCGGCACGCTGGCCTCGTCGCTGAAGGTCGAGCCGGGCCGGGCCGCCTTCGGCGTGCACGACGTGGTGAACGAGAACATGGCGGGTGCCGCGCGCGTGGCGATCGCCGAGCGCGGCCGCGTGCCGTCGGAATATGCGCTGCTGGCGACCGGTGGCGCGGGGCCCGTGCATGCCTGGCACGTCGCGCGCAAGCTCGGCGTCAATCGCGTCGTCTGCCCGCCTGGCGCGGGCGCGGGCAGCACCATCGGCATGCTGATGGCGCCGGCGCGCGTCGATCGTGTGCAGAGCTTCACCGACGCGCTGGCGGGCGCCGACATGGGCGCCGTCGAGAAGGCCTTCGTCGCGCTCGAGAAGGAATCGCTCGACGTGCTGCGCCTGACCGGCGCCGATGTCGACGGCCGCACGGTCCGGCGTCTGGCCGACATGCGGTACATCGGGCAGGGCAGCGAGATCACCGTCGTGCTGCCGTCGCCGCTCGACGAGGCAGGCGTGCGCCGCGAGTACGAGGCCGCCTACAAGACGCTGTTCGCGCGCGTACCGCCGGGCGCGGCGATCCAGTTCGTGGCGCTGCGCCTTTCGGTCACCGCGCCGATGCCGGGCACCGGCGGCAAGCTCGAACTGACGCGGCACGCCTCCGCGACGGGCCAGAAGGGCACGCGGCCGGTCTTCTTCCCCGACGAGGGCAAGACGGTCGAGACCGGGGTGTGGGACCGCTACGCGCTGAAGGCCGGCGTCAGCATCGAGGGGCCCGCTGTGTTCGAGGAAGACGAGAGCACGTTCATTGTCGGCCCGAACTCGACGGCGCGCCTGCTGCCCGACGGTTCCATCCTGGCGGAGGCGAAGTGATGTCTTTGCCGGGACCGCGCCACTCCAGTGGCGCATCTCTTCTTGTTGCGGCATTCCATGAGCGCCACTGGAGTGGCGCGCTCCCAGCCATGAGCGTCCTCCAATGACCCGCACGTTCGATCCCATCGAGCTCGAGCTTCTGTGGCGCCGGCTGATCTCGGCTGTCGATGAAGCCGCCGTCGCCATGGTGCGCACCAGCTTCTCGACCCTGGTGCGCGAGAGCTACGACTTCTCCTGCGTGATCACCGACGACACCGGCCAGTCGCTGGTCCAGGCGTCGGAGAGCATCCCGAGCTTCATCGGCACCTTGCCGGAGACGGTGAAGCACTTCCTGAAGTTCTTCCCGGCCGACAAGCTGTCGCCCGGCGACGTGCTGATCACCAACGACATCTGGCTGGGCACCGGCCATCTGCCGGACATCACCTTGGCCAAGCCGATCTTCAGGGACGGCAAGCTGATCGCCTTCAGTGCGACGACCGCGCATGCGCCCGACATCGGCGGCAAGATCCGCAGCCCTGAGCCGCGCGAGGTGTTCGAGGAGGGCCTGCAGATCCCGCCGATGAAGATGATCGCCGCTGGCAAGACCGACGAGACGCTGGTCGCGATCATCCGCAAGAACGTGCGCACGCCCGACCAGACGATGGGCGATCTCTACGCCCAGATCGTGGCGCTCGACGTCATGGAAGATCGGCTGCGCGTGCTGATGGACAGCTACGATCTCGCCGACCTCACCGATCTCGCGCGCGAGATCCAGGGCCGTTGCGAGACCGCGATGCGCGCGGCGATCCGCGAACTGCCGGACGGCACCTATCGCAGCGAGCTCAAGACCGACGGCATCATGGAGACGCCGATCACGCTCAAGCTCGAGCTGACGATCAAGGGCGACACGATCTCGATGGACTTCGCCGGCACCGACGCCCAGGTCGATCGCGCGATCAACTGCGCGCTCTGCTACACGGCGGCGATGGCGATGTACGGGGTCAAGGTCTGCACCAGTCCCAACCTGCCCAACAACGAGGGCGCGTTCCGCCCGATCAGCCTCAGCGCGCCGCCGGGCTGCATCGTCAATCCGCAGTTCCCCGCGCCGGGCGGCTCGCGCATGCTGATCGGCCACTACGTGCCGATGCTGGTGTTCGGCTGCCTCGGCCAGATCGTGCCCGAGCGCGTGATGGCGGCGTGCGGCAGCCCGATGTGGGGCATGAACCAGTCGGGCGTGCGGCCCGACGGCAAGGGCAGCGGCAAGCCCTACGCCAACATGTTCTTCTACAACGGCGGCATGGGCGGCAACGGCCAGCGCGACGGCGTCACCTGCCTGTCGTGGCCGTCGAACGTCTCGTCGACCTCGATCGAGATCAGCGAGCACATCGCGCCGCTGCGCTTCCATCACAAGAAGCTGCGGCCCGACAGCGGTGGTCCCGGCCGCCAGCGCGGCGGGCTCGGCCAGGAGATCATGATCGAGAGCCGCAGCGACACGCCGATCGCGGTGTCGTTCCTCGCCGAGCGCACGCTCTTCCCGGCCTTCGGCGTCGAAGGCGGCAAGGACGGCGCGCCGGGCGAACTTCACATCAACGGCAAGAAGACCGACCCGAAGAAGCAGTACGTGCTGCACAAGGGCGACACCGTCATCCTCGGCACGCCGGGCGGCGGCGGACATGGCGACCCGAAGCAGCGCAGCGAGGCGGCCCTCGCAGCGGATGTCGCGGCGGGGTATGTGACGCGGAAGGCGGCCTACCGCTAGATCAAGCGCGGCGGCGCGCCGTCTGCGCTAGCGCGTCCCCGCACTTCTGGTAGTATTGCCGATGGCTTCGGCAATCCGGATTTTGATCCTTGTCGCATGGGCGCTGGTCTTGGCGGCCTTGCCGGCCGCGGCACAGGGGCAGCCGGCCGCGCAGCCCTTGCCACCGGGTACCAATCCCCAGGTCGAAGCGCTGCTTCAAGGAGCTTTCAAGCTCGAGTGGGGAAACAAGCCGGAAGAGGCCGACGCGCGCTATCGCGACGCCGTGGCGCTTGCGGAGAAGATCTCCGATCCCAAGGAGAAAGGGGAGCTGCCACGGGCCCTGACATGGCAGACGCAGTACTTCCTGCACATGAAGAAGTACGGCGAGGCGTGGACTACGGGCGAGCGGGCGCTCAAGTTGCACGAAGAGCGGTTGGGTCCCGATGTGCCGCGAACGATCTCGGTGCGTGGGGTTCTGGGTGCGATCGGCACGGCATCGGGCGAATATGGTCGCGCCGAGCCCTATCTCGAGGCCGTCGTCGCGGCTTACGAGCGCAATCCGGACAAGGAGTTGGCCAAGGCAGCGGCGGTCGCCGCCGCCAATCTCGCCGCGGCGCTGGCCGGCCAGGAAAAGCTCGTCGAAGCCGAGGACGCGATACGCAAGAGTATCGTGCTCCTCGAGAAGCAGTCGCCGCGCGACGATGCCCGCATCGCAATGAGCTATCGCTATCTCGCCATCATCTGCATGCGCGAGCGCAAGTTCTCCGAGGCTGCTTTCACGCTGGAGACCGGCGTGATGGCTGCGGAGAATCTGAAGGGTCCACGCGCGACGACCCTCGTCGTCCTCCTGGTGACGCAGGCCGACTTCCTGCGGGGCCAGAAGAAGTTCGACGAAGCCATTCACTCGGCCGAGCGTGCGCTGGTTCTGCGCGAGATCCTGCTCGGTAAGGACCACGTCGAGACGGCACGGGCGCACGCCCTGATCGCGAAGATCGCTGCGGAGAAGGGCGATATCGCGCGGTCCGACGCGGAGAACAACCTGATCCTGTGGAGCTACAGCCGCACGCGCAGCAAGGAGGCGGCGCCGGAAGCGACTGTCGCGGCCTTCAATCTGGCGAAGTCCGCACGTCTGGCGAAAAAGCCCGCGGACGCGGAAAAGATGATCAAGGGCGCCATCGTCGTACGCGAAGCGGTGCTTCCCGACGATTCCAAGAGTCTCGCGCTGTTCTACCAGGTGCTGGCGCTTTCCTACCTCGATCAGCGGAAGTTCGACGCGGCGGAGACCGAATTCCGGAAGGCAGCCGAGCTGTACACCAAGGGCGGTAAACCTGAGGGTATCGAGGTCGCCAATCTTTTCCTCTGGCTCGGTAATTCGCTGTTCGAGGCCGGGCGCTACCAGGCGGCGGAGCAGCCGCTGCGCACGGCGGTGGAGATCCTCTCGAAGCTCGACGACCCGATGCCGCTCACGGGTGCGCAGGTCAGCCTGTCGGTGACTTATCGCTACCTGCGGCGATTCCGGGAATCGGAAGAACTGGTTCGCAAGGCGCTGACGACACGTCAGCAAAAGCTCGGTCTCGACGATCCCCTGGTCGCGGACGCCCAGTTCAATCTGGCGGCCGTGCTGCGCTGGGAAGGACGATACAGCCTCGCCGAGCCGCTGTTCCGCCGGTCGATGATCGTCCGGGAAAAGGTCTATGGCCCGGACCATGCGCTGGTCCTGGCCGACAAGAACAGCCTCGCTCTGACACTCGACAGCATGGGTCGGTCGGCGGAAGCGGAAGAATTGCTGCGCACCGTTCTGATGGGCCGCGAGAAGACGTTCGGCGCCGACAGCAGTGAGGTGGCCGACACGCTGGTGAGCCTGGCCATGTCCCTCTATCGGCAGGACAGGCTGGCCGATGCGGCGGCACTCGCCGAACGCCCGCTGGCGATCTATCGCAAGGTGCTCGGGCCTGACCATCCGTTCGTCGTGCGCGGCCTGCTCACGCTGGCGATGGTTCGGCAAGGGCAGTCGGAGTTCGAAGAGGCGGATCGGCTCTATCACGAGGCGCTGCGCATCCGGACCGCCGTCTACGGCGCCCAGGACACCAATGTGGCCGACAGCTACGGCGACCTGGTGCGCCTGTCGATCGCTCGCCGCCAATACGAGGAAGCCGCCGGCTACATGTCGAAGCGGTTGGCGATCTACGAAAGCAGGGTGGGGCAGGACGATCCACGCCTCATTCGAGTTCTGGTCGATCTCCAGAGCCTTCAAAGCTTCAACAAGGACTTCGACGCCGCCGAGGCGACGGCGAAGCGGATCCTGGCGATGGCCGAACATTCGTTCGGAACGGAATCGCTTCAGGCGGCTTTTGCGGCGAACTCGGTCGCCGAAGTCTATCGGCTACGCGGGAAGTTCGGCGACTTTGCCCGCTACTATGAGCATCCACTCGACACCTACCGCAAGATCCTCGGGCCCAGGCATCCTGTCGTCGCCTACGCGCTCAGTCTCATCGCCCAGTTCCGGACCAGCGTTGGAGACACCAAGGAAGCTCTGGCGCTGCATGATGAAAGCATCGCCATCGTTACGGCCGCCTATGGTGCGGACAGTCCGGTGCTGTGCAGCTATCTGAATGGCAAGGCACTGCTTCTCTTGCAGGTCGGCCGCGCCTCAGAGGCCGTCGACCTGCTGCAGCGGACCATCGAGCTGCAGAGGAAAGGTGCCGGAAAGCCCACCGTCATCCTGGCTGTTGCACTGGTGAATCTCAGCGCGGTCTACGATGCGGTCGGCTTTGGCGGTGAAGCCATCAAACTCCGGAGGGAAGCCGTCGAAATCTACACCAAGCTCTTCGGCCCTGACCGCATTCCGCCCCTGGTTCCCGCGCCGATCGTGCCGCCCGGACATATCGACGAAACCTGAGGTGCGGATCGCGCTGCGGGACGACATACTCGCGGCCGGACGCGCCACGCGGTATGTCAGGGCCCGTAATGTCCGGAGGAAACGTCAGATGAAGCTCGCTTACTCTCCCGCCAGCCCGTATGTGCGCAAGGTCACGGCCTGCGCGATCAAGCGCGGGATCAACGACAAGGTCGAG
>JAFEFH010000040.1 GCA_018240695.1 Pseudomonadota bacterium | reverse complement strand
CTCGGCATCGAGCTGGTCGAGGCGGCGAACGGCCGGGCGATCGCGCGGGTCAAGGTCGAGCCGCGGCATCTCAATTTCGGCGGCGTCTGCCACGGCGGACTCACCTTCACCCTGGCCGATGCGGCCTTCGGCTTCGCCTGCAACTCGCACGGCGTCGCCGCCGCCGGCATCGACGTGCACATGATCTACAATCGCGCGGTCCAGCCCGGCGAGACGCTGACGGCGACGGCGACCGAGCTGTCGCGTTCCAGCCGCATCTCGACCTATCGCGTCGACGTCGCGCGTGCGGACGGCAAGCTGGTCGCGGCGATGACCGGCACCGCGTCGATCAGCGGCAAGCCGCTCGAGGACTGAGGCGATGCCGCTCACCAGCCGCCACGAGATCACCGTCGAATGGGGCGACTGCGACCCGGCCGGGATCGTCTACTACCCGGCCTATTTCCGCTGGTGCGACCAGGCGACGTCGCGGCTGTTTCTCGCGGCCGGGCTGAAGCGCGACGACGTCAGCAGCGGCCAATGGAAAGAGGGCACGCCGCTGGTGAACGCCCAATGTTCCTTCCGGCGTCCCTCGCAGCACGGCGAGAAGTTGGCCATTGAGAGCCACGTGTCGCGCTTCGGCGGCAGCTCCTTCACCATCACGCATGTCTTCCGCGACGCCACGGGCGCGGTCGCCGCGGAGGGCGCGGAGACGCGCATCTGGGCGAAGAAGGAAGGCGATGCCCGCTCGCTGAGGGCGGTCGCCATCCCGGAGGACGTGCGCCGCCGCCTCGGCGGCTGAGCCTAGCGGGGCTTCTTGACGAACGCCGCGATGGCGCCGCTGAGCCGGGTCTCGTCGGTATTGATCGAATAGACCTCCGACATGTGGCTCTGGTCTTGCAGCACCAGATAGGTCGGGCAGTCGCGCGGGCTGGCGCACATCGCGCGGTTCAGCACCTCGCCCTGGATGGCGAAGATCGGCGGGTCGAGTTGCGCGCGCGCGACCAGCATCGGCAGCTTGGTCGCCACCAGGCCCTTCAGCGACGAGCGGTCCGCCCATTTCGAGAGGTCCTGGCCGAAATAGGCGCGCTGCGGCGGCCCGTCGGTGTCCGGCGTCAGCAGGTAGAGACCGGACAGCAGGATGGCGCCGGCGAGCCCGCCGCCTTTTACCTTCTGCAACTCGGGACGGGCGATGTAGGTCGCCGCATGCACGGCACCGGCCGAGTGGCCCATCAGGAAGATGCGCCGTGGATCGCCGCCCAGCCGTCCGGCATTCTCCAGCGTCCACTGCACGGCCATCGCAACGTCTTCGGCGCCGGCGGGATAAGGATGTGCGGGCGCCAGGCGGTAGGTCATGTTGATGCCGATCATGCCGTTGGCCACCGCCCAGAGCGCGACATTGTCGTAGAACGGACTTCCCGCCTGATGCTTGTCGCCGCCGGTGAATGCGCCGCCATGCACGAACAGCAGGATCGGCCGCGGCGCAGGATCGGCCGTCGCCGGCTGGAAAACGTCGAGCAGGTTGCGCGGATCGGCGCCGTATTTCTGGTCGCGCGTCACCGTCACGCCGGCATAGGGCTCCTTCTTCTGCAACGGGGCGAACAACTCGGCGGTCTTGGCCGGCTCGATGACCGGCCCGATCTTCTTCACCGCCGCCGTGATCTCGGCCGCTGTTTCACCGGCCTGCGATGGGCTGGCCGAGAGGATCAAGATCACGGCAACGAGAGTACGCAACGCAAAACGCATGACCGCTCCTTACGCCGCGCGCAGCAAATCGGCGGCCTTCTCGCCGACCATGATCGACGGGGCGTTGGTATTGCCCGACGGCATGGTCGGGAAGATCGAGGCATCGGCGACCCGCAGCCCCTCGATGCCATGCACGCGCAGCCTGTCGTCGACCACGGTGCCGGGGCCGGCCGGCCCCATGCGGCAGGTGCCGATCGGGTGGTACGCGGTCTGCGAGTTGTTGCGGATGTAGTCGAGGATCTCGGCATCGTTCCTGACGTGCGGGCCCGGCGAATATTCCTCGCCGCGATAGGCGTCCATCGGCGGCGCGTCGACGAGACGGCGGATCATGCGGAAACCTTCCGACATCGCGGCCTGGTCGATCGGGTCGGACAGGAAGTTGAAGCGGATCGCCGGTTGCGCCTTGGGCTCGGCCGAGCGGATATGGACCGAGCCCAGGCTCTCGGGCCGGAGCTGGTAGACCGACACCGTCATCGACGGGAAGTCCTGCAACTTGCGCGTCTTGGGGTCCTTGATGGAGTAGGGCACGATGTGCATCTGCACGTCGGGCGTGGCGAGCTCGGGGCGGGTGCGCAGGAAGGCGAGCAGCGGCGCCGACGGCAGGCTCATGAAGCCGCCGCCGGTGGCGAGGTACTTCATCATCTGCGTGACCGCGCCGACGCCGCGCGCCATATGGTTGTAGGACACTTTCGGGTCCTTCACGCGCCAGACGATGCGCGCGTTGATGTGGTCGCGGAAGTTCTCGCCGACGGCGGGCAGCTCGTGCAGCACCTCGATGCCGTGCTTCTTCAGGAGCTCCGGCTTGCCGATGCCGGAGAGTTCGAGGATCTGCGGGCTGGCGATGCCGCCGGCCGACAGGATCGTCTCCTTGGCGCGCACCTGGTAGGTCTTGCCGAGCTTCTCGTACTCGACGCCGACGCAGCGCTTGCCCTCGAGCAGGACGCGCAGCGTCATGGCGTCGGTGACGACGTGCAGGTTGGGCCGCTTCATCGCCGGTTCGATGTAGCAGTGCGCGACGCTCATGCGCCGGCCCTTGTAGATCGAGGTCTGCGTCTTCACGACGCCTTCCTGGTCCTCGCTGTTGTAGTCGGGGTTGAGCTTGTAGCCGGCCGCCACCGCGGCCCGGAACAGCGCGTCGTAGAGCGGGTTCTGGTCGGGCACGGTCGAGACCTTGAGCGGGCCGGACAGGCCGCGGCCGTTGCTGCCATCGCCGTCGACGAAGGTCTCGATGCGCGTGAACAGCGGCGCCACGTCGTGCCAGCTCCAGCCGCGATTGCCCATCTGCGCCCAGGTGTCGTAGTCGAGCGGCTGGCCGCGGACCCAGACCAGGCCGTTGATCGAGCTCGACCCGCCCAGAACCTTGCCGCGCGGCACGGGGATTTCACGGTTCGCCGTGCCGGGCTCGGGATCGGACGTGTAGAGCCAGTTCGCAGCAGGGTTGTCGATCAGCAGGCCGAAGCTCAGCGGCATGCGGGAGTAGGGATGGCTGGCCGGACCGGCCTCCAGCAGGAGGACCTTGGTCGCTGAATTTTCCGTGAGCCGGGCGGCCAAGGTACCACCGGCGGAACCAGCCCCGACGATGATGTAGTCGTAGTCAGCCATTTTCTCGCTCCCCAGGCTCTGTCGCGGCCTTCCATGCAAGCCTAGCGCACCGCCATGCAAAGGAGGGAGACAATATCGCATGGACACCGCTGACGGGCCGTGATTCCATTGCCCGGCGCGGCCTGCGGGAGGCCTGCGCCCCCTTTTTTGGATCGTGGTTAGCAGGCCGGAATGCTGGGTCTTGTTCGCATTGCCTTGAAGCGACCCTACACGTTCGTCGTGCTGGCCGTGCTGATCATGATCGTGGGACCGCTGTCGGCGCTGCGGATGCCGGTCGACATCTTCCCCGAGATCAGGATTCCGGTCATCGCCGTGGTCTGGCAGTACACCGGCCTGCCGCCCGACCAGATGTCGGGTCGCGTGATGCTGAACTTCCAGCGCGCACTCACGACCACCGTCAACGACATCGAGCACATCGAGGGCACGTCCTACACCGGCATCGGCATCGTCAAGATCTTCTTCCAGCCGGGCGTCGACATCAGCGTCGCCAACGCACAGGTCACCGCGATCTCGCAGACCGTGCTGAAGCAGATGCCGCCCAACATCACGCCGCCGCTGATCCTGAACTTCAACGCCGCGACCGTGCCGATCATCCAGCTCGCGCTCTCGGCCAAGGGCATGAGCGAGCAGGCGGTGTTCGACCTCGCCATCAACACGGTGCGCACGCCGCTGGTCACCGTGCCGGGCGCCGCCATCCCGTACCCGTTCGGCGGCAAGTTCCGCCAGATCCAGATCGACCTCGATCCGGCCGCGATGCAGGCGCGCGGCCTGTCGGCCAACGACGTGGCCAATGCGCTGGCGGCGCAGAACCTGCTGACGCCGGTCGGCACGCAGAAGATCGGCAGCGTCGAGTACGCCATCAACCTCAACAATGCGCCCAAGGATTTCGCGGAACTGGCGGACATGCCGATGTTCGCCAAGGACGGCACGATCGTCTACCTGCGCGACGTCGGCCAGGTGCGCGACGGCTTCCCGCCGCAGCAGAACATCGTGCACGTGAACGGCAGCCGCTCGGTGCTGTTGCAGGTCCTGAAGAACGGCGCGGCCTCGACGCTGGCGATCATCGACGGCATCAAGGAGAAGGTCGCCGAGCTCAAGAAGTCGCTGCCCGACAACCTCGACGTCGCCATCCTGGTCGATCAGTCGCTGTTCGTGAAGGGCGCGATCTCGGGCGTGGCCTACGAAGCGGCGCTGGCGGCGGTGCTCACCAGCCTGATGATCCTGCTGTTCCTCGGCAGCTGGCGGTCGACGGTGATCATCGCGGTGTCGATCCCGCTGTCGATCCTCGGCGCCATCGCGGGCCTCGCGGCGGCCGGCGAGACGCTCAACATCATGACCCTGGGCGGGCTCGCCCTCGCGGTCGGCATCCTGGTCGACGACGCCACCGTGACGATCGAGAACATCAACTGGCATCTCGAGCACGGCAAGGACGTCGAGACCTCGATCGTCGACGGCGCGCACCAGATCGTGGTGCCGGCCTTCGTGTCGCTGCTCTGCATCTGCATCGTCTTCGTGCCGATGTTCTTCCTCGACGGCGTCGCCCGCTTCCTCTTCGTGCCGATGGCCGAGGCGGTGATGTTCGCCATGATCTGCTCGTTCTTCCTGTCGCGCACCCTGGTGCCGACGATGGCGAACTACCTGCTGAAGCCGCACGTCGTGCATGCCGAGGGCGAGGCGCCGGCGGTGTCGCGCAACCCGCTGGTGCGCTTCCAGAAGGGCTTCGAGGCGCGCTTCGACGCCTTCCGGTCGGTCTATCGCGAGCTGCTGGTCATGGCCTTGCAGCATCGGCCGGTGTTCATCGTGGCGTTCATGGCCTTCGTGGTGTCGTCGTTCGCCCTCGCGCCGTTTCTCGGGCGCAACTTCTTTCCGGCGGTCGACGGCGGCCAGATCCTGATGCATGTGCGCGCGCCGACCGGGACCCGGGTCGAGGAGGCGGCCAACCGTTTCGCCGACATCCAGAAGGCGATCCGCACGATCATCCCGTCGCACGAGATCGCCGCGATCGCCGACAATATCGGCATGCCGGTGAGCGGCATCAACTCGACCTACAACAATACCGGCACGATCGGCCCGCAGGACGGCGACATCCAGATCAGGCTGGAGGAAGGCCATGCGCCGACCGCCGACCATGTGCGCGAGCTGCGCCGCCAGCTTCCCGAGCAGTTCCCGGGCTTCACCTTCTCGTTCCTGCCGGCCGACATCATCAGCCAGATCCTGAATTTCGGCGCGCCGTCGCCGATCGAGGTGCAGGTGCGCTCGTCCGACACCAAGGGCGGCTTCGAGCACGCCAATCGTCTGCTCGCGCGCATCCGCAAGGTGCCGGGCATCGTCGACGCACGCATCCAGCAGTCGCGGACCGCGCCCGTGTTCGGCGTCAACATCGACCGCACGCGCGCCCAGTATGTCGGCCTGACGACGCGCGACGTGACCAATTCGCTGGTCGTCAACCTCGCCGGCAGCTCGCAGGTCGCGCCGACCTACTGGCTCAATCCGGCCAACGGCGTGTCCTACAGCATCGTGATGCAGACGCCGCAATACCGGCTGGATTCGCTCTCGTCGCTGTCGAACCTGCCGATCATGGCGCCGGCGGCGACCTCGCTCCAGGTGCTGGGCGGCATGGCCGACATCCAGCGCGGCACCGCCAACGCGGTGGTGTCGCAATACGACCTCCAGAACGTCATCCAGGTCTACGCCTCCGTGCAGGGCCGCGATCTCGGCGCCGTCGCCACCGACGTGCGCCGCGTCATCGACGAGCTGGCGCCGCAGGCCGGTCCGACGGTGCGCGCCGTCAAGCTGCAAGGCCAGGTGAAGACGATGGAAAGCGCCTTCTCCGGGCTGCTGTTCGGCCTCATCGGCGCCATCGTGCTGATCTACCTGCTGATCGTGGTGAACTTCCAGTCCTGGAGCGATCCCTTCGTCATCATCACCGCGCTGCCCGCCGCACTGGCCGGCATCGTCTGGATGCTGTTCGCGACATCGACGACACTATCGGTGCCGGCGCTCACGGGCGCCATCATGTGCATGGGCGTCGCAACCGCGAACTCGGTGCTCGTCATCTCCTTTGCACGCGAGCGTCTCGCCGAACTGGGCGACGCCACGGCGGCGGCGCTCGATGCCGGCGTCGTGCGCTTCCGCCCCGTTCTCATGACCGCGCTCGCCATGATCATCGGCATGGCGCCGATGGCGCTGGGCCTCGGCGAGGGCGGCGAGCAGAACGCCCCGCTCGGCCGCGCCGTCATCGGCGGCCTGGTGTTCGCGACCATCGCCACGCTCATCTTCGTTCCCGTCGTCTTCAGCGTCATCCACCGGCACCACGGCAAGACCGCCGAGCGGCCGGCGAAGGACGCCCATGGAGTTCCCCATGTCGCCTGAACAAGCGCCGCCGTCCGCGGCGCCGAAGGTTTCCCGCCGCGGTCTCGGCATTGCCGGTATCGCGGGCGTCGCCGTCCTGCTGTTCGTCGTCGTCAACGGCGTGTGGACACGCAGCTCGAGCGAGGCCCATCTCAAGGCCTCGACCGACGCCCAGGCGCTGACGCCGGTCGCCCTGGTGTCGCCGGAGAGGCGCGCCAACCAGTCGTTCCTCGATCTGCCGGGCCGCCTCGAGGCATACTCGCGCGCGCCGATCTATGCGCGCGTCAGCGGCTTCCTGAAGGGCTGGTATGTCGACATCGGCGCGCAGGTGAAGGCCGGCCAGTTGCTGGCCGAGATCGAGGCGCCGGACCTCGATCAGCAGCTCCTCGCCGCGAAGGCCGCCCTTGCGTCGGCCGAGGCGGCGGAAACGCTGTCGCGCGTGACGGCGCAGCGCTGGCAGACGCTCGGCGGCTCCAACGCCGTGTCGCGCCAGACCGTCGACGAGAAGGCGGGCGACCTCACCGTCAAGGAGGCGCTGACCAAGGCCGCCCGGGCGAATCTCGAGCGCCTGGTCGTGCTGTCGGACTTCAAGCGCGTGACCGCGCCGTTCGACGGCGTCGTCACGGCCCGCAACACCGACGTGGGCGCGCTGATCAACGCCGACTCGAGCGCGGGCCTCGCGCTGTTCGTGGTCTCCGACGTGCGCAAGCTGCGCCTGATGGTGAGCGTGCCGCAGAACTTCGTGCCGGCGGTGAAGCTCGACACCAAGGTGCAGATCACGGTGCCCGAGTATCCCGGAAAGACCTATTACGGCGCGGTCGAGGCGTCGGCGCGGTCCGTGGACGCGGCCTCGGGCGCGACCCGCATGCAGATCGTGGTCGACAACGGCGCGGGCGAGCTGATGCCGGGCGCCTTCGCCAGCACGCATATCGAGCTGCCGGAGAACATGCAGGCGCTGTCGATCCCGTCGGGCGCGCTGATCTTCGGACAGAAGGGGCTGCGCGTCGCCGCGGTCGATGGGGCCGGCAAGGTCACGCTGAAGACGGTCACGATCGCCCGCGACCTCGGCCAGGTCGTGGAGATCGGCTCGGGCCTGTCGCGCGACGATAAGATCATCGAAAGCCCGCCCGACGGCCTGTCGGACGGCGACCAGGTGCGCGTGGTCAAGAGCAGCAAGGCGGCCGACAGGAAGGGCTGACGGGCGTCCCCAGCCCGTCGGTTGAAAGATCGCCCCGGTTCTTTCATAACCGCAGCCGGGACGTGCTCGGGGGAGCTTTTGGGCGGCGCAGGGGATTTGGAGCAGATTCCGTTCGGATCGAGCGAGTTCGCGGACAACCCCGAGCCGCGCTGTCCCTGCCTGCTGCTGCTCGACACCTCCGAATCCATGGCCGGCGCGCGGATCGACGAGCTCAACCATGGGCTGGCGACCTTCCAGCGCGCCCTGGCCGCCGACTCACTGGCCATGAAGCGGGTCGAGGTCGGCGTCGTCACCTTCGGGCCGGTGCAGCTCCTGAACGATTTCCAGACGCCGGACCACTTCCGGCCGCCGCTGCTGAGCGGCGCCGGCGACACGCCGATGGGAGCCGCGATCGCGGGCGGCCTCGAGATGGTCCGCCAGCGCAAGGCCGCCTACAAGGCCAACGGCATTCCGTATTTCCGTCCCTGGATCTTCATGATCACCGATGGCGCGCCGACCGACGACTGGCGCGCGGCGGCGGCGATGATCCGCGAGGGCGAGATGACCAAGGGCTTCTCCTTCTTCGCCGTCGGCGTCGAGGACGCCGACATGGACGCGCTGGCGCAGATCTCGGTGCGCATGCCGCTCAGGCTCTCGGGCCTGCGCTTTCGCGATCTCTTCGTGTGGCTGTCGTCGTCGCTCGGCAGCGTCTCGCGCTCCGGCATGGGGCAGGAAGTGCCGCTGCTGCCGCCGGGTTGGGCGCGCGCGTGAGTTCCGCGTCGCCGTGGCGGATCGCGATGGCGTCCTCGATCGGCACTTCGCACATCGCGTCGGGCAAGCCGTGCCAGGACCATCACACCTACCTGTCGGTCGACGACACGGCGGGCCATCCGGTCGCGATCTTCGTCGTGACCGACGGCGCGGGCAGCGCCTCGCAGGCCGAGATCGGCGCGCGGCTGGCGTGCGAGACCTTCGCGCGGCTGGTGGCGGAGTACATCGCGGGCGGCGGCCGGGTCGAGGGCATCAGCCGCGATCTCGCCGGCCGCTGGATCATGGGCGTGGTCTATCGTCTGTCGATGAAGTCGTGGAGCGAGGAGCTTCAGCCGCGCGACTATGCCTGCACCTTGCTGGCGGTGATCGGCGGCGAGCGGGCCACGGCCTTCGTGCAGATCGGCGACGGCGCCATCGTGATCTCCGACGGCTGGGGCACCAACTGGCGGCATGTCTTCTGGCCGCATCACGGCGAGTTCGCCAACATGACCAACTTCATCACCTCCGAGGACGCGCTCCAGGTCATGGACTTCCAGGTGACGTCGGAGCCGGTGGCCGAGGTGGCGCTGTTCTCCGACGGGCTGGAGAACCTGGTGCTGAACAAGGCGTCGAAGACGGTGCATGCGCCGTTCTTCGACAGCATGTTCCCGGCCGTCCGGCGCTCGCACGTCACCGGTCCCGATGCGGCGCTGGGGCGCGACCTCGAGAAATACCTGTCGACGCCGGCGGTCACCGAGCGCACGAACGACGACAAGACCCTGATCCTGGCGAGCCGCCGCCGGTGAGCCCGCAGGATCCGCCACCCTTCGTCGTCGACGACCGCGGCCGCGTGCTGCGCCTGGCGCGCAAGCTCGGCCAGGGCGGCGAGGGCGCCGTCTACGAGCTGGAAGACGATACGGACATCGCCGCCAAGATCCATCACCAGCCGCTGACGCCGCTGCGCGCCGAGAAGATTCGGGCGATGGCGGCAATGCAGTCGGAAAGCGTGGCGAAGCTCGCCGCCTGGCCGACCGGCCTGCTGTCGCTGCCCTCGGGCGCGCCGATCGGCCTCCTGATGCCCAAGGTGACCGGGCACAAGGACATCCATCACCTCTACAGCCCCAAGAGCCGGCGCGCGGAATTCCCGGGCGCGGACTGGCGGTTCCTGATCCGGGTCGCGGCAAATCTCTCGCGCGCGATCGCGACGATCCACGAGGCGTCGGGCGTCGTGGCCGACGTGAACCACAGCGGCGTGCTGGTGGGGCAGGACGCGCGCGTCCGCCTGATCGACTGCGACAGCTTCCAGGTCTCCGGACAGGGCAAGATGTATCTCTGCGAAGTGGGCGTGCCCACCTTCACGCCACCCGAGTTGCAGGGGCTGCTGTTCTCGGAAGTCGCGCGCACGCCCAACCATGACAATTTCGGGCTGGCCGTCCTCGTCTTCCTGACGCTGTTCATGGGCCGCCATCCCTATGCCGGGCGCTATCTCGGACTCGGCGAGATGACGATCGAGCGGGCGATCGGCGAGAGCCGATTCGCCTATGGCGCGGACAGCGCCGCTCACCAGATCGAGCGGCCGCCCGGTGCGCCGTCGCTCGGCATCGTGTCGCCCGCCGTCGCCGGTCTGTTCGAACGCGCCTTCGCGCGCGCGAGCCGCAACGACGGCCGGCCGACGGCGCGCGAATGGGCTGCCGCGCTGGACGGGCTCGAGGGCCAGCTCCGCCAGTGCGCCTTCAGCCCCGCGCACTGGCACTTCAACGGCCTGCAAGGCTGCCCGTGGTGCCGCATGGAAGCGGCGACCGGCGTCGGGCTGTTCTCGACGACGGTCTCGTCCGGCGCCGCTGCGCATTTCGACATCGACGGCTTCTGGCGCCGTGTCGAGGCGATCGAGCATCCGGGTGGTGCGCCGATCCTCGATCTGCCGGAAGGCAAGGGCAAGGTGCGCATCTCGCCCGCGGTGATGGCGTTCCGCCAGCAGCGGCAGATGCACCGGCTCTACGCGCTGGTGCTGTCGGCGCTGCCGCTGCCGATCGCGCTGTTCGTCAGCCTGCCCCTGCCGGCGCGCGGCCTGTTCCTGCTGGCCGCCGTCGGCCTCTACTATGTCGCGCGCACGCTCGTCCGCGCCGCCAACGATCCCGCCATCTTCGTCGCCAAGGCGCAGCAGGATACCGAGCGGCTCGAGCGCATCCGCACCGAATGGCAGAACCAGGCGGGCCCCGGCCGCTTCGACGCCAAGCGCGCCGAGCTCGACCGGCTACGCGCCGCCTGGATCGCGGCGCGCGAGCGGCGCGAGCAGTCCCAGCCCGCGCCGGAGTCCGGCGGCCGCGCCGCCGCGCTGCGCCGCTTCCTCGACACGTTCGCGATCGAGGACCAAGAGGTGAAGGGCGTGAGCTCGGCGCGCGTGCCGTTGCTCGAGTCGTTCGGCATCGCCACCGCCGCCGACGTCGACGCGGACCGGCTCGACTCGGTGCCCAAGCTCGACCGTCACCTGCGCGACGCGCTGATCGAATGGCGGCTGGAGCTGGAGAGGCGGTTCGAGGCCCAGGCGGGGCCGCAGCCGGCGCCGCCGGATCGAGAGGTGCTGGAGCGCGAGGCGCGCGACGCGCAGCTGCGCATCGAGGCGGCCCTGCGCACGGGCCTCCAGGATCTCCAGGAGATCCAGAAGCAGACGCTGTTCGCCCGCCTGTCGATGAAGGTGCGGGTGGAGGAGGCGCACCGCGCCTATCTCCAGAGCGCGGCCGACCTCAAGGCGGTCAGCCGCTAGCGGGCACTATTTTTTCGGACGGATCGCCGCCCACTGCTCGTCGGTCCAGTCGAGCATCGCCGAGGTATTGGCCCCGCCGCCGCCCGATTGCAGCGACTTGCCGCCGTCGATCACGATCGCATCGCCGTTGATGTAGGCGGCGCCGTCGCTCACCAGGAACGAAGCGAGGTTGGCCAGCTCGATATGCTCGCCGACGCGGCGCATCGGGATCACCCTGGCGACGTCATCCTGCGAGCCACGCTCCTTGGGCATCAGCCGGCTCCATGCGCCCTCGGTCGGGAAGGGGCCGGGTACGATCGCGCAAGTGCGGATGCCCTTCGGCCCCCATTCGACGGCGAGGCTCTTGGTCATGGCGAGCACGCCCGCCTTGGCCATCGCCGACGGCACGGTGAAGGCGGCCCCGGTCAGCGACGAGATGGTGAGGATCGACATCACGACCTTGTTGCGCTCGCCGGCGTCGATCCAGCGCCGGCCGGCCGCGACGGTGCAATAGGCCGAGCCGTGCACCACGATGCCCAGCACCGCGTCGATGGCGCGCGGCGAGAGCCTGTGGGTCTGCGCCAGGATCTGGCCCGCGGCGTTGTTCACCAGGATGTCGAGCGGACGCTTGGCCCAGATCGTGTCCATCATCTTCTCGACCGCGTCGGCCTGGCGCACGTCGCAGCCGACGGTCTCGATCTCGCCGCCGGTCTCCTTCGCCAGCTCCTCGGCCGTCTTCTTCAGCACATCCTCGCGCCGGCCGCAGATCACGACGTTGGCGCCCAGTTCGAGATAGCGCTGCGTGATCGAACGGCCGAGGCCGGTGCCGCCGCCGGTGACGAGGATGCGCTTTCCCTTGAGCAGATCGGGCTGGAACATGTCAGACCTTCCTGATCTCGGTGAAGGCGATGCCCGAGGCGATCATCCTGTCGATCTCGGCCTCGGAGTAGCCGCGCTCGGCCAGCACGGCGCGGGTGTCGGTGCCGAACTTCCGCGGCTTGGCGTTGATCTTCGCGGGCGTCCGCGAGAGCTTCACGGGATTGCCGACGTTCCGCCAGCCGTCCTTCTCCCACACCATGCCGCGATGCTTGGTGTGCGGGTGCTCCATCACGTCGGGCACCTCGAGCACCGCGCCGGACGGCACGCCGCCCTTCATCAGCTCGACCGAGAAGCTGTCGGCATCCTTGTCCTTCATCAGCTCGCGCAGCTCGGCCTCGAGTTCGAGGCGGTGCGCCACGCGGTCCTTGTTGGTCTTGAAGCGCGGGTCCTCGGCGAGCTGCGGCTTGCCCAGCATCTGCGCCAGCTTGCGGAACTGGCCGTCGTTGCCGGCGGCGATCGCGATGTTGCGGCCCTTGGTCGGGAAGTTGGAATAGGGCACCAGGCTGCCATGACTGTTGCCGACCAGTTTGGGCGTCGCGCCGGCCACGAAATAGTTCGGCGCGTGCGGCTGATGCAGCGCCACGGCGCTGTCGTACAGCGTCGCGTCGACGAACTGGCCCTTGCCCGAGCGGTTGCGCTCGTACAGCGCCATCAGGATGCCGATGGTGGCGTTCATGCCGGTCGACAGGTCGACCACCGGCACGCCGACGCGCACCGGGCCGCCTTCGGGCGCGCCATTCACCGAGACGAGGCCCGCCGAGGCCTGGATCATGGCGTCGTAGCCCGGGAAGCCGCCGAGCGGCCCGTCTTCGCCGAAGCCCGAGATGCGGGCATGGACGAGGCGCGGGAATTTCTTCGACAGCGTGTCGGCATAGCCGATGCCCCACTTCTCCATCGTGCCGGTCTTGAAGTTGTCGATCAGCACGTCGGCCGTCTCGAGCAGCTTCAGCAGCACGTCGCGGCCCTCCTGCTTCGACAGGTCGAGGGCGATCGTGCGCTTGTTGCGGTTGATGCCGGAGAAGTAGGCGGAGATGCCGTCGGCGTCGAACGGAGGGCCCCACAGGCGGGTCTCGTCGCCCTGCGGCGGCTCGACCTTGATCACCTCGGCGCCGTGGTCGGCCAGCATCTGGCCGCAATAGGGCCCGCCCAGCACGCGCGACAGATCGACGACTTTCAGCCCCTCAAGCGCCCCCGGCATCATTCCACTCCTCGAACACCAAGATAGAGGCGTGGTTATAGACCATGGGGCAGGGGCCCGGTACCGTTCGGCCATGATCGAACGCGAAATGGATATCGCCACGCAAGATGGCGCGATGAACACCTGGACCGTGCGGCCCGACGAGGGCGGGCCGCTGCCGGTCGTGCTGATGCTGATGGACGCACCCGGCGTGCGCGAGGGGCTGAAGGAGATTTGCCGGCGGGTGGCGCAGTCGGGTTACTACGTGATCCTGCCCAATCTCTATTACCGAACCATCCGCGACTTCGTGTGCGGCCCGACCAAGGACCATCCCGACGCCGACGCCAACCGCAAGCGAATGTTCGGCTGCCTCGAGTCGATCTCGAACGCCAAGGTCGCGGCAGATGTCGGCGTGATCCTCGACCGGCTGCCGTCGATGCCCGATGCCAAGGAAGGCAAGATCGGCCTGGTGGGCTACTGCATGAGCGGCGCGTTCGTCACGGCCGCCGCCGCCGCGCATCCCGACCGCATCGCCTGCTTCGCGTCCTACTACGGCACGCGCCTGATCACCGACAAGCCGGACTCGCCGCACCTCACGCTGGGCGATATCGCGGCCGAAGGCTATTACGCCTTCGCCGAGCACGACACCTACGTGCCGCTGTCGGACGTGGCGAAGTTCGAGAAGATGCTGGCCGCTGCGCCGTTCCCGTCGCGCGTCGAGACCGAGCTGGGCACGCATCACGGCTACGCCTTCACCGACCGCGGCAACCTGAACGACGCCGCGCGCGAAAAGCACTTCGAGCGCATGCTGGCGCTGTATCGACGGCATATCGGGTAAAGCGTTTGGGAGCGCGGGCCTCCAGGCCCGCTCATGATTCTGAGCGGGCCTGGAGGCCCGCGGTCCCACAAGATAAAGGAAGACTCAATGCTCACCGGCATCCACGGCCATCAGGACATCGAGCGGGTCGTCTACGGCAAGCCGGCGGGGCAGGCGGTGCTGGCGGAGGCCGAGCGGCTGGGTGCCGGGCGCGTGTTCATCACCACGACCAAGTCGGTGGCGCAGACGGCGCTGGTGGCCGGCATCGTGCGCGAGCTCGGGGAGCGCTATGCGGGCGTCTATGCCGGCATCACCGCTCACTCGCCACGTGCCTGCGTGATCGAGGGCGCGCGGCTGGCGCGCGAGGCCAAGGCCGATCTCATCGTGTCGGTGGGCGGCGGCTCGGCGATCGACGCCACCAAGGTGACGCTGATCGCGCTCTGGCAGAACGCCACGACCGTCGACGATCTCGATCTCTACAAGGCCGGCAAGCCCACCGGCGGGGCGGCGCCGCCCTCGGAGGCGATCAAGCCGCCGGCCGATGCCGTGCGCATGATCGCGGTGCCGACCACGCTCTCGGCCGCCGAGTTCAACGCCTATGCCGGCATTTCCGATCCGCGCCGCGGCGTGAAGGAGAGCTTCGGCCACCGGCTGGTCGTGCCGCGCGTGATCGTGCTCGATCCCGCCGCGACCCTGCACACGCCGATGGACCTGATGCTCTCGACCGGCCTCAAGGCGGTTGACCACGCCGTCGAGCGGCTGTGCTCGCAGCAGGCCAATCCGTTCGCGATCGGCACGTCGACAGAAGCGCTGAAGCTGCTGGCGCGCGCGCTGCCCGCGCACAGGGCCGCGCCCGGCGACAGGCAGACGCGCATGGACCTGCAGTTCGGCATGTGGCTGTCGATCGGCGCCGGCACCTCGGGTGTCGGCACCGGCGCCAGCCACGGCATCGGCCATGTGCTGGGCGCCGCCTGCCACGTGCCGCACGGCCACACGTCGTGCGTGATGCTGCCCTCGGTGCTGCGCTGGAACCTGCCGGCCAATGCCGATCGCCAGACGCGGGTCAGCGAGGCCTTCGGCAAGCCCGGCACGCCGGCCGCCGACCTGGTGGCAGGGCTGGTCAAGGCGCTCGGGCTGCCGGGCAGCCTGCGCGAGGTCGGCGTCGGCCGCGACCGCTTCCGCGAGATCGGCGAGAAGTCGATGCACGACCGCGCGGTGCTCAACAATCCGCGCCCGATCACCACGCCCGAACAGGTCATGGAGATCCTCGAACTGGCCGCGTGAGAATGGCCGCTTGAAAATGACCTCATGAGTTCTTCTCATGATCCCGGACGGCTTGAAGGGGTTAAGGATCGGCACGATCTCTGAGGGAGGCCAAGGAGAGCCCGCATGGTTCAAGCGTCCGTCAACTATCTCGCCGATCTCAGCGTCACGCCCGTCACCTACAACCCGCCGGCCGGCACCGGCGTGCCGCGGCGCGAGGGCAACTATCGCGACTTCAAGGTCGAGGTCGAGGACGGGCGCGCCAAGGCCGCGCACTTCTCGCTCGACCGGCAGGCGTTCAAGCTCGTCGACCACGACACCAAGGTGCGCGACTTCTACGACAACGACGAGGTGAAGACCGCCTACTACGCGGAGGTCGAGGCGCTGATCAAGCGCGAGACCGGCGCGTCGAAGGTCGTGATCTTCGACCACACCGTGCGCACCGCCGACAACGCCGTCGAGCGCGGTCTGCGGCAGCCGGTGCGCTCGGTGCACAACGACTACACCGAGAAATCCGGGCCGCAGCGCGTGCGCGACTTGCTGCCGCCGGCCGAGGCCGAGCAGCGGCTGAAGAAGCGCTTCGCCGAGTACAATGTCTGGCGCAACATCGCGGCCGACCCGGTCGAGATGGCGCCGCTGGGCTTCGTCGATTCCGAGAGCATCGCGCCCAAGGATCTTGCGGTCTGCAATCTCGTCTATGCCGATCGCACCGGCGAGATCTACCAGGGCGTCTACAATTCCGATCACCGCTGGTACTACTTCCCCCAGATGCGGCGGAACGAGGCGGCGCTGATCAAGTGCTACGACTCGCTGAAGGACGGCCGCGCGCGCTTCTCGCTGCATTCGGCCTTCGACGATCCCGCGACGCCGGCCCATCCCAAGCCGCGCCAGAGCATCGAGGTCCGCGCGTTCGCCTTCTTCGACTGACTGCTTGACAATTGGTGCGAAATCCGCAATACTCTTGCGGCGAGACGTGCCTGCGGAGAAGCGCCGTCGTTTAATTTCCGTTTATTAAACGGCAGGAGCCGGAAATCTCAGCTCGCCGCGATGGTCTCGAGATGCTCGACCAGCTCTTCGGGCGAGCTGTAGAAGGGCGAGTGGCCGCATTCCATGGTGATCACCTTGCAGGGCAGGGTCTTCACCATCGCGCGCTGGCGGGCGATGCGGACGGAGTTGTCGAGCGTGCACTCGATGTACCAGCGCGGCACCGAGCCATAGCGGTCGTCGGTCAGGGTGAGCGGCGTGGTCGAGATCGAGATCGGCTGCGGCCGCAGCCGCTCCATGGCGCGGTAGCGGTCCTCGGCCGAGACGTCCTCGTAGAACAAGGTCGGCAGCTGCGCGCGCGAGAACATGTAGGTGAGACCGTCGGAGCTGACCTCGCGGGAGCGGCGGTACAGCATGTCGGGGTCGCCCGCCGTCATCTCGCGGCTGGCCTTGCCCGACGGCGGCATCAGCCCGCAGACGTAGACAAGCGCCTTGATCTTGCGGCGGCGGGCCTCGGCGGTCTGGCTGATGGTGACGCCGCCCAGCGCGTGGCCGACCAGGACGACCGGCTCCTCCATCTTGTCGAGGAGGCGCGAGATCTTCTCGACGTTGTCGGCCAGCGTCACATTGGCCGGCGGCGTGTGATCCTTGCCGAGGCCGGGCAGGTCGGGCGCGCAGACCTTGTGGCCCTTGGCTTCGAGAAGCGGCTGGACCTTCTCCCAGCACCAGCCGCCGTGGCACGCGCCATGGACCAGGATGAACGTCGCCATGCCGGCTCAGCCCCGTCCGACGACCGTGCGCGCGCCGGGCGCCGGCACGAAGAAGTCGGGCATCAGCGGCGTGCCTGGCGAGACGGCGTACTTGTCGAGGTCGGTGACGCCCTCGGCCGCCAACACCTCGTCGTCGATGAAGAAGTTGCCGGTGCAGTCCTTCGCCGGGCGATTGAAGATCGCATAGGCGGCGTCGGCCATGATCTCGGGCTTGCGGCAGGCCTTCATGCCCTCGTCGCCGCCCAGCACGTTGCGGATGGCGGCGGTGGCGATGCCGGTGCGCGGCCACAGGCAGTTGAACGCGACCTTGCCTTTGAACTCGGCGGCCATCGCCCAGGCGTAGACCGACATCGAATACTTGGCGAGCGTGTAGGCCGGATGGTTGGCGAACCACTTCACGTCGAAGTCGAGCGGCGGCGACAGGTTCAGCACGTGCGGGTTGGCCGCCTTCAGCAGGTGCGGCAGCGCCTTCTGCGAGACCATGAACGTGCCGCGCTGGTTGATCTGGTTCATCAGGTCGAAGCGCTTCATCGGCGTCTGGAGCGTGCCGGTGAGGCTGATGGCGCTGGCGTTGTTCACCAGGATGTCGATGCCGCCGAACTTCGCGGCGGTGTCGGCGACGGCCTTCTCGACGCTCGCCTCGTCGCGGATGTCGCAGGCGATGGGGAGCGCCTTGCCGCCGGCCTTCTCGATCTCCTCGGCGGCGGTGAAGATGGTGCCGGGCAGGCGCGGGTCGGGCGTCACGGTCTTGGCCGCGACCGCGACGTTGGCGCCATCGCGCGCGGCACGCAGCGCGATCGCGAGGCCAATGCCCCGGCTCGCGCCCGTCACGAAGAGTGTCTTGCCCCGGAGGCTCATGCTGTTCCCACCGATACCCCGGGCTCTATAGCCGGGCAGGACAGGGGCGGCTAGGGTGCACGGGCGCGCAGGGGGAGGCTTAGGTGCAACCGTGCTTTGAGACCGCGACGCGGCTTGCCCGCGCTATACGAAACAGGAAAACGACCTCGGTCGAGGCGACCGAGGCGCATCTGGAGCGCATCGCCCGCCTGAACGGCGCGGTCAACGCGATGGTCGTGGTCGACCGGGCCGGCGCGCTGAAGGCCGCGCGGGCCGCGGACAAGGCGCTGGCGGGCAAGGGCTTCAAGCCCGGGCCACTGCACGGCGTGCCGATCACGATCAAAGAGGCCTTCGACGTGAAGGGCCTGCACACCACGTCCAGCCATCCGCCGCTCAAGGACAATGTCGCGACCTCGGACGCCACCCTGGTCGCTCGGCTGCGCGCAGCGGGCGCGGTGATCCTGGGCAAGACCAATGTGCCCGAGCTGTGTGCGGACTTTCAGACCGACAGCCCGCTGTTCGGCACCACCAGGAACGCCTGGGACGACACGCGCACGGCCGGCGGCTCGACCGGCGGCGGCGGCGTCGCGGTGGCCGCGCGCTTCACGCCGCTGGAGCTGGGCAGCGACATCGGCGGCTCGGTCCGCAATCCCGCGCACTTCAACGGCATCTTCTCGCTGAAGCCCACCGAATGGCGCGTGCCGGGGCATGGCCACGTGCCCGACCTGCCGGGCGTCACGCGCGCGGTGCGCTACATGGGAACGTTCGGGCCGCTGGCGCGCTCGGTCGACGATCTCGAGCTGGCGCTGCGCATCATCGCCGGGCCCGACGGCTACGAGGCCGAGGCGGCGCCCGTGCCGATCGGTCCCGTGCCGGCGCTGAAGGCGGGCGATCTCCGGATCGCGGTGCTGGAGAGCAACCCGCTGGTGACGGTCTCGCAGGACACCGCCACTGTCGTGCAGGCCACCGCGCGTCTGCTGTCGAAGGCCGGCGCCAGGGTGAAGCGCGCGGTGCCCGAGGGGCTCGACTGGACACAGAGCTGGGAGGACTGGTGCGATCTCTTCCAGTACCTGACGCTCGCCCTGAAGCCTTTGTCCGCCCGCGAGCGCTTCTTTCCGATGATCGACTCGGCCGATCCGTCGGCGCGCTCGGCCGCGCGCGGCGCACGGCTCGACATGGCGGCGTTCTTCGCGCTGCTCGACCGGCGCGACCGCACCTTGCGCGCCTGCGAGAGCTTCCTCGACACCTACGATGCGTGGCTGATGCCGGTGATGCCGGACGCGGCCTTCGTGCGCCAGAGCCAGCGCGCGCCGCTGCTGATCGACGGCACGCCGCACCCGTATTTCTTCGCCGGCACGTCCTACAACTATCTCGCCAACCTGACCGGCCAGCCGTCGATCGTGCTGCCTTGCGGCTTCTCGAAGGACGGCCTGCCGATCGGGCTCCAGCTCACCGGCAAGAAGTGGGGCGAGGCCAAGCTGCTCGGTGTCGCCAGGGTGCTGGAGAAACTCTTGCCGCCCTGTCCGGTGCCGCCGCGCTTCGCGGCCGCCTGACTACTCGACCTTCACGTTGGCGGCCTCGAGGATCTTCTTCCAGCGCGCATACTCTTCCTTCTGGAAGGACGCGAAGGCGGGCGGCGCCATCTCGGCCGGCGTCGGGATGTCCTGGCCGAGCTCCTCGAGGCGCTTGCGGATCGCGGGATCCTGGAGGCTCGCGATCGCCGCCTTGTTGAGGCGCGCGACGATGTCCGCCGGCGTGCCCTTGGGCGCCCACAGCCCGTGCCAGATCGAGACTTCCATCGGGAAGCCGCCCTCGGCCGCGGTGGGGATGTCGGGCGCCGCCGCCGAGCGCGCCTTGGCGGTGATGCCGTAGGCGCGGACCTTGCCGGCCTGGACCTGCGGCAGCGAGTTCGACGACTGGTCGACCATGACCTGGATCTGGTTGGCCATCAGGTCCTGCATCGCCGGACCGGTGCCGCGATAGGGCACGAGCTGGTAGGTGACGCCGGTCGCGGCGAAGAAGGCGAGCGCGCCGAGATGCGAGCCCGAGCCCATGCCCGCGGTGCCGCCCGGCACCTTGTCGGGATTGGCCTTCAGGTAGGCGACCAGCTCCTTCAGCGTCTTGGCCGGCAGCTGGTTGGAGCTGACGATCAGCATCGGGTTCTGCGGCAGGCGCGCGATCGGCACGAGGTCCGTCAGCAGGTCGTAGGTGAGGTTCTTGTAGATCGTGCCGTTGGCCACGTTGGTGCCGACATGGCCGATCTGCACGGTATAGCCGTCGGGCGCGGCGCGCGCCGCCTTGCCGACGGCGATCGAGCCCGCGGCGCCGGTCGTGTTGTCGATGATGAACTGCTGGCCGAGCTCCTTGGCCATGCGCTCGCCCACGATGCGCGCCATCAGGTCGGTCGGGCCGCCCGCGGCGAACGGCACGATCAGGTTGATCGGCTTGCTGGGATAGGTGTCGGCCAAAGCGGGCGCCGCGAGGCTCGCGGCCATCGACGCCAGAACGGTTCTGCGCAGCATTGTCTCTCTCCCCGTTTAAGTCTTCATCGTTACCAGCACCGTGCGGTTGGACACCTGCTGGCCTTCCCGGACCGCGACCGATTCAACATCGGCATCGGCCGACGCCTTAAGCTGATGCTGGATCTTCATGGCTTCAAGCACGATCAGCGTCTGTCCGCGCGAAACCTTTTCTCCGGCAGCCACCTTGATGGAGACGATCCTTCCATCCATCGGCGCGCGCAATTTGCCGTCACCGCCCGCCGCCGCGGAAGCGGGTGGCGCGTAGGTGCGGTCGGTGAAGCGCACGGTATGGGCGTCGAGATCGACGACGATGTCGTGGCCGTCGATGTGGAACGGCGGTGCCGCGTCCGTCATGTTCGCCGGATCGACGGCGATCGTGCGCTCGGTGGCGCCCACCGCCAGCTTGATCGGCGTCGGCTCCGGATTGGAGTTGCGCCAGCCGCGCAGCGCCGCGGGGAACCGTTCCGCCGATCGCCGCCACAGCAGCGCCGCCGCGGCCTGCCAGTGCGCGTCCGCGATCTCGGGTGCGGCGAAGGCATGCTTGGTCAGGAAAGCGGTCGTGGCCTTGCCCGCGGCGAACTCGGGATGCGTCAGCAGGCGGATCAGGAAATGCCGGTTGGTCGTCGGCCCCAGCACGACCGTCTCGCGCAACGCCTTGACCAGCCGTGCCCGCGCTTCCTCGCGCGTGGCGCCGTGCGCGATCACCTTGGCGATCATCGGATCGTAGAAGGGCGAGATGGCGAGCCCCTCCTTCATGCCATGGTCGGTGCGCACGCCGGGACCGCCAGCGGGCCGCCAGGCGCCGATGCGGCCGGTCTGCGGCAGGAAGCTTGCATAGGCATCTTCGGCATAGAGACGCACCTCGATGGCATGGCCGTGGAAGCGTACCTGCTCCTGCGTGAGCGGCAGCGTCTCGCCGCGCGCCACGCGCAACTGCCATTCGACGAGGTCGAGGCCGGTGATCGCCTCGGTCACCGGATGCTCGACCTGGAGCCGTGTGTTCATCTCGAGGAAGTAGAAGGCGCCGTCGGCGCCCAGCAGGAACTCGACGGTGCCGGCGCCGCGATAGCCGATGGCGCGCGCGGCGGCGACCGCCGCGGCGCCCATGCGGGCGCGCAAATCGGCGTCGACGGCGGGCGAGGGCGCTTCCTCGATCACCTTCTGGTGGCGGCGCTGAACCGAGCAGTCGCGCTCGCCGAGATGGATGACGTTGCCGTGGTTGTCGGCGAAGACCTGGATCTCGACATGGCGCGCATCGACGACGGCCTTTTCGAGGATCAATTCGCCCGAGCCGAAGGCGCTCTCGGCCTCGGTGCGCGCGGTGCGGATCGCCTCGCCGAGATCGCCGTCGCGCTCGACCAGCCGCATGCCGCGCCCGCCGCCGCCGGCCGCCGCCTTCACCATCACCGGCAGGCCGATGGCGCGCGCTGCCATCTCGAGGCCGGCAGCGCTCTGGTCCGCGCCCTGATAGCCCGGCACGCAGGGAACGCCGGCGTCGATCATGCGCCGCTTGGCCGCCGCCTTGTTGCCCATTGCCGCGATCGCCGCGGACGGCGGGCCGATGAAGACGAGGCCCGCCGTCGTGCAGGCCGCGGCGAACTCCGCGTTCTCCGACAGGAAGCCGTAGCCGGGATGGATCGCGTCGGCGCCCGACCTGTGCGCGGCTTCGAGGATGCGGTCGATGCTGAGATAGCTCTCGCCCACCGGCGGCGGACCGATCCGGACCGCCTCGTCGGCGAAGGCGACGTGCGGCGCGTCGCGGTCGGCGTCGGAGTAGACTGCGACGGTGCGGTAGCCCATGTTGCGCGCCGTCCGCATGACCCGCCACGCGATCTCGCCGCGGTTGGCGACCAGGACCTTGGTGAAGTTCATTCGGTCGCCCATTTCGGCGGGCGCTTCTCGGCGAAGGCGCGCAGGCCCTCGCCGGCCTCGGGGCCGCGCCGTGCCTCGGCGAACTTGTCGGCGGCGAAGTCGAGCACCGCGGACAGGTCCTGCGTGCCCACCCGCATCACCACCTGCTTGGTGAGTGCATTGGCGATGGGCGCGCACTTGTCGATCTGCTTCAGCACTTCCTCGAGCTTGGCGTCGAGTGCGGCCGTGTCCTTCACGAGATAGTGCGCGATGCCGAGCCGCAGCGCCTCGGCGCCCTTGAAACGCGCGGCGGTGAGGGTGAGGTGGCGTGTCTGCGGCACGCCGATGCGTGCGGCGACGAACGGCGCGATCTGCGCCGGCACGATGCCGATGGCGGTCTCGGTCATGGCGAAGCCAGCACCCTCGGTGCAGATCGCCACGTCGGAGACGCAGACCAGACCGAAGCCACCCGCGATCGCATAACCTTCGACGGCCGCCACGACGACCTGCGGCAGGGTGTTCACGGTCTCGAGGAACGCGCCGAAGCCGCGGTTCCAGACCGCGATCGGATCCTTCTCGCCGGGCTTGGGCTTGTCGCCGAAGCTCTGCTCCATGTTCTTGAGATCGGCGCCGGCGCAGAAGGTGTTGCCCGCGCCGCGCAGGATCACGACCTTGATGTCCCGCCGGTCGCGCAGGATCTCGAACACCTGCTTCAGCTCGCCGATCAACGTCGGATTGAGCGCGTTCTTCACCTCGGGGCGGTTCAGGGTCACATACAGCCGCGACCGCTCCCGCTTCAGGATCAGCGCTTCGTACTTGTCGGCGAACTCAGCCATGTCCAACTCCTTCTTCCGTCGCCCCGAGCGAAGCCGAGGGGCCTCTCTTCGTGCGCCGACATGAGAGATCCCTCCACTCCGCCGCGCTATGCGCATCTCCGGTCGGGATGACGGTCATTTCGCGGTCCTGGGAAGGGTGCCCATTCCCTTCGAGATGATCTGAAGCATCACTTCATCGGCGCCACCGCCGATCGAGGCGAGGCGCGAGTCGCGGAAGGCGCGCGCGGTGGGCGACTCCCAGAGATAACCGGCGCCTCCCCAATATTGCAGGCAGCCGTCGGTGACGAGGCGCAGCATGCGGCCGGCCTTGAGCTTGGCCATCGAGGCCAGGGTCACGACGTCCTGGCCTTCGAGATATTCCTCGCAGGCGCGATAGCAGAGCGAACGCACCAGCTCGACCTCGGTGCGGAACTCGGCGAGCTTGAAGTGGATGATCTGGTTGTCGAGCAGCGGCCGGCCGAACACCTTGCGCTCGCGCGTGTACTCGGCCGTCTCGTCGATCAGCCGCTCCATGCCGACCACGGCGCTGATCGCGCCCCACAGCCGCTCCTCCTGGAACTGCTGCATCTGGTAGATGAAGCCCATGCCTTCCTGGCCGATCAGGTTGCCCATCGGCACCTTCACCTCGTCGAAGAAGATCTGCGCGGTGTCCGACGAACGCATGCCAAGCTTGTCGAGCTTCTTCACGACCTGCACGCCCTTGGTCTTCATCGGCAGGCAGATCAGCGACTTGTTCTTGTGCACGGGCCCTTCGCCCGTGTTGGCGAGCAGGCACATCCAGTCGGCCTGCGTGCCGTTGGTCGTCCACATCTTGCCGCCGTTGATGACGTAGTCGCCGCCGACGCGCCGTGCGGTCGTCTTCAGCGAGGCGACGTCCGAGCCCGCACCGACTTCCGAGACGCCGAGACAGGCCACATAGTCGCCGGCGATCGACGGGGCGAGGAATTCCCGGCGCAGCGCGTCGCTGCCGTAGCGGGCGAGGGCCGGTGTCGCCATGTCGGTCTGCACGCCGATCGCCATCGGCACCGAGCCGCAGGCGATGTGGCCCAGCTCCTCGGCCATCACCATGGCATAGGAGTAGTCGAGGCCCATGCCGCCGAACGCGACCGGCTTGTGGATGCCGAGCAGGCCCGCGCCACCCAGCTTCTTGAAGACCTCGTGTGCAGGGAAGATGCCGTCTTCCTCCCACTGGTCGACGTGGGGATTGATGTCCTTGTCGATGATCGCGCGCAGGGTACGGCGGATCTCGGCATGTTCCTGGGTGAACTGCATCTACCTGTTCCCCAATCGCGGCATGGTGCCCATCAGCTTGGCGATGATCTGGAGCATCACCTCGTCGGCGCCGCCGCCGATCGAGCCGAGGCGGCCGTCGCGATAGGCGCGCGCAACCGGGCTGTCCCAGAGATAGCCGGCGCCGCCCCAGTATTGCAGGCAGGCGTCGTTGACCTCGCGGCGCAGGCGACCGGCCTTCAGCTTGGCCATCGACGCCAGCATGGTGACGTCCTGCCCCACGAGATAGTCCTCGCAGGCGCGGTAGACCAGCGAGCGCAGCGCCTCGACCTCGCTCTTGAGCTCGGCGAGGCGAAAGTGAACGACCTGGTTGTCGAGCAACGGCTTGCCGAACACTTGGCGCTCGCGGGTGTAGTCGATGGTGGCGTTGATGATGCGATCGCAGCCCATCAGGGTGCCGGCGCCGGCCCACAGCCGTTCCTCCTGGAACTGCTGCATCTGGTAGATGAAGCCCTGGCCGGGCTGACCGATCGTGTAGCGCACCGGCACGCGCACGTCGTCGAAGAAGGTCTGCACGGTATCCGAGGCACGCATGCCCAGTTTGTTCAGCTTCTTCTGGACGTTGATGCCCTTGGTCTTCATCGGCACGACGATCAGCGACTTGTTCTTGTGCGCCTGCCCATCGCCGGTATTCGCCAGGAGACACATCCAGTCGGCCTGCGCGCCGTTGGTCGTCCACATCTTGCCGCCGTTGATCACCCAGTCGCCGCCGACGCGATGCGCCGTCGTCTTGATCGACGCGACGTCGGAACCGGCGCCGGTCTCCGAGACGCCGAGGCAGGCCACGTAGTCGCCGCTGATCGACGGCGCGAGGAATTCCTGGCGCAGCTCGTCGCTGCCGTAGCGGGCGAGCGCCGGCGTCGCCATCGAGATCTGCACGCCGGTTGCCATCGGGATCGAGCCCCCATTAACGAGGCCGAGCGATTCCGAGCAGATCATGGCGTAGGAGAAGTCGAGGCCCGAGCCGCCGAACTGCACGGGCTTGTCGACGCCCAGCAGGCCGGCATCGCCCATCTTCTTGAACAGCGCGTGGGCGGGGAACTGGCCGTCGCGCTCCCATTCGTCGACATGCGGGTTGATCTCGCGGTCGATCAGCGTCTTCCAGGTCTGACGCAGCGCCTCGTGCTCGGGGGTGAATTTCATTCGGCTTCATCCTGCTGGGCGGGCGGCTCTCCAGAGCCGCTCATGGGCCGGCGAAAATCGAGGGAAGAGCGGCTCTGGAGAGCCGCGGTCCCAGCCATGAGGGGCCTGGAAGCCATCACATCCTCGCCACGCCGAAGGTGATGGGATTGAGGGGCCGGACGATCGACTCGCGGGCGATCGAGAGGGTGAAGGCCAGCACGCGGCGCGTGTCGCGCGGATCGATGATGCCGTCATCCCACAGATGCGCGGTGCCGTAGAGCGCCGTCGATTCACGCTCGAACTGCTCGACGATGCCCTTGTACATCTTGTCGATCTGTTCTTTGGGCGGCTCCTTGCCCTCGCGCAGGAACTTCTGCTCGGTCACGGTCTTCATGACGCCGGCCGCCTGCTCGCCGCCCATCACGGCGGTGCGGCTGTTGGGCCAGGCGAAGATGAAGCGCGGGTCATAGGCGCGGCCGCACATGCCGTAATTGCCGGCGCCGAAGCTGCCGCCGATCACGATCGTGATCTGCGGCACGGTCGCGTTGGCCACCGCCTGGATCATCTTCGAGCCGTGTTTCACGATGCCGCCGCGCTCGGCCTCGGTGCCGACCATGTAACCCGTGGTGTTCTGGAGATAGACGATCGGCGTGCCCTGCTGGCAGCAGAGCTGGATGAACTGCGCGGCCTTCACCGCGCCCTTGGTGGTGATCGGCCCGTTGTTGCCGATCAGGCCGACCGGCTCGCCTTCGATGGCCGCCCAGCCGCAGATCGTCTGCTGGTCGAACAGGGCCTTGAACTCGAGGAAGTCCGAGCCGTCGACGAGGCGCGCGATCACCTCGCGCACGTCGTACGGCTCCTTGTGCGAGGGCGGGACCACGCCGCACAGCTCGTCGATGGCGTAGAGCGGCTCCTTGAACGTCTTCGGCGTCCGTGGCGGCAGCTTGTCGTTCCAGTGCCATTTGGCGATCACGTCGCGCGCCATGCGCAGGCCGTCGGCGTCGTTCTCGGCCATCCATTCGGCGACGCCCGAGACGGTGGCGTGCATCTCCGCGCCGCCCAGCTCTTCGTCGGTCGCGATCTCGCCGGTCGCCGCCTTGAGCAGTGGCGGGCCGGCCAGGAACACCTTGGCCTGGTTGCGCACCATGATGACGTAGTCGCTGAGACCGGGCAGGTAAGCGCCGCCCGCGGTCGAGGAGCCGTGCACCACGGTGACCTGCGGGATGCCGCGCGCCGACATGCGCGCCTGGTTGGCGAAGCCGCGGCCGCCCGGCACGAAGATCTCGGCTTGGTAAAGGAGGTTGGCGCCGCCTGACTCCACGAGGTTCACGACCGGGAGCTTGTTCTCCATCACGATCTGCTGGACCCGCTGGCCCTTGCGCTGGCCGGACGGCGCGACCGTGCCGCCCTTGATGGCGGAGTTCGACGCCGTGACCATGCAGCGCACGCCCTCGACATAGCCGATGCCCGCGACCGAGCCACCGCCCGCGCTGGAGCCGTCCTTGTCGTCGTGCATGCGGTAGCCCGCGAGCGGCATCAGCTCGAGGAAGGGCGCGCCCCGGTCGAGCAGCAGCGCGATACGCTCGCGCGGCATCAGCTGCTTGCGTTTGGCGAAGCGCTCGCGCGACTTTTCGGACGCAGCCTGCACGCTCGTCTCGGCGTCGCGGAACTCCTGGATCGCCGCCAGCATGCGCTCGCGGTTCTTCCGGAAGTCCTCGCC
>JAFEFH010000003.1 GCA_018240695.1 Pseudomonadota bacterium | reverse complement strand
CTCCGGAAGGTTCCGCCAATACTTCTTCGGCATGTGCTGGCGCATCGCCGCGGGATTGAGCCGGGCCGGATTGAACACGTTCTCGTAGTAGCTCTTCCAGGCCGCCTCGAACGCATCGCTCCCGGGCGCGTCGCTGCGCTGCGCCGGCGGCCCCTCGACCAGGGTCTCGCGATCCCAGTGCCGCGCGCCCTGCGGTGTCAGGATCGACCAGACCATGCCGCGGAAGCGCTCGACGAAGAACGGCGTCGCGGCGTCGAGGATGTGATGCTCGGGCTCGAACCATGCCACGAAACGTTCGCTACCATCCGGATCGTACGTCTCGCGGAAGCGCACGAAGGCATGCATCTTGTGGATGTCGCGCCGCACCGACTTGGCCATCAGCTGCAGCCGATGCACCAGCGGATCGCTCTGCACCTCGAGCAGATGCCGCTCGCCGTTCAGCACGCGCCACACCAGCCGGTAGAGCAGCGCGAAACGCTCGGGATCGCTGTGGCAGATCGCGAGCCGGATCAGCTCGCCCACCTCGCGCGGCAGCGAGACCGCCGGCGCCTCGCCCGCCTCAGCGGCCGGGGCACCGAAGAGATCGTTGTCGCTGGCCGTGCTCCACAGCACTTCTTCCGGCGGTGCATGGCGCGCCACCAGCCGCCGCACGGCGCTGCGGAAGCCGTCGAGATCGGCGCCGTCCTGCACGGCCATGCGGATCATGCCCATCAGAACAGGCTCGCCTGCTCGGGCACCGCGGCGAGCTGCGGCCGCAGGTCTTGCGCGCCGTCCAGCCGCGCCGGCGGCCGGTAGTCGGCGGTGATCAGGAACGGCCGCAGCCGCTTCACGCTCTTGGCCAGCCGCGCCACGTCGGCCAGCCGCAGCCGCGTGTGCCGGCGCGCGGCGATGATGCGATCGACCGACCGCGTGCCGAGGCCCGGCACGCGCAGCAGCATCTCGCGATCGGCGGTGTTCACGTCGACCGGGAAGCGATGGCGGTTCTTCAGCGCCCAGGCGGACTTGGGATCGATGTCGAGTTCGAGCATGCCGTCGGTCCCGCCGCTCGCCACCTCCTGCGGCGTGAAGCCGTAGAAGCGCAGCAGCCAGTCGGCCTGATAGAGCCGGTTCTCGCGCTGCAAGGGCGGCGCCTTGAGCGGCAGCACGGCCGAGGCCGCCGGGATCGGGCTGAAGGCCGAGTAGTAGACGCGGCGCAGCGCATAGTCCTTGTAGAGCGTGGCGCTGGTGTCGAGCAGCGAGGCGTCGGTCGTGGCGTCGGCGCCGACGATGATCTGGGTGCTCTGCCCCGCCGGCGAGAAGCGGCGGCGATCCTCCTTGGCCTCCTCGATGCGCTCGGACATCTGGCCCATCGCGCCGGTGATCGTGCCGGCGTTCTTCTCCGGCGCCAGCGTGCGCAGGCTGTCGGCCGACGGCAGCTCGAGGTTGATCGACAGCCGGTCGGCGAACAGGCCGGCCTGCTCGATCAGCCACGGGCTCGCTTCGGGAATCGTCTTGAGATGGATGTAGCCCGCAAAGCCGTGCGCCTGCCGCAGCGACTTCGCCACGCGCATCATCTCCTCCATCGTATGGTCGGGCGACTTCACGATGCCGGACGAGAGGAACAGGCCTTCGATGTAGTTACGCTTGTAGAAGTTGAGCGTCAGCGCCACGACCTCCTCGACCGTGAAGCGCGCGCGGGCGACGTTCGAGGACCGCCGGTTGATGCAGTAGGCGCAGTCGAACAGGCAGTAGTTGGTCAGCAGGATCTTGAGCAGCGAGACGCAGCGCCCGTCCGGCGTGTAGGCGTGACAGATGCCGTTGCTGGTCGAGCCGATACCGTCGACGCCGGCCGCGCGCTTGGGCGCCCCCGACGACGCGCAGGACGCGTCGTACTTCGCGGCATCGGACAGGATGGCGAGCTTCGCGGCGAACTTGTCGTCCAAGGACGGGAACTCCTTCGTCGGTTAACGACGAATGTTCCCTATATGTTCCCGTTCGAGCTTTGGCAAGCCCGGCGGCCGAACGCCCTTATTTGATGGTGATTTCCGTACCGCCGAGCCCTTCGAACTCGGTACGCGCCACGCCCTTGCCGCCCAGGAAGGCCGGCGGATGGACGGAGCCGGTCAGGATCACGTCGCCGGCCCGCAGGTGCTTGCCGTGCGAGACCAGCTTGTTGGCCAGCCAGGCAAGCGAGATCATCGCGCTGCCCATGACGGCGCTGCCGGACCCGTTGGCGATCTCCTTGCCGTCGAGCAGCGAGCGGCCTTTGAGATTGGCGAAGTCGAGCTTCTTCCAGTCCTTGATCTCGGTGCCGATCACGCAGGCCGCCTGCAGCACGTCGTCGGCGATGCGGGCCGGACCGCTCATCTTGGTGACGTCGGCGTAGCGGTTGTCGACCAATTCCATGCCGCAATAGAGGTTGGCGACATGGTCCTTGATGGTGTCGGCGGTGTAGGTCGTGCCGGGGCCGGCATCCTTGCCCATGCGCGCCACGAGTTCGGGCTCGATGCCGGGCTTGATCGGATAGCCCGGCTCGAACACCGCGCCGCTCTGGCGCAGGCCGCTCTTGAACAGGCCGGCGAACACCGGGCCCGAGAGCTTCAGCGGCTCGTACTGCGTCGGCAGGGTCAGCGCCACCTTCCAGCCGGCGAACGTGTCGCCGGCGGCCTCGATCTTGTCGTGCACCAGGAACTGGACCTTGTAGGCGTCGGCCTCGGAGAGGTTGGCCGTCGCCGCGATGATATCCATCGGCTTCTTCGAGGCACGCTGCGCGACGATGGTGTCGGCAAGCGCGGCAAGTTCCTGACTGTTCACGGCGGCTTCTCCTTCTGCTCTCCTGAGACCGCGGGCCTCCAGGCCCGCTCATGTCTCATGAGGCGGGCCTGGAGGCCCGCGGTCCCGGAAGAACGCTCCTTACGCGGCCTTGGCGGCCGGCTTTCCGTAGAAGCTTTGCCCCTTGGCCGCCATGTCGCGCAAGAGCTTCGGCACTTCGAACTGCTTGCCGTACTTCTTGGCGAAATCGTCGCATTCGGCGACGAAGGTCTTGATGCCGACCTGGTCGATCAGGCTGATCGCCCCGCCGGTCTGCGGCGCGAAGCCGAGCCCCATGATCGAGCCGACGTCGCCGTCCTGCGGATCGGTCAGCACGTTGGCCTCGAGGCAGCGCGCGGTGTCGACGGCCTGCACGTAGAGGAGACGCTTCTTGATCTCGCTCTCCTTGGCGCGCTTCTCCTCGCCCTCGCCGTAGAGGAGCTTCGGATCGGCCGGCCAATGCTTCTGCAACTCCGGCCACAGGCGCTTCTTGCCGTCGGCCGGATAGTCGTAGAAGCCCTTGCCGTTCTTGCGGCCGAAGCGCTCGAGCTTCTTGACCATCAGCTCGAGGATATCCTCGGTGCCCGACGATTCGTACTTCTGCCCCGCCGCCTCGGCGTCGCGCCTGGTCTGGTCGGCGATCTTCCACGACAGGTCGATGGCGACCTCGTCGTTGAGCGACAGCGGGCCCACCGGCATGCCGGCGTAGCGCGCGCAGTTCTCGATCATCGCGGCCGGCACGCCTTCCTTCAGGAGGCGATGGCCTTCCGAGATGAACGCGCCGCAGACACGGCTGGTGAAGAAGCCGCGGCTGTCGTTCACCACGATCGGCGTCTTGCGGATCTTCTGCACGTAGTCGAGCGCGCGGGCGAGCGTCTCCTGCGAGGTCTTCTTGCCCATGATGATCTCGACCAGCGGCATCTTCTCGACCGGCGAGAAGAAGTGCAGGCCGATGAACTGCTCGGGACGCGACGACGCCTCGGCGAGGCCGGTGATCGGCAGGGTCGAGGTGTTGGACGCGAACACCGCCGTCTTCGGCAGCGCCGCCTCGGCCTTCTTCGTGGCTTCGGCCTTGACGTCGCGGTTCTCGAACACCGCCTCGATCACGAGATCGCAGTCCTCGAGCGCGCCGAAGTCGGGCGTCGCCGTGACCTTGGCCAGCAGGCCGTCACGCTTGGCCTGGTCCATGCGGCCGCGCTTCACCAGCTTGTCGAGCTCGGCCGCGATATGGCCCTTGCCCTTGTCCGCCGACGCCTGGTCGCGGTCGATCAGCACGATATCGAGGCCGGCCTGCACCGAGACGGTGGCGATGCCGGCACCCATGAGACCGGCGCCCAGCACGCCGATCTTCTTGTACTCCTGCTTCGGCACGCCCTTGGGACGGCGCGCGAGCTTGTTGGCTTCCTGGAGGCCGAAGAACAGCGTGCGGATCATGCTCTTGGCGACCGGGTTGATCAGCAGCGAGACGAAGTAGCGCGTCTCGACCTTGAGGCCGCTATCGAACGGCAGCTGAAGGCCCTCGTAGACGCAGGACATGATGGCCTTGGGCGCGGGATACACGCCGTTGGTCTTGCCCGCGATCATGGCGTTGCCGCCGATGAAGGTCTGGACGCCCGGCGGGCTCCACACCTGGCCGCCGGGGAAGCCCGGCGTCTTGAAGCCCTTGCGGTCCCACGGCTGCACAGCGCGGCCGTCGATCGCCTTGGCGCCCTTGCCGGCATATTCCGGCACGACCTGCTCGGTTGCCGGCGCGGTCAGCCACGCCTTGGCGCGTGCCAGCAGCTCGCCCGCCGGCACGACCTCGTGGATCAGGCCGAGGCCCTTGGCGGCGTCGACCGTGAGATCCTTGCCCTCGATCAGGATGGGGGCCGCGTTCATCACGCCGATCAGGCGCGGGATGCGCTGCGTGCCGCCGCCGCCCGGCAGCAGGCCGAGCTTCACTTCGGGCTGGCCGATCTTGGTCTTCGGGTTGGCCGCGGCGATGCGGTAGTGCGTGGCGAGGCAGATCTCGAAGCCGCCGCCCAGCGCGGTGCCGTTGATCGCGGCCACGATCGGCTTGCCGCCGGTCTCCTGGCGGCGGAACAGCTTCTGGAGCTGGCTGAACTGCTCGGTCAGCTTGGCCGCGTCCGAGGTGTCGGCGTTCAGCAGCATCTCGAGGTCGGCGCCGGCGATGAACGTGTCCTTGCCGGAGGTCAGGATGATGCCCTTGACCTTGTCGTCCTTGAGCGCCTTGTCGAGCGTCTCGGTGTAGGCCTTGAGCGAGCCCTCGTTCAGCACATTCATCGTGCGGCCCGGCATGTCCCACGTGATGGTGGCAATGCCGTCGGTGTCGACGTGGTAGTTGATCATTTCCAAATCCCTCATGTCTGATGGACCGCGCGCATCCTGCGCGCTCATGAGCGGGCTGGAAGCCCGCGGTCCAATGAATGCTAGACGCGCTCGATGATGGTGGCGGTGCCCATGCCGCCGCCGACGCAGAGCGTGGCAAGGCCGGTCGAGAGGTTGCGGCGCTCGAGCTCGTCGAGCAGCGTGCCCAGGATCATCGCGCCGGTGGCGCCGAGCGGATGGCCCATCGCGATCGCGCCGCCGTTCACGTTCATCTTGTCGTGCGGCATCTTGAGGATCTGCATGTAGCGCAGCACGACGGCGGCGAACGCTTCGTTCAGCTCGAACAGGTCGATGTCCTTCACGTCCATGCCGGCGCGCTTCAGCGCCTTCTCGGACGCCGGCGCCGGACCGGTCAGCATGATCGCCGGCTCCGAGCCGATCGAGGCGAAGGAGCGAATCTTGGCGCGCGGCTTGAGGCCGGCCTTCTCGCCGAACTCCTTGCTGCCGATCAGGATCGCGGCGGCGCCATCGACGATGCCCGACGAATTGCCGGCGTGATGGACGTGGATCATCTTCTCGATCTCGGGATAGCGCTGCTGGGCGATCGCGTCGAAGCCCGGCATCGCCTCGCCCTGCATCTTGAAGCTGGGCTCCAGCGCGGCCAGCGTCTGCATCGTGGTGGTCGGGCGCATCAGCTCGTCGTGGCCCAGCAGCTCGACGCCGTTCTGGTCCTTCACCGGGATGATCGACTTCTTGAAGTGACCGGCGTCCCAGGCGGCCTTGGCACGCTTCTGCGACTCGACGGCGTAGGCGTCGACGTCGTCTCGGCTCATGCCGTACTTGGTCGCGATCAGGTCGGCCGAGATGCCCTGCGGCACGAAGTACATCGGCATCGCCACCGCCGGATCGACCGGCCAGGCGCCGCCGTCCGAGCCCATCGGCACGCGGCTCATGCTCTCGACGCCGCCGCCGATCGCGGCCTGGCTCTGGCCCGACATGACCTGGGCGGCCGCCATGTTGGTGGCTTCGAGGCCCGAGGCGCAGAAGCGGTTGACCTGCACGCCCGAGACGCTCTCGGCGTAGCCCGACATCACCGCGGCGGTGCGCGCGATGTCGGCGCCCTGCTCGCCGATCGGCATGACGCAGCCCAGGACCACGTCGTCGACCAGCTTGGTGTCGAGCTTGTTGCGGTCGCGCAGCGCCTGGAGCGCCGTCACAGCGAGACGGGTCGGCGTCACTTCATGCAGCGAGCCGTCTTTGCGGCCCTTGCCACGCGGCGTGCGGACGGCGTCGTAGATGTATGCTTCGGTCATGGTCTTCTCCTTCAACTCGAATGACTGGAATCAGAGGGTGCGGCCGATCAGCTCTTTCATGATCTCGTTGGTGCCGCCGTAGATCTTTTGGACGCGCGCGTCGGCGTAGAGGCGCGCGATCGGGTATTCCCACATGTAGCCGTAGCCGCCGAAGAATTGCAGGCACTCGTCGATCAGCGCGCACTGCAATTCGGTCGTGTGGTACTTGGCCATCGCCGCGGTGGCGACGTCGAGTTCCTTCTTCAGGTGCCTGGCCACGCAATCGTCGACGAAGGCGCGCGCGACCATCGCCCGGGTCTTGAGTTCGGCCAGCTTGAAGCGCGTGTTCTGGAAATCGATGATCGGCTTGCCGAAGGCCTTGCGCTCCTTCACGTAGGCCAGCGTGTGCTCCATCGCCGCCTCGATCGCGGCGATCGCCTGGATGGCGATCACGAGCCGTTCCTGCGGCAGCTGCTGCATCAGCTGGATGAAGCCCATGCCCGAGCCCATACTCTGCCCGCCCAGCAGGTTGTCCGCCGGCACGCGCACATTGTCGAAGAACAGCTCCGAGGTGTCCTGCGCCTTCATCCCGATCTTCTCGAGATTGCGGCCGCGCTTGAAGCCTTCCGTGTTCGTCTCGACGGCGATCAGCGACGTGCCCTTGGCGCCGAGCTTGGGATCGGTCTTGGCGACCACGATCACGAGGTCGGCGAGCTGGCCGTTGCTGATGAAGGTCTTGGAGCCGTTGATGACCCAGTGGTTGCCGTCCATCACGGCGCTGGTCTTCACCGCCTGGAGGTCCGAGCCCGTGCCCGGCTCGGTCATCGCGATCGCGGTGACCAGCTCACCCGAGCAGGCCTTGGGAATCCATTTCTTCTTCTGCTCCTCGTTGCCGTAGTGCAGCAGGTACGGCACGACGATGTCGTTGTGCAGCGAGAAGGCCGGGCCCGAGGCGATCGCGCGGCCCTGCTCCTCGATCAGGATGGCGCTGTAGAGGAAGTCGCCGCCGGCGCCGCCATATTCCTCGGGCATGGTCATGCCGAGCAGGCCCTGCTCGCCCGCCTTGCGCCACAGGGCGCGCGGGACGATGCCGTCTTCTTCCCACTTCATGTGGAAGGGGGTGACTTCCTTCTCGAAGAACCGCCGGCAGGACTCGCGGAACATCTGATGTTCTTGCGTGTAAAGCGCTGCCAGTGCGGTCACTTGCCTGCTCCTCCGGGCTGCCGAATCGCTGTCTTGCGCAGGACTTTGGGCCTCTGGCGGAGGCTCCGCCAGCCAGCTTTAGGTAGTTTACCTTTACGTAAACGTCAACTAGCCAGATATGCGATTTCGAGGGGCGCCGGGCTCCGTCAAGCGGGCGTAAGTTTGAGGTCTTAAAACCGCCGGCAATTGTCCGGCAGGTGCGATCTTTGGGACAGAAACTCTTCCTGAGACACGCGGTCCTCGCCGTCTTCCTGGCGTGCGTCTGCGCGCCCGCCCTCGCCCAACAGCAGCAACCGACTCCCCGCTCGCGCGACACGCGCGGCAACGAGGCCCGCGTGGCGCATCTGCGCTGCCTGTCGCAGACGACCGCCGCCTACGCCCACTACCAGGGACCGCAGAGCGCGCGCGAGGCGGGCGAAGCCGCCTACCTCATGTCGTGCGTCGCCGACATGATGCCGACCGACTGGCTGAGCGCGCCCGACTATCGCCGCCAGGCGCAGACCTTCGCCGAGACGGCGCGCCAGTCCGATCCGCGCATCGACTCCTGCCTGCTGACCGGCTGTCCGCCGCAGGTGCGGTAGCGCGTCCCTGCTCCGGCGACTTACTCCGGTGTGGTGGCACTCATGCCGAGCATCGCGCGGCGGCGCAGCCACTGGCTCGGCCGGTAGCGGTCGTCGCCCGTGATCGCCTGGATCTGAAGCAGGATCTCGTGGCACTGCTTCACGCCCAGCCAGTCGGCGAGCGCCAGCGGCCCGCGCGGATAGTTGAGGCCGAGCGTCATCGCGGTGTCGACGTCGGCGGCCGAGGCGATGCCGATCATCGCCATCTCGCAGCCGAGGTTGGCGATCATCGCGCACATGCGCTGGGCGATGAAGCCGGGCGAGTCCTTGATCAGCGTCACCTTGGCGCCGGACTTGGCCAGCATCGCCGCCGCCGCGTCGCGCACCAGCGGATCGGCGCCCGGCGGCATCATGATGGTGACGCGCTTGGCGGTGTCGCCGGTGACGTCGACCGCGACGGTGCGCTTGGGATCGAGGCCGCGCTCGACCGCCTCGGTCGTGGCGTCCTTGCCGACCGGCGCGATCAGGATCGGGCTCTTGCCGTCGTCGGCCGCCAGCGTCTTGGCGCCCGAGGCGACGACGAGCTGCACCAGCTTCTCGTTGTGGCTGTCCATGACCACGGCCGCCGTCGCCGGCGGGACCGACGGCAGGTAATCCGCGCCCGGATCGACCTTGCCGCCCTTGGCGTCGTAGTCGTACCAGCCGCCGCCGGTCTTGCGGCCGAGCTTGCCGGCCGCGAACAGGCTCTCGTGGTACGGGCCGGGCGTCATGCGCCGGTCGTGGAAGAAACCTTCGTAGATGATCCTGCGCGCCGGGAAGTTCACGTCGAGGCCGGTGAGGTCCATCAACTCGAACGGGCCCATGCGGAAGCCGCAGCTGTCGCGCATCACCGCGTCGACCTGCGCGACGGTCGCGCGGCCTTCCTGGTGGAGGCGCAGGCCCTCGGTGCCGATCGCCGTCCCGCCGAGATTGACGAGGAAGCCCGGCGTGTCGCCCACCACCACGGGCACGCGCGTCTGGCGCTTGCCCAGCGCCACCATCGCATCGACCACCCATTGCGCGGTGTCGGCGGCGCGGATCACCTCGACGAGTTTCATCAGCGGCACGGGATTGAAGTAGTGCATGCCGCAGACGCGGTCGCGGTGCTTGAGCGCGCGCGCGATCGAGGCGATGCGGATCGACGAGGTGTTGGACGCCAGGATCGCATCGGGCGCGATCACGGCCTCGAGCTCGCCGAACAGCTTCTGCTTCACCTCGAGATTCTCGAACACGGCCTCGACCACGATATGGCAGCCCTTGAGGTCCTCGATCTTGTCGGCGACGCCGAGATTGGCCTCGGCCTTCGCGACATCGGCATCGCTCAGGCGGCCCTTGGCGACCAGCCCCTTCAGCACGTCGACGATGCCGGCCTTGGCCTTCGCGGCGCCGCCGGGCGCCGCGTCGAACATGATCGCCTTCATGCCGCCCTGCGCCGTCACCTGCGCGATGCCGCGCCCCATGGCGCCAGTGCCCACGACGCCGACAGTGAGGTCGGCGCGGTTGATGTCGAGACTCATTCTCTCTCCTACTCTCTGCTTACTTGGCGGCGTAGCCGGCGGTCTTGAGGTTGTCCTTGATCTCGTCGAGCGCGACGGGATCTTCGATCGTGGCCGGCATGGTCCAGGGCTGGTTGTCGGCCATCTTCTGCATGGTGCCGCGCAGGATCTTGCCCGAGCGCGTCTTGGGCAGGCGCTGCACCACCAGCGCGCTCTTGAAGAAGGCCACGGGTCCGATGCGCTCGCGCACCATGCGCACCACGTCCTCGACGATCTCGCCGTTGGGCCGCTCGACACCCGCCTTCAGGACGAGGAACCCGAGCGGCACCTGTCCCTTCAGATCGTCGGCCACGCCGATCACGGCGCACTCGGCCACGTCGTTGTGCGAGCCCAGCACTTCCTCGATCTGACCGGTCGACAGGCGATGGCCCGCGACGTTGATCACGTCGTCCACGCGCGTCATCACCGAGACGTAGCCGTCCTCGTCGATGAAACCCGCGTCGCCGGTTTTGTAGTAACCGGGGAACTCGGTCATGTAGGCCTGCTTGTAGCGCTCGTCGGCGTTCCACAGGGTCGGGAACGTGCCCGGCGGCAGCGGCAGCTTGCCCGCGAGGGCGCCGACCTCGCCCGCCTTCATCGGCCTGCCCTGCTCGTCCAGCACCTCGAGCTTCCAGCCCGGCGCCGGCACCGAGGTCGAGCCGGGCTTGATCGGCATCGGGTCGAGGCCCTCGAAGTTGCCGCAGATCGTCCAGCCGGTCTCGGTCTGCCACCAGTGATCGACCACGCGCACGCCCAGCAGCTTCTGCGCCCACTGCACGGTCGGCGGATCGCCGCGCTCGCCCGCGAGGAAGAGCGTGCGGAAGTTCGACAGGTCGTACTTCTTCAGGAGCTTGCCGTCGGGGTCCTCGCGCTTGATGGCGCGGAAGGCGGTCGGCGCGGTGAACAGCGCCACCGCCTTGTGCTCGGAGATCACGCGCCAGAACGCGCCGGCGTCGGGCGTGCCGACCGGCTTGCCTTCGTAGAGGATGCTGGTCGCGCCGTAGATCAGCGGGCCGTAGACGATGTAGCTGTGGCCGACCACCCAGCCGATGTCGGACGCACACCAGTAGACCTCGCCCGGCTTCACGCCGTAGAGGTTCTTCATCGACCAGTAGAGCGCCACGCAGTAGCCGCCGACGTCGCGCACGACGCCCTTCGGATAGCCGGTCGTGCCCGAGGTGTAGAGGATGTAGAGCGGATCGGTCGCCGAGACCGGCACGCAGGCGTGCGGCTTGGCCGTCTTCACCGTCTCGTTCCAGTCGAGGTCGCGGCCCTTCACCATCGTGGCCTCGGCCTGCGGGCGCTGGAACACGATGACCCTGGTCATCTTGTGCTTGGCCATCTCGATCGCCTGGTCGAGCAGCGGCTTGTACTGCACGACGCGCGCGGGCTCGACGCCGCACGAAGCGGTCAGCACCAGCTTGGGCTGGCAGTCGTCGATGCGGCTGGCGAGTTCCTTGGCCGCGAAGCCGCCGAACACGACCGAGTGCACGGCGCCGAGGCGCGCGCAGGCGAGCATCGCCATCACCGCCTCGGGGATCATCGGCATGTAGATGATGACGCGGTCACCCCTGGCGACGCCCTGGGCTGCGATCATGCCGGCGATCTGCGCCACGCGATCGCGCATCTCGCGATAGGTGAACTTCTGCTGGGAATTGGTGACGGGCGAATCGTAGATCAGCGCCAACTGGTCGGCCCTGTTGTTCTCTGGGCCGCCGTCGACATGGCGGTCGAGGGCATTGTGGCAGGCGTTGAGTTCGGCGCCCTTGAACCACCGGTAGAACGGCGGGTTGGACGGATCGAGGACCTTGTCCCAGCGCTTCGTCCAGTCGATCGCCTCGGCCTGCTCGGCCCAGAAGCCCTCGGGATCGCTCAGCGAGCGGGCGTGCAAGGCGCGGTACGTGTCGCCCGGTTTGGTGTTTGCAGCCATGGTTCCTCCCCTCTTTTGATGCGCCAGGATGCCCGCGGTGACAAGGGGGCTGCGCTATTGTGCGATGGGGATGCCGGCCGCCTTCACCAGGCCCGCGTTGATCGCGATCTCCTTCTTGATCTGCGCGTCGAACGCCCGAGGCTCCATCAGATTGGGCTCGGCGCCGAGCTGGGCGAAGCTCTCCTTCACCTTGGCGCTGGCGAACGCCTTCGCGGTCTCGGCATAGAGCTTGTCGACGATCGCGCGCGGCGTCTCGGCGGGCACGAACATGCCGACCCAGAAATCGTAGTCGGAGTCCGGCACACCGAGTTCGACCGTCGTCGGCAGATCGGGCAGCGCCGCCGAGCGGCGCGAGCTGCCCATTCCCAGCGCCAACACGCGCTTGTCGTTGATCATCGGCAGGCAGACGTTCATCGGGCAGAAGTAGTAGTCGACCCGCCCCGCCATCACCTCGGTCAGCGCCTCGGGCGTGCCCTTGAACGGCACGTGCACGGCATCGATGCCGGCACCGACGCGGAAGCGCTCGGCGCTGAGCTGGTTGGCGGTGCCGACACCGGCCGACGCGTAGTTCATCACGCCCGGCTTGGCCTTCGCTGCGGCGACGAGCTGCTTCACGGAGGTGATGCCCTTCGATGGCGCGATCACCAGCGCCTGCGGCAGTTGCGCCAGCGGCGTCACGCCCGCGAGATCGCGCTGCGTGTCGTAGGGCGTGTTGGGATAGGTGATCGGCGTGATCGTATAGGACGCCGACTGGACCAGGATCGTGTAGCCGTCCGGCTTGGCGCGCGCGACCGCGCCCATGCCGATGGTGCCGCCCGCCCCCGGCTTGTTGTCGACGATGAACGGCTGGCCGAGCTGCTCGGCGAGCTGGGCCGCCACCGTGCGCGCCATCACGTCGGTGGCGCTGCCCGCCGTCAGAGGCACGACGATATGGACAGGCTTGTCGGGCCAGGTCTGGGCATGGCCGGCGGTGGACAGCAGGGTCGTCGCGGCGGCGATCCAGACCCATGGATTCATCTCGACCTTCATCATGGGCCAAGTATACCGTGCTTCGCATCGAACGGCATGGGAACCGGGATATGGCGAAGGCAAAGGCGAAGAAGGCCGCGAAGAAGAAGCCTGCGAAGCGAAAGGCGGCCAAGGCGAAGAAGCCGGTCCGGCGCGTAACCAAGGCCGCGCCTAAAAAAGCCGCTGTGCCGAAGCCCGCCGTGCGGCCGGCGTTCCGCCGTCCCACCAAGAACCGGACCTCGATCGCCCGCATGCCGGGCGCGCGGCCGGGCCGGCCCAAGGCCGCGATCGCGGCGCACAATATCTACGAGCGCGACCTCGCCAAGACACCGGCCAACTACGCCACGCTGACGCCGATCCAATTCATGGAACGCACCGCGAGCGTCTACCCCGATCATCTCGCCCTGATCCACGGCGAGCGCCGGCAGAGCTGGCGCGAGACCTATGCCCGCTGCCGCCAGCTCGCCTCGGCGCTGGCCCAGGTCGGCATCGGCGTCGGTGACACCGTCGCGGTGATGGCGCCCAACATCCCCGAGATCTACGAGGCGCATTTCGGCGTGCCGATGACCGGTGCGGCGCTCAATGCGCTCAACACCCGTCTCGATGCGGCGATGATCGCCTTCATCCTCGACCACAGCGAGACCAAGGTGCTGATCGTCGACCGCGAGTACCACAAGGTCGCCACAGAGGCGCTGGCGCTCGCCAAGGTCCAGCCGCTGGTGGTCGATATCGACGACCCGCTGTGCGAGGACCGCGCGCAGATCGGCGACACGACCTACGAGGAATTCATCGCCACCGGCGATGCGGCCTACGAGTGGCAGTATCCGTCCGACGAATGGAACGCGATCTCGCTCAACTACACGTCTGGCACGACCGGCAATCCGAAGGGCGTCGTATTCCATCATCGCGGCGCGGCGCTGTCGGCCTACGGCAACGCCACGCAATGGGCGATGGGCAACCATCCGGTCTATCTCTGGACCCTGCCGATGTTCCATTGCAACGGGTGGTGCTTCCCCTGGACGCTGGCGCTCGTCGCCGGCACCTCGGTCTGCCTGCGCCGCGCCAATGCGAAGACGATCTACGATTCGCTGGCCGACAACGACGTCACGCACATGTGCGGCGCGCCGATCATCATGCAGTTCATCATCGGCGCCACCGCCGAGGAACGCCGCCAGCTCTCGCGCAAGGTCGAGTTCATGACCGCCGCCGCGCCGCCGCCGGCCGCCGTGCTCGAAGCGCTGGAGCGCGAGAACTTCACGGTCACCCACGTCTATGGCCTCACCGAGGTCTACGGCCCGGCGACGATCTGCTCCTGGCATGAGGACTGGAACGCGCTGCCCTCGTCGGAGCGCGCGCGGCTCAAGGCGCGCCAGGGCGTGCGCTACGCGGCCGAGGACAGCGTCACCGTAATGGACCCGGTCGCCATGAAGGAAGTGCCGCGCGACGGCAACACGATGGGCGAGGTGATGTTCCGCGGCAACCTGGTGATGAAGGGCTATCTCAAGAATCCCAAGGCCACCGAGGAAGCCTTCGCCGGCGGCTGGTTCCACTCGGGCGACCTCGGCGTGATGCACGAGGATGGCTACATCGAGCTGCGCGACCGCTCCAAGGACATCATCATCTCGGGCGGCGAGAACATCTCCACCATCGAGGTCGAGGGCGTCATCATCAAGCATCCGGCGGTCGCCAACGTGGCCGTCGTCGCCAAGCCCGACGAGAAGTGGGGCGAGACGCCCTGCGCCTTCGTGGTGCTGAAGCCCGGCGCGGCGGCCACCGCCGAGGAGATCGTGGCGCACTGCCGCGCCAATCTCGCGGGCTACAAATGCCCGCGCCACATCGTCTTCCGCGACCTGCCGATGACCTCGACCGGCAAGGTCCAGAAATTCGTGCTGCGCGACTGGGCCAAAGCCGTCTGACGGCCCTCGGCCGTCATCCCGAGCCTTTGCGAGGGATCCAGTCACCATCGCGCCGCCATAATCCAACGCGTATTGTCGGATTGTAATGTCCGGCCCGGCCACTCTTGTCGCCACCACGAGGAGCGGCGTTCGCCCTCTGGGCGTGCGCGGCGAGCCGCTGCACAACGCGGCCAGCCAGATCCGGCGCGTGGTGCGCCGCCGCCTGGGCGACGCCGCGGCCGACCTGCTGGCCGAGCCGCAGGTCCACGAGGACGGCAGCGCCATCGACTGGTACGCGAGCTGGCAGGGCGAGGTCCGTCAGGTGGCGAACCTCGATGCCGCCCAACGCACCGGTATCCTCGCGCAGGTCGACGCGACCCTCGCCGAGATCGGCCGCCTCGGCCAGACGCTGAAGGACGCCGGCAGCGGCGACGACACCGGCGTGGTCGGCCGCTCCCTGCACCTGGCCGCACGACGTCCTGCCGAGTCGTTCGTGTTCCTGGTCGGCGACCGGCCGGTCGTCGTGTGCTGGGGCTACGAGAAGGAAGCCGCCAACTCGTTGCTGTCCCCCGCGTTGCCGCGCGCGCCGATCCGTCATCCGGTCCTCGATCCGCCGCCGGCCCCCGCGGCCCTGCCGGTCGTCGCGCCCGCGGCAACCGCCACGATCCCGTTGGCGCGCACGCTGCTCGCGGCGCTGCCGCTGCTGCTCCTCTTACTGGGTCTCGCCTATCTCCTGCGCGACTGGCTACCCGGCGAGCCGGACCTGGCGCTGGCCACGCGCGAAGGACCGCCGGCGCCGCCGCCCGTCGCCGTTCATGATCCGCTGCCCGTGTTGAAGGCCTCGCTTGCCTCGGAAGCCGCGCGCGCCAAGGCGCTGCAACTCGAGATCTCGACCATCGAGGGCGAGCTCAAGAAGCGCGTGGCCGACTGCAAGCCGCCGGAGGAGCCGAAGCCGCCGCAGACCGCGATGGTCCAGCCCAAGCCCGCACCGGCTCCCGCCCCGCCCCCTCCCGCCGCCAAGCCTCCACCCGCCCCCACTCCAGCCCCGAGGGCACCAGGCGACAATCGCCTGCGCCTGCCCTCGACGCCGACCAACGACTATTCGTTCATGGCGGGATGCTGGCGCACCGATCCGTTCCGCCACGAATCCGTCCAGCGCCAGCCCGGCATCTCGTCCTACTGCTTCGACGCGAGCGGCCGCGGCCAGCTCGAATGGCGGCGCGGCCGTACCGCCTGCCGCACGCGGGCGCAGGCCCAGTTCAGCGGACCGAACCTCGCGCTGCGCGACGCCGACACGACCTGCAATGACGGCTCGCACTGGTACGCCGACCAGCTCACGTGCCGGCGCGGCGCCGACAATGTCGCGCAGTGCAGCGGCAGCTCGCGCGGCGCCTTCGGTCCGACCTCCTGGACGGTCAACCTGCACAAGCTAGACTGACGGCGTGCCCCTCTCCGCGCGTATCACATGGCAGAGCTTCCGGGCCGGGGCTGTGCGCATGGTCCTGCCCGGCCTCGCGTCGCTCCCGTTCGGCATCGGCTTCGGCGTCGCCGCCGCGCAGAAGGGCCTCAATCCCTTCGAGACCACCCTGATGAGTGCCAGCGTGATGGCTGGCACGTCGCAGATGGTCGCCCTCGATCTGTGGGCGCGCCCGCTGCCGCTGCTGGCGCTGGCCATCACCGTGTTCGTGGCCAACTTGCGCTACTTCGTGATGGGCGCGGCGTTGCAGCCCCACCTGCCGCAACTGCCGTGGTACCAGCAGCCGCTCGTCTGGTACGTCACGGTCGACCAGAACTGGGCGGTCAACATCGCCGAGTATCAGCGTGGCCGCGGCGATCTCGGCAAGTTCGTCGGCGGCGGCCTCACGATGGCGCTGATCTGGACCTGCTCGACCATCCTGGGCTGCATCGCCGCCCAGGGCGCCCTGTCGGATCCCGCGCTGGTGAAGCGCCTCGGCCTCGACTTCGTCGGCGTCGCGGTTTTCGTCGTCGTGGCTGCGATGCTGTTCCGCGGCCGGCGCGACATCGCCCCCTGGGTGGTCGCGATCGTGGCGGCGCTCGGCGCCAAGTGGCTGCTCGAGGGCAACTGGTACATCGTCGTCGGCGGCATGGCCGGCGGCCTGTTCGGCGCATTCCAGGAACTGAGGCGCGACGTCACCGGCGGATACGATGGCCGCTGACACGCTGATCGCCATCGCCGTGATGGCGCTGGCGGCGCTCGCCGCCAAGGGTGGCGGGTTCGTGGCCATGCACTGGCTCGGCCGTCATCGCTTCGTGAGCGCATGGCTGCGTCACGCGCCGGGCTCCGTGCTCGTGTCGGCCGCCGTCGTGCCGCTCGTGCACGGCGGCGGTGCCTACGCCGCGGGCGCGGTCGCCGGAGTCGTGGCGACGCGTGCCGTCGGCGGCTTCACGCCCGGATTGTTCGCCGCAGTCGGTGCGGTCGCTCTCGCCCGCTGGGCGGGCCTAGCGTGAGGGAATGATCGTCAGTGTCGGACGTCGCGGGACCGCAATCGCGTGATCTCGTCCTTGATCTGGAGTTTGCGCTTCTTGAGGCTGCAGATCGCATCGTCGTTCGGATGAGGCCGGGCGGCTTCTTCACCGATCGCATGCTCCAGCGAAGCATGCTTGGCCTTCAACGCTTCGATATGGTCCATCGCGCTCATTTCGCTGACCTCCGACGCTTGTTGTCGACACCAAATCCTGACTCCTACATTGGGACGAGTCACGCCAAATCAACCGCCCTCCCATCGCTATGCACAAAAGGATAGAATGGTCAGCATGACTGACCCGAAGCGTCTGGTGGTGGGGATTTCCGGTGCGTCCGGCGTGATCTACGGCGTGCGTCTGCTCGAGGCGCTGCGGCCGCTGCCGGTGGAGACGCATCTGGTCATGACGCGCACCGCCGAGGTGACGCTGGCGCATGAAACCGACCTGAAGGTGAATGACGTCCGGCGGCTCGCGGATGTGGCATATAGAATAGACGATCTCGCCGCCGCGATCTCGAGTGGATCATTCCGGACCATGGGAATGGTCGTGGTGCCCTGCTCGATGCGCAGTCTCGGAGAGATTGCCCACGGCATCACCAGCAATCTGCTGACGCGAGCCGCGGACGTCATGCTCAAAGAACACCGTCGCCTTGTTTTGGTTGCACGGGAGACACCGATACACACGATTCATCTCCGCAACATGCTGACGTTGTCGGAGATGGGCGCAGTGATCAGTCCGGCGATGCCCGCTTTCTACAATCGCCCCAGCAGTTTGGACGACATCGTTGACCATAGCGTGGGACGGGTGCTCGACCTGTTCGATCTGGACACCGGCAAGGTCAAACGCTGGGAGTAGCGTCCATGGCCTGTGAAATCTCGGCCGTCACGAGTCCCGGGAAAGTAGCTTGCATCAAGATCGCCACAGCGCGTCGGTCGGCCTCGTCCGGGACGACGTTCAGGCACATCGCGTAGGTCCCGAGATTGCCCAGCGCTGCCCGCAGGCGCTTTTCCACCGGCCGGTCCCGGTCGGCCGGGGGATTGTGCAGGCTGGCGAGCTTGAGCTGCTCGGCATGCTCGGCCGCCAGTTCGGCGTCCGCCACGCGCCGGCGGGTGGCATCGACGGTCTCCGGCAGGGCCTCGAGCCAGGGCCGGTCCTTGAGCATCCGGCGGACCTGCCGAAGCGGCTTCACCACCTCGTCCTGCCAGGCCGCGCTCACCTTCAGGATCGCCCGCAGCCGGTCTGCCGTCAGCGTCGGCCGTCCCGAGGCGCCCAGCCAGCAGCAGAACAGCAGGATATTGACGTCGCACCCCCGCCGCTCCTGGAGGTCGAGGCACGCCCCGGACACGCCCTCGGCGGCATAGATTTCCAGCGAGAAATTCCAGAACGGATGGGGCAGAAAGTCGGACATGCTTCCGGAATTGCTTCCCTGGGGACGGCCGAAGGGGTACACGGCGCGAAGCCAATGAGCAACGACGACACCTCCTCCGAGTCCCTCGAGGCCGGCGTGATCCAGGCCAAGCTCGAAGCCCTGCGCCTCGAGCATCGGGACCTCGACGACGTGATCGACCGGCTGATCGAGAAAGCGCCCTTCGACCAGCTTCAGCTCCAGCGGCTGAAGAAGCGAAAGCTCGGCCTCAAGGACCAGATTATCCGGTTGGAAAGCCAGCTCATTCCCGACATCATCGCCTGAGAGAGATGGCCAAGAATTTAAAGAAGAAGGCATCGCCGGCCAAACCGTCCGTCGGCCTCATCATGGGCAGCCAGTCGGACTGGGCGACCATGCATCATGCCGCCGATACGCTCGCGGCCCTGGGCGTCTCCTGCGAAACCCGGATCGTCTCGGCTCACCGCACGCCCAAGCGGCTGTTTGCCTACGCCTCGGGAGCCAAGGCGCGCGGGCTGAAGGTGATCATCGCCGGCGCCGGCGGGGCCGCCCACCTGCCCGGCATGACCGCCTCGATGACGCCGCTGCCCGTGCTGGGCGTGCCGGTCGAGAGCGCGGCCCTCAAGGGTATGGACAGCCTCCTGTCGATCGTCCAGATGCCCGCCGGCATTCCGGTCGGCACGCTGGCCATCGGCCGCGCCGGTGCGGTGAACGCCGCGCTGCTGGCCGCCAGCATCGTGGGCCTGGGCGACAGCCGCGTGATGGCCGCCGTCGAGCGCTGGCGGGCGCGGCAGACCGATGCCGTGGCCAAGGCGCCGAAAGACGACGCCGCCAGCCACCGCTGATGTCTTCACCGAAGATCCTGCCGCCGGGTTCGACCATCGGCATCCTGGGCGGCGGCCAGTTGGGCCGCATGACGGCGCTCGCCGCGGCACGGCTCGGCTATCAGTGCATCGTCTACGCGCCCGACGATGAATCGATCGCGGGCCAGATCGCCACGCTGTACGTCCAGGGCGACTACGACGACATGCTGGCGCTCGAATGGTTCGCCGAGCGCGTCGACGTCGTCACCTACGAATTCGAGAACGTGCCGGAAGCGACCGTCGCGGCCTGCGAGAAGCTGAAGCCGGTCCGGCCGGGCATCAAGCCGATCCACTTCGCCCAGCACCGCATCCGGGAAAAGGATTTCCTGCGCAAGTCGGGCATCGGCACGGCGGACTACCAGCCGATCTCCAGCGAAGAGGACATCGAGAAGGCGACCGCCCTCCCCGGCATCCTCAAGACCTGCACCGAAGGCTATGACGGCAAGGGACAGGCGCGGGTCGCGACCAGGGACGGCATCCGCGCGGCGTGGCAGAAATTCGGCAAGCGCGAGTGCATTCTGGAAGCGCTGGTCGATTTCCAGTGCGAGGTCTCCGCCATCGTCGCGCGTTCGGTGGACGGCACGACGCGCTGCTTCCCGATCGGCCGCAACGAACATCGCGACGGCATCCTGCGCACGACACACGTGCCCTCGGGCCTCGACGCGGCGGTCCTCGAGAAGGCGGAGGCGTTCGGCATCAGGCTTGCCGAGAGCCTCGATCTCGTGGGGCTCGTGGCGCTGGAGATGTTCGTGACGCGCGATGGCCGTGTACTGGCCAACGAGATGGCGCCGCGGCCGCACAACTCGGGTCACTGGACGATGGATGCCTGCGCGACCAGCCAGTTCGAGCAGCTGGTGCGCGCAATCTGCGGCCTGCCGCTCGGCAGCGTCGAGGTCATGGCGCCGTCGCGCATGGAGAACCTGATCGGCGAGGATGCCAACGACTGGCAGAAGTATCTCGCCGATCCGAAGGCCCGGCTGCATCTCTACGGCAAGAGCAGCGTGCGCGCCGGCCGCAAGATGGGACACGTGAACTTCGTGGGCTAACGCCTGCCGGCGGCCCTACCGCGCGCTCCCGGCCAGGCACGGACCTGGCTCTTTAGCTTCTCGATCTTCATCACGTCATCCAACCGGCGATCGAGGAACTCCCACGTCGCCTGCCCGCCTTCGGAGCGATCGTTCAGCCAGTAGAGCAGGGTCGCGGAGTAGACGCCCGCCAAGGTCGCGCGCTTCGTATAGAAGTTGAAATCGACCGACGTGTCGCCGGCGGCGTACCACATGGCGTCGACGGTCCTGTAGAGAAGTTTCAGGCCGAGCGGCGCATTGAGCGGCAGGGCGAGCAGCGACAGAGCCCGGCGTGCTGCATCACGATCCCCGGCATGCTTCTCCAGGCGGATGCGAACGGCATGACGGATGCGCTCGCGCACCTTCATCCCGGCAACGCCCGCCGCCTCCATGTCCTCGACCGTGCGCCGGTCGGCACGTTCGCTGACATAGGTCACGACACTCAGGGGACCGCCCGGGAACAGCCGGTCGGCCTCCCCCTGGGGGAGCCCCAGCCCCTGGGCAGCGGCCTCGAGCGCCGTCCGAGTCCACCCGTCGAAAGTGGCGTTGGCGGCCGTGGCATCGGCCAAACGGTCCCGTAAACCCTCGTCCGGGTCGGAAAATGCGGTAAAATCGGGGGGCATGGCCCCTATATAGGCCTCGAATCCGCCCCCCGCACCCCTTCCCAAGGCGGATACCCTGTGATACCAACCCCGCCTTCTCATTGCCCTCGGAGCGTTTCCGGGGTGCCGAACCCGTTTGGAAGGAAGCGATCGAAGTGCAGGTCCTCGTCCGCGAAAACAATGTCGATCAGGCGCTCCGCGTCCTGAAGAAGAAGATGCAGCGCGAAGGTATCTTCCGCGAGATGAAGCTCCGCCGTAACTACGAGAAGCCCTCCGAGCGCCGCGCCCGCGAGCGCGCCGAAGCCATCCGCCGCACCCGCAAGCTGATGCGCAAGCGCATGGAGCGCGAGGGCTACTAGTCCTCCTCTCTCCGACGAAACGACAACCCCCGGCATTCCCGGGGGTTTTTGTTTGCCGACCTCCTGCAACAACTGGCGCGCCTTGGCGTTGAGAACAGGAGGGAGACGCTCATGGCGACGCATTCAGACCTTCCCATCAACGCCGAATATCGCGTGCCGCGCGGACTGGCCGGGGCCTGGGGCCTCATGGGCGGTCTCGTAATGATCGGGACGGGCCTCGTCCTGACCTTCCTGTTGGCGAGCTTCCTGCAGTGGCGGACCGACACCCGGGCGGAGTTCGCGGCGGCATCGCATGCGCGCCTGGTCCAGGAGCAGCACTCTCCAGTGCATACGCAGGACGTCCGCGTCGGTGCCCTGCGCTAGGCTCGTTTGCCCCTACTTCGGCGCCCTGGCCGACGGATTGAACAGCACCTCGCCGTGGACGCGATAGGCGCCGATGGCCGACTGGCCCACATCTGAAATCAGCCAGTCGCGAAGCTTCAGCGCCGCATCGTGCTTGGCCTCGGGGTGCTTCTTCGGATCCATCAGGATCACGTCGTAACGATTGAGCAGACCCTTGTCGCCTTCGACCGCGATCTTGAGGCTCTGCTTGTTGCCGAAGCTCAGCCAGGTCCCGCGATCCGACAGGGTGTAGGCATTCATGCCCGCGGCGGCGTTCAGCGCCGCGCCCATGCCGCCGCCGATGTCGCGATACCACTGGTCGCCCTCGGCGAGCGACGGCTGCCGGCCGGCGGCACGCCACAGGCGCTTCTCCAGCGCGTCGGTGCCGCTCTTGTCACCGCGCGACACGAACGGCGCCTTGGCTGCCGCGATCGCCTTCAACGCCGCCAGCGCATCGTGGGTACCCACGACCTTGGCCGGATCGCTCGACGGTCCCACAATGATGAAGTCGTTCCACGCGATCTGGCGCGGATCGGTGCCGTGGCCCTCGCGGATGAACTTCGCCTCGGCCTCGGGATCGTGCACCAGCACCAGATCCGCGTCGCCGCGCGCGGCCGTCGCCAGCGCCTGCCCCGTGCCCTGCGCCACCACACGCACCTGGATGCCGGTCGATGCGGTGAAGGCCGGCAGAAGGTGATTGAGCAGGCCGGAGTCCTGCACCGACGTCGTCGAGGCCAGCACGATGGATTGCGCATTCGCAGCCGCGCTGGAGAGCGCCAGTAGAGCCAAGCCGGCGGCAAGTCCCAGTCGACGCGTGAATGTCTTCATTTTTTTCCTCCCGATCCCAGCGCGAACGCCGTCGCACTGATGGCGATACTGATGCCAATCAGCACGAATCCCAAGCCCAGAGCCAGTGACAGGTTGCCCTTGCTGGTCTCGAGCGCAATGGCGGTTGTCATCGTGCGGGTATAGCCCGCGATATTGCCACCCACGACCAGGATGGCGCCGACTTCGGAGATCGCCCGGCCGAAGCCGGCAAGGCCCGCCGTCAGCAGGCGCGTGCGGCCCATCACGATCAACTCCGGGATCGCGCGCAGCGGCGATGCGCCGTCGACCTGCAACGCCCCACCATACTCCTCCCAGAGATCGGCCGTCGTGCGATGCACGAGCGCCGCCACGATGGGTGTCGCGAGCACGGCTTGCGCCAGCACCATCGCGCCCGGCGTGAACAGCATGCCGAGCACGCCGAGCGGGCCCGAGTGAGACAACAGGAGATAGAGCGCGAGCCCGACCACGACCGGTGGCAGCCCGAGCAACGCATTGGCCATTACCACCAGCGCACGCCGTCCGGGAAAGCTGCACACCGCCAGCCATGCGCCCAGCGGCAACCCCACGGCAATGGCCAGGACCGTCGCCGACAGGCTCACGCCCAGGGACAGGGCGACGATGCGACGGAACTCGTCCGATCCGAGGGTGGTCCAGAACTCACTCATCCGGCCGGACAATATCAGGCCGGCGCGGCAAATTCCTCAGGCCGCGGTTGCAGCCTCGCGAAGCATCACATCGGTGGGGCGATGCCGTCCTTGCCGACCAACAGACGCGATGTGCTGTAGGTGCCATCGTCGGCCTTCGACGCGCCGGTGAACACCTTGGCGCCGACCTTGGCGTCTTCCTTCTTGCCCGGCAGGAACGTCACGATCGGCGTGCCCGGCTTCACCTTGATCGTCTGCGTGCCGGTCGCCCCCTGCTTGTCTTTGTAGTCGAGTTTCAGGGTCTGGTCGTCGCCACCCGCGGCGACGGTGGCGACCGTGGCGTTGGTCATCATGCTCTGAGGCTGGAGATCCCAGGGATAGTGACCCTCGTTGCTGCCGCGCGCGGCCTCCGGGAACACCAGCACCTCGAGCGCCGTGCGATCCGTATCGCTGCCCATCGATGCCACGCCGACGAAGCTGCCTGCCTTGATCTCCGAGGCTGGGATGGGCGCCACCAGCGCGACGCCCCAGTTGTCGTTCAGCTTGGCCTTCACGGTCGTTCCCTCGCGCGTGGCGATCGTGACCGTCTTGTCGTCGATGGCGCTGATCGTGCCGCGCAGGCGAGTCGGGGTAGCCTGCGCCATGGCGGATGTCGTGGCGACCAGCGCGAGCGAAGTGACAAGAAGACCGGCGAACAGGCGGATGGAGGTCATGGCTCTCGGCTTCCCTTCCCGTGCAACAGGCCAGGACTGTGGCATGGGCCCGGGTCGCGGACCGCTTACGATTGCGTGAGCGTCGCCTTCGGGCTCTCGGCCTCGAGATAGAGGCTCTCGATCTCGCGCTCGCGCAGATCGAGTGCACCGGGATCGTGCAGGCGGGTTTCTCCGGCCGCCAGGATCTCGATCTGGACGAAGCCCGCTTCCCCGACAAGGCGCGAGAGCGAGGGGCCGTCGTACATCCAGTGATGACCGCGCCCCCCCGTCAGGAAGCGATGAGCCCGCGCGATCAGGCCGCGCGGCTTGTCGATGTCGAACTGGAGTTGGGCGACGAAGTGGTCGGCATTCCCCTTCTCCATGTACTCGAGGATGCTCCACTTCAGGTTGGGGACCGCAAGCCGCAGCGTTCCGCCAGGCTTGAGCACGCGCATGCACTCGAGCAGGAAGAGCCAAGCCTCGTGCCGGTCGAGATGCTCGATCATGTGCGACGAGTAGACGACGTCGACCGATCCCGTGGCGTGCGGGATGCGGCCCGAGCCATCGGCATAGCCGATTCCGAGCTGGCGGCAGCGGGCGATGAACTCGACATTGCCGGCATCGATGACGCCGACCGTTTGCAGCAACCGCGTCAGCAGTGGCCAATGGGCAAGCCGCACCGCCGGCGAGTTGTCGTAGTTGATCCAGCCCGGCGTCGGCGCGTCTCCGCACCCGATGTTGAGGCGAACCGTCATCCCTCAGAAGTCCAGCGTCGAGAGGAAGCGCCGCTCGGCCTCGTGCAGCACGAGACCGGTCAGCCGGCCGCTGATGAAGGCGCCCGTGTCGAGATTGATTCGAAATCCGCGGTCCTGCGGCAGGTCGACGATCGTATGGCCGTGCACGACGACGTGTTTGGGCAGCGGGTTGCGGCTGCGCAGGAAGTCGTCGCGAATCCACATCATATCGCCTGGGCTCTGGCTCTCCAGTGCGATGCCCGGTCGAACGCCCGCATGCACGAACACATAGTCGCCGATCTGATGACGGAAAGCGCAGTTGCGGAAGAAGCTCTTGTGCTCGGCAGGCACCGCGTCGGCGAGTGCGGCGCGCAACTCCGTCACCTGTGCGTCGCTGCTCGGCAGAGTGCGCAGCGGTACGCCGTATGACAGCAGCGTCTCCAGGCCGCCGAACGTCAGCCAGTCCAGCCCGTCTGTGATGCTATCGAGGAACGCCATCATCGCTTCCTCGTGATTGCCCATGAGGCGGACCGTCGAGAACCCCGCGAGCGGTCCTTCCAGCAGCCGGTCGACCACGCCTTTGCTGGCGGGGCCGCGGTCGATGTAGTCGCCGAGGAAGATCAGCGTCTTTTCGACGTCGCCCGGAAAGCGGCCGGCGTCGGCTTCGATCTTGCGCAGCAGATCGTCCAGCAGGTCGAGACGACCATGGATGTCGCCCACGGCGTACACCGCCTGGCCGGGCGGAATCCTGCCCAGCCGGGCCGCCGAAGCTCCCCGAAACCAACGTCCAAACATGAACCAGCCTGCGTTACCCCCCGCGCCGGGGGCGGCTTACTTGATGCCGGGAACGATGCGCTTCAACTTGGCGAAGCCGCTGGGCTCGCTCTTGGCGGCGCTGCTGCCCCCACTATTCCCGCGAGCGCCCACGCCGTAGTAGCCGTGGTAGCGGGAATAGTAGTCGCCGTAGTCGCCGTACTCGTAGAGCGCGTGCTTGGCGAGGTTCACCTTGTTGATGACGATGCCGACGCGATCGGTGACGTTGAGCAGCGCCGCGACGGCGGTCTTCACCACGTCGCGCGGCGTGCGCGCCCAATGCACGATGAAGATCGTGTAGTCGGCGAGTTGCGAGATGATGCGCGCATCGGAGACCGCCATCACCGGCGGGCTGTCGAGGATCACCAGGTCGTAACGCTCCGAGAAGGTCGCGAGCGCGGCCTTCATGGCGTGCGACTCGAGGATTTCCGGCGCGTTCGGCGTGTTCGGGCTGGCGCAGATATAGTCGACGCCCGACATCGCCTGTCGCTGGATGCACTGCTCGATCGTCTTGGTGCCCATCAGGTATTCGTCGATGGTGCCGCCGCGGTCGTTCAGGCCCAGCGCGACCGCGAGCTTCGCTTGGCGCAGGTCAAGGTCGACCAGCAGCACGCGACGCGACGCGTTCATCTTGGTGAGCAGGCCGCCCAGCGCCGCGGCGAAGGTCGTCTTGCCCTCGCCCGGCGTCGACGAGGTCACGGCGATGACGCGTGCCGGACGGTCGAGGTTGCTGAGGCTGATCGCGGTGAACACCGCGCGCATCGCCTCGGCGGCCGACGATGTCGTCTTGTCGAGGATCTGCCCGACGATCGACGCGCGCTGGCCGATGGTGTTGCGCACCAGCGGCACCATGCCGAGCACGGCGACGCCCGTCGCCTTCTCGACCTGCGAGGCCGAACGGAACACCCGGTCGAGCTTCTCGGCGGCGATCGCGCCGGCCATGCCGAGCAGGCAGCCGACGAGGAACGCCGCGAACAGGCCGGTCTTGTACTGCGGCGAGGACGGCGAGCCCGACGGCCAGGCATAGGCCAGGATGCGGGCGTCGGGACGCTGGATGTCCTGCTGCTCGCGCAGTTCCTTGAAGCGATTCAGGAAGCTCTCGTAGAGGGCGCGGTTGGACTGCGCCTCGCGCTCGAGTTGCTTCAGCTCGGCTTCGTACTGGCTGGTCGCACCGGACAGGACCGAGGCGCGGTCGACCTGGGTTTTCAGCTCCTCTTCTTCCGACTTGGCGGCGTCGAGCTCGGCACGGATCGCGAGCGTGATGCTCTGCGTCGCCTGAAGGAAGCGCTGGCGCAGGTTCGCCAACTCGGCCTGGGCCTGCGCGAGCTTCGGATAGGCCGGGCCGAACTGCGTCGACATCTCGGCGATCTTGCGCATGAGCTCGGACTCTTGGGTACGCAGCCCGTTCAGCGTGGGATTGCTGGCCACTTCCGAGATGTTCGCGATCTCGTTCGGATTGAGGCTCGCCTTGCTCAGCGCGACGAGGCGGCTTTCCTTCTCGATACGGCGCGTCTTGGCGGCGATGTACTTGCCGTTGAGGTCGGTCAGCGTCTGTGCCGACACGGAGCCCTCGGGGCTGCCGGCCAAGCCCTTGTCGCGACGATAGGTGGCCACCGACTCTTCGGCGACCTGGAGGTTGCGGCGCAACTCGGCCAGGCGCTCTTCCAGCCACTCGGTGGCGCGGCGGTTGGCCTCGTTCTTGTTGTCGACCTGGTCGGCCAGATAGACCTCGGCGATCGCGTTGGCGATGCGCGCCGACATCGTGCCGTCCGTGCTCTCGACGGTCACCAGGATGACGAACGTGCGGCCGAGCAACGTGACGCTGAGATGGCCGGCGACGGCGCCGATCGCGGCGCGGCGGCCGGGGTCGCTGTCTTCCACGCGCGCGGGCTTGGCCGGCTGCGCCTGCTGCTGCGGCGGCGGCGCCGGCGCCAGCAGCGACGAGATACCCGAGTGCCAGAGCTCGCGTACCGGCGCGAGCGCGGTGTCGAGGAAGCCCGGCGGGCGCGTGCCGTTGAAGTCGGGATTGGACGCCAAGCCGAGACGATCGACCACGCGGCCGATCAGGAACTCGGACTGGATGACCTCGAGTTCGCTCTGGATGGCGCCCATGTTCAGCGTGTCGACGCTCGAAAGCGCGGCTTCCGTGCTCACCACCTTGAACGTGCGGGTGTCCAGCATGATGCGCGACGACGCCTTGTACATCGGCGTCGCCTGGGCGATGACCAGCGCCATCAGCACGACGGCGATCAGGCCGGAGCCGACGATCAGCGCCTTGCGGCGATTGAGCAGGCGCAGCCACTCCCACAGTTCGTTCGGTCCTTCGACCGGACGCGGCGGCGGTGCACCCATGGAGTCGACGGCCGCAGAAATGCGGTGAAGGCCCGTCTCTTCTCCCATTCGGTCGACTTTAGGCAGAGATCCCATTCCACACCATCCTACGACTGTACCAGCCGCAACTAACCCATAGATTCCAAGAGCCAATCCTCGCCCCGCCGGCTACCGGCCGGCATGGACGCCAATTCGACCGAGGACCGTGCGGCCCCAAACCGCGCCGTCCTCGAACGCCTTGCAGCCCCTAGAACCACCTCTCCGGCACGCGGATCACGTCTCCCGGCTCGACCAGCGTGTCTTCGGTCACATATTCCTCTTCGGACGAATCAGCGAAGAAGCGCTTGATCGTCATATTGTCGCGCGACGCGCGGCGGGTGAAGCCGCCGGCCAGCGCCACCGCCTGGATCACCCGCAGGCACGAAACATACGGGAAAGAGCCCTGACGGCCGATTTCACCGATCATGTAGAACGGCCGCGTGGAAAGCAGCTCGACGCTGAGCACGCTGGAACTCGTGAAGTAACGCGCGTCGCGATAGCGCTGCATGAGGCGCGATTCAAGATCGCTGACCGACAGGCCGGCCACGTCGACCGCGCCCAGACGGCGAGCCGTGATGGCGCCGCTCGAGTTCACCTCGTAGTCGCTCGAAATGTCGGGATCGGATGGAACGATGATGCGCACCTTGTCGCCGGCACCCAGCCGATAGGGGCCGCTGCCCCCCTTCTTGCAGTCGTTGACCGGGGCCTTCGGTGGACCATTGGCCGGCGGCGTGGTGTTGAAGGCGACGACCTCGCGCGCCGGCGGCACCGGAAGCTGCGTCACGCCCGTGGTGTTCTTCGGACCGCAGCCCGCCAGGGCCAGTGCGACGATCATGGCCAGCACCGGCACAACCGGCTTCGCAAACCCGAGGGATTTACTCATGAGCGAAAAGTCTTTCTTGATGCACTGCACGGCGTCACCGCTTCGCAGACAGTCGGATTGAAAACAGCTGACGATCATACGCCGGACCGGTCGAATCGGTCGAGCCGCCCTTGGTGTAGTCGAAGACCGGACCGATCGAGAGTTGCGGCCTGAACATATACAGCAACCCCAGCGACGCACGCGTGAAGGTGTCGGTTCGCGGCGTCGCGCCCAACCCATCGATGGGGTTGTATTCGGACATTGTGTAGGAAAGTCCGCCGGTCATCGCCCATTCCGGGTTGATTTCGTAGGTGAAATCCATGCCGAGTACGGTCGAAACGGTGTTGCGATAGGCCGACAGCGCGGTTTCCGAGATCGATCGCGAGAGGGCCGGCCGCAACGTCAGGAAGCGAATGCCGTCCCAGCTGCCGCCGAGGTTGAAGACATATGCCGAGGTCGCCCCCAAGCCGCCTTCGGACGAATTGATCGTGTAACCGACCGATCCGGCGAGCCGGCTGGTCGGATTGATCGCCCAGCTGCCGCCGACGTTCAGGCCCATTGCCGACGAATTGCGGTTCTGGCCCAAGGAGTCGACGGTCTGATCGTACTTGGTTTGCGTGAAGCTGGGGCCGACCGACAGCGTGATGTCATCGGAGAACTCGTACGATAGGTTGAAGTGCTCCTCGTACGTCATGCGATTTCGGCTAAGCGCGTCCAGACCGGACGAAGTGATGACGCTGTTGTCGGTGAACCATGCACGCGTGGCGGAAGCACCGGCCTCGAGCGCAACCCGGTTGAAGCGCTTGGTCGTCGACAGTGAAATGGGGATGGACTCGTCGACCGTCGGTGCCTGCGCAAACGCAACGTTGGGCGTACCCAGCGCTTCCGTGGCGCGCCGGTAGCCGCCGGAATAGGTCAGCGTCCAATCCTCCCGGATGTCGATCCGGCCATCGACGATCATGAAATAGTTCTGGTAGTTCTGCGTCGGCGCGCTTTGATAGAAGCCGAAACCGCCGCCCATCAGAAGATTGATCGAGTGGTTGAGCCACTCGGAGCGCAACGCAAGCGTCGGCTGGATCACCGTCGAGAGCGAGGCCGTCGTGCCTGCGGACGCGTTTTGCGCGAAGACGTTGCTGTCGTACCCCGTCGTGATGTCAATGCCAGGATAGAGGCGAAACGAGCCCATGGTGATGCCCATCTCGTCGCCACTGGAGGCGCCCCCCGAAATCCCTGCGACGCCAACTCCTCCACCAGTGAGACCAGGCCCTCCCAGCGTGTCGCTCATGCCGGGAATCAGTTGGGTCGACGGGTTCTGAACCGTCGTGCCCGGCGGAAGAGGAATCGCGGGCGGCGCGGTCACGGTCGGCACCGGCGTCGTGCTGTCCGGTGTGCCGCTCAACGTGCCGCCGGTCCCGATGCCCGAATTCGCAGGCGTGTTCGGGTCAGCCGGCTGGCGGCCGGACTGGCCCGTCGTCTGATCGCCGGTCGTCGTGGTGCCAGCAGGCGCCACCGGTCCGACGGTCACGCCAGGCAATGCCGAGCCCACCTGGGCAAGCGCCAGCGAGGCCGAGCATGTCAGCAAGGCCCAACCCAGCAAAGGCGACCATATGAACTGTACGCGACTCATACTGATCGTCATCGGCGTTGCGGGCCATCCCGGTACAAGGGACATCGTTGGCTGGGCAAATGTCTGCACAAGCACACGCGACTAACTGGGTGTGCTCACAACAACCGGCGGCGACGGTGCTGGCGGAGGCGGAGGCGGAGGCGGCGGATAGTAAGTCTGCGGCGGCACCGGAGGCGGCGGCGGAGTCGGCACCGGAGGTGGCGGGGGTGGCGGCGGCGACAGCGGCGGCGGAGGCGGCGACGCTGGCGGTGCAGTCGGCGGCGGAGGCGGAGGCGGCGGCGGCGGCGGCGGCGGAGGCGGCGAAACCTGAACCGGAGTCTCCGGCGGCGGGGCCGGCGGTGGCGCCAGCGGAATCGGGCCGGGCAGCGAGACGAGCTGCACTGGCGGCGTCGCCGGCGGCGGCACTGGGACGTTGATGTTCACCGGACCGGCAACCGTCGCCGGCCCACCTGCAATTACAGGCGCGGCACCCTGAAGCGGACCGACGCCGACGAGCGGGCCATTGCCGCCCTGGAGCGGACCGGCGCCCAACAACGGGCCTGCGCCCTGGAGCGGACCGGCGCCGAGGAGCGGACCGGCACCTTGGAGAGGACCTGCGCCCAGCAGCGGGCCAGCACCTTGCAACGGACCCGCGCCCTGGAGCGGACCGGCACCTTGAAGAGGACCTGCGCCTTGCAGCGGCCCCCCACCTTGCAGAGGGCCACCACCTTGGAGCGGGCCGCCGCCAGCGACGGGGCCACCACCCTGGAGCGGATTGCCACCTGCGTTCGGGCCGCCGCCCTGGAGCGGGCCACCCCCCTGAACGGGGCCGCCACCGATGTTGGGACCAGCGCCCTGCAACGGGCCACCGCCCTGAAGCGGACCGCCACCCTGCGGGCCACTCCCCTGCGGACCGCCACCTTGCGGACCGCCACCTTGCGGACCGCCACCTTGGTTTCCGCCTTGGGCGTTTTGCTGATTGCCGCCCTGGTTTCCACCTTGCTGGTTTCCGCCCTGGGTATTTTGTTCATTGCCGCTCTGCTGGCCGCGGTTGTTGGCGCCGGGCTGACCGCCCTGCAAAGCGTTCGGCGTGTTCTGGGCGAAGGCAACACCGCTCCAGAAAACGGTGATTGCAGCCACCAGACCCTGCGTTCTAAGTGCAATTTTGTTCATAAATCTCACCTAGTCCCCTGCCGCCCCAACGACGAAAATTTTTGCCCGGCATCCGCAGATCGGCTTGCCTCGGACCACACGCACGTCGGCGATCCTGTCAAATCTGCAGGTAAAATACCGAAATTCTTGAAAGATTCCAAGCCGGCAAACACTTCCCGGCGTGATCAATTGTTTCGGAGTAAGCACTCCACGTTGACGGCCCAGCACTCGTACGCCGGACGTCAGGGAACGGATTTCGCAGATTTGTCGGCCAAGGCCTCGAGCGCAGCGGCAAATTCCGCCGGCCGGCCACAAGGGACGCGCCAGTACGTTGCTCCGGCTCGACGGGCAAGCAGGTCGACGTCAGACTCTGCACTCCCTACGAAAATAAGGGGCTTTCCCGAGTCCAGGCAGGCGTAGATCTTCGACGGCATTACATAACCCACGAAGTCGTCCTTCAAAGTCACGAGGTGGGCGGCTGGCGCCAACAGCAACCCCGGAAGCCGCTCGAGCGGCACCGGCTGCGATCTGTGGAACGGCAATCGATCCGCCATAAACCGCTCGACCAATTGCTCCGTGCCCGCCCCTGCGGCACTCAGCCACAGCTTTACCCGGCCCGATCCCTCGCGATGGTGGCGACGGTAGCCCTCGGCGACGGTGTCGACTTCATGGGCGATGCCGTAGTTGCCCGAATAGAGCAAAACGCACGACCCTTGGAGGTCGGCCGGGAGCGGCTCCGGCACCTCGCCGGAAGCGAAGGAAACGGGCGAGCCGTCACGCACGAGGGTAATGCGCGCCCGATCGACACCGGTTTCGTTGAGACGGCGTCGCTGGTCCTCGCCCAACACTTCGAAAAGGTCGACTCGCCGGCGCCAGAAGTTGGTCAGGCGCAGCAGCGTCCCCAGCAACAGCGACGGCCGTGGCCGGGCCGCGATCAGGCATTCGGGATGGAAGTCGGTGATGCGATAGACGAGCTTGCCCTTCCACAGCGGCTTCAACGGCACCAGCAGGTGAATGAGGAACGGCGGCGATCCGGTGAATAGGATTCCCGACGCAGCCCGCAACGGTCCGAACGCAGCGCGGACCAGCCGCAGGTTGACGCCGATCGTCCAGAGCAGTCGCCGCACCAGCGAGCCGCGCGGTACCGCCCGCGCCATCAGGCGGATCTCGGTGAGACGGCCCTTGCCAATAGCTTCCTCGCGCGTCGACGAGGCTTCGCTCGACAGCCCCACCAAGGTGACGCGATGGCCCAGCTCGGCCAGCGCGCGCGCCCTCATCTGCATGTATTGACCGACCGCGCCGAAATCCGGCGGCAGCCAGTCGGCCACGATCACGATCTCGGGCTCGGTGGCAAGATCGAATGGACTGCGCTCCAGAAGCTCGATCATGCCTTCACCGGGAGCAGCGAGCGATAGAGGTCCTCCATCCGCCGCGTGACAGCTTGCCAACTATAGTCGGCGATGACGCGCGCCTGCCCCGCACGCCCCATCGCCTCGCTTGCCGCCGCATTGCCCAGGAGCGCATTGAGTCCGGCTGAGATCGCGGCGGGATCGGCCTCGACGACCGCGCCCGCGCCGGCTTCGCGCACGATCTCCGACATGCCGACATTGGGCGTCGCCAGCACCGGCACGCCGCGCCGCATCGCTTCGAATGCGGACAAGCCGAAATTTTCCGACAGCGACGTCATCGCAAACACGCGCGCCGCCGCAAACAATGCCTCCTTGTCGGCGCCTTCGACGAAGCGGGCGAGGATCGTCACGCGATCGGCGACACCCAGCTCCCGCGCCTTGTCGGTCAGCCGCGCGGCCTCGCCGTCGGCATCGGCGCCGGCGATCACCACTTTGGCCGAAGGCGCAAACGGAAGCGCCGCGAGCAGCCGATCGAGGCCCTTCTCCCAACTGATCCGGCCCAGCGCGAGTACGATCCCTCCGCCGGCGACCGCCGCGGCGACGTCGTCGGTGAGCGGCCGGCCGGCCGTCGGTGGCGGTTCGTCGACACCGTGCGGGATCGTGATCACGCGCGGCAACGACCAGCCAAAACCTTCCAGATGCAGCGCCTCGACCGTCGATGCAGTGTGAACGGCGTTGGCCTCCTCCAGCGTGCGGCGGTCGATCAGCGCCAGCCAGGCCGCCTTCACCCAGCGATTCTTCCGGCGGATCAGTTCGGGCACCAGCATGCCGTGCGGTGAAACCACGTAGGGACGGCGACGGGCCTTCGCGAGACGCGCCGCGACCCAGGGCGGCCATAGATAGAGTGCGTGGACGTGCACGAGATCGAAGCCACCCGTTGCCGCCGCGAGCGCACGCTTGAGCGGCGGCGCCCAGTAAAGACGCCGCAGGGACCGGCTCGGGAAATAGGTCACCTTGACCCCTTCGACATCGACGGGGCGCCCCAGGGGAACGTTGCTGTCCTGCGGGCCATCGACGCTGGTCGTGAAGACGTGCACATCGTGCCCCCTTGCCGCCAGTTCCCGGCACAACGCGTGTACCGCCAGGATCGTCCCGCCATACCGCACGGCGGGCAAATAGGTCGGTACGACGTGCAAAAGGCGCAAGAGCTTGTCCAAGGCTTGAAGTTCGTCCAATTTCAATAGCATAGATAGCCGACGAATGACTGCCAGAGCATGAACAGAGACCTGCGACTGGGCCTATTGGCGGCCGTCGCCGCCATGATTCCCGGGGGCGTCCTCGCGGCTTTGGGCGTTCCAGCGAGCTTCGTGGTCGTGGTCGCCATCGGCAGCGGTGTCGGCGTGGTCGTGGCGCTCGGCCGCCGCTGGCATCGCCAGGCCGCGGCGGGCATCGAGGCACAGACCGTCCATCTGCGCGGCGCGATCGGCATCGCGGCGACAGCCGGCAACATCCCGACCTACTGGACCGAGCATTCGATCACGCCCGAGACGCTGACACTCGTGCAGCAGCTCATCGCCGCGCTCGGCGCGCGCCGTGTCCTCGAGCTGGGTTCGGGGCTTTCGACGCTTCTGATCGCCAACGCCTTTCGCCGCGCCGGCACCGGTCGCGTGCTATCGCTCGACGACGACGGACGATGGGCTGCACAGACGTCGGAGACGCTGGCGCGCGAAGGCCTTGCCTCCTTTGCGGAAGTGCGGGTCGCGCCACTGGTCGATGTCACGGCCGGCGGCCGGCGGGCGCCGTGGTACGATCTTGCCGGCATCGCCGAAGGCGATCGCTTCGATCTGGTCATCGTGGACGGCCCACCCGCCTGGAAGGGCGACCGGCTGGCCCGGCTGCCGGCGCTCTATCAGCTGCGGCGCCACCTCTCCGACAATGGCGTCCTGGTGCTCGACGACGCCGCCCGTGGCGGCGAGTCAGAGATCGCCCGCCAATGGCAACGGGATTTTCCCGACCTCCACTTCAGAATGGTGGGAGTCGGCCGGGGCCTTTTTGTCGTAAGCTTGCGGAAGTCCACCCTCGACCTCCTCCCCGCCTGAACGAAAGAAACGTGGCGTCTTGAACGACAAAGTCTCGATCATCGTACCGACGAGGAACCGACGCGATATTCTGCGCCACACGCTGCGCAGTGCGCGCGCCCAGTCGTGGAAGAACATCGAGATCGTCGTCATCGACGAGGCGTCCACGGACGGCACGCCGCGCATGCTGGCCGCGGAGTTTCCCGAGGCCAAAGTCGTGCGCCACGACGTGCCGCACGGGCCGGGCGGCGCGCGCAACGCCGGCATCGTCACGAGCGACGGCGACTGGGTGCTCTTTCTCGACGACGACGACCTCCTGCATGAGGATCACATCACGGAACTGGTCCAAGCGGCCAAGGAAGTGCCGCCCAATTGTGTCGTCTCCGGCCGCTGGCGCCGGTTCGTGGCGACGCCGACCGGCACGCAGCTCGGTCCGGTCATGTGCGCCCCCGCGAGTCGGCCGGCGATGGAGACGCTCGCGGAGTTTCTCGAACCTCAGGGCGAGGGCTCGGTCTGGACGTCGTCCGCCCTATGGCCGCGATCCACCTTCAAGAACGTCCTGTGGGACGAACAGCTCTTCACCAATGGCGATGTCGATTTCTTCGGCAGTGCCGTGCTGGCCGGCGCTCAGATCGTGGGCCGGCCGGTCGGCATGGCCTACTATCGCGCCCATGCCGGTCAGCGCGTCGCCGGCAGCGGCTCGCTCCGCAGCCTGCTCTCCGCCGCGCGCTATCGCCTGAAGTGGTCGCAGCTGCTGCTCTCGCATCCCGAGCACCAGGTGTGTGCCGAGGCGATGCGCAACGGCTTCATGACCCTGCTCATCGGACTGGCCGGCATCCCGGACGCCCAGGAGCTGATGCCGTTCCTGCTCGACGCCTACCGGATGTGGGGCGGCAAGGGCTACTACGTGTCCAATCCGCCGCGGCACTCGCTGAAATTCTTCATCGCGCGCGGCGCGCTCAAGGTCGGCGGATTGACCGTGCTGCACTGGCTGCTGAAGCAGGCGTCGCGGCCGCGCCGCGTCCAGCAGTCGGACATGGCGCTGTACGGCATACCGACGACCGACGCCGACAAGACCGACGCGGCGGTGATCCGTACACTCGATGAAGCTTAGGATCTATTTCCGCCCCGCCCTCGCCGTCCTGCTGTTGCTCGCCGCCGCTCTGCTCTTTTCGCTCGCGGCGCTGAAAATCCCGCTGCTGCTCCTTCCGGCCGGCTTCTACTGGGCGCTCTCGGCGCTGGGCCTTTGGGCGCTGTGGCGGATCTCGCGGCTGGAACGCTGGGCTTCGTGGGACGAGCCGCGCCGCCTGCTGATCTTCGCGCCGCACGAGGACGACTGCGCGATCGCCGCCGGCGGCATCGGCGCGCGCAACCACCGGCTGGGCGGGGTCACCCACATCGTCTACCTGGCGCCCGACGAAACGCCGGGACTGCCCGAGGTGCGCGCAGCCGAAGCGCGCGATGCCTGGACCGCCATCGGCGTCGACTCGTCGGACCTCCGCCACATCGCCCTGTTGCCCCCCCTGCACGAGCGATCACCGGCGAAGCTGCGTACGGCGGCCATCGAATTGCGCGGCATCATCGATGCCTTTCGTCCCGACACGATCGTTGTGCCAATGTTCGAAGGCGGCCATGTGCATCACGACATGCTCGCCGCGCTTCTGGGAAGGATCGTGACGGCTGCCGACCGCTTCACCGTCTTCGAGGCGCCGGAATACAGTCCGTACGTGTCCCTTGCCTACACGCCGCATCGGATCGTGGCGCTCTGCGCGCGCTGGTTGTTCGGGCTCGTCGCCTACTATGGCCCGCCGGATGGCATCGACGGCCGGCCGGTCGAGAAAATCCGTCTCTCCGCCGAAGACATGCAGGCCAAGGCGCGCATGCTCGCCAGCTTCGTGAGCCAGAACGCGCCCGCCCTCGTCGCAGCCCGCGCCTATCCCGACCGGCTCGTGCCGATGGATCTCGCGCGCGAGTGGAAACAGCCCTACGCCTTCCGGCACTCGTACCTCTCCCTCGCGCTGGCGGCACGCCGTGTGCTGCCGGCCCGGCTCGTGCAGGCATTGCTGCCCGGCCCGACCGGCACGATCGGACGGGACGGGACTCTCACGAACTGGCAGGACGAGTGGTCTGAAAGGCCGGCGCCGTAGGCTTCACGCCTTCGGCAGGATCGAGGCGTAGAAGTAGTCGTGATCGATCGAGTGCACGAGTTCGGCGCCGTGGGCGGCGAACAGTTCGGTCAGGAACTTCAGGCGCCGGTCGCTCTCTTCCTTGGGCGTATCCCAGATCTCGATCTGGATGACGAAGCGGTTGCGGGCGAACAGCTTCATCATGCCGGCAATCGTTTCGAGCTCATGCGATTCGACGTCGATCTTGATGACCAGCAACTTGTCGGAGACGTCGATCAGGCTGTCGACGGTCGTGCCGCGCACGATGTTTTTCTGTCCGCCCTGTTCTTCGGCGGCCACGACCCTGGTCGCGCCCCGGTTGTGGGGATTGCGCTGGAAGAGCGTGAAGGTGCGGTCACCGTCGGTTGCCGCGAGCGGATAGGCACGGATCGCAGCCTCCGCGCTGTTCAGGAACAGATTGGCCTGAAGCTGCGCATAGTTGAAGGGATCGGGCTCGAACGCGACGATCTGCTCGAACATTTTGCTCTGGTGTGCCTTCAGCGCGTAAAGCCCCCAGTGCGCGCCGATGTCGAGGAAAATCGCGCCCTTCTGCGCGTGCGGCATCTGCTGGCGAGCCAGCTCGAACAGCTTGGTGAGATGCGGCTTTTCCCACTCGCCCGACAGGGTGAGAAGCCAGTCGATGGCATTCTCACGGTCGAGCAGCAGAAGCAGGCCTTCGCGCCGCTCGATCGAATAACGGCCCTTGAAGACGTGCGAGTAGGCAGTGATCGCGAGTCGCAGGATGCCGCGCACGACGGGCACGCGCGCGATGAAGGCCGGTATGTGAATCATTCCAAACTCTGCCCTGCACCAGCCACCTTCTTCGAGAGGCGGGCGGTCTCCCCTTGCCTAGGTCGATCGTTGGCCGGATTCTAACATGCTCCGACGAGTGTCGACCAATACAGAATATTGCATGATGGCCCGTCGAGCCGTTCAGCGGATGCGGCCGGTTAGCCGAATCGCTTCGTCAATTCGACATAAGCAGTCGCGCATTTCTCGAGCGTGAGGTTCTCCACGATCATCTCGCGCGGCTTGAAGACGTCCGCCTCGACCTTCCGCCAAAACCCGTCGAACGAAGCGACGACATCGGATCCGTCACGGAACCGCGCACCGCAGCGATCGTCCCAGTAGGGCACCGACGTCACCGGACCGAAGTTCACCGCATGCGGGAAATATTGCGGGTCCTGCCACAGCCCGCCTTCGTCCCAGGCGAACAGCGGCACACCGGCCGCCAGCATCTGTTGCGCGGCTATGCCCTGGGTCTCGTGCCGGCTGAGATAGACCATCGAGCGCGCGCAGCGGCTGAGCGCATGAAGCTGTTCTTCCCGATACAGGCCATAGCGCAGCGTCTCGACACGCAGGCCGCGCCGCGCCAGTTCGGCATGCAGCGGCTCAAGCAGCGTTTTCTCGTAATAGGCGCGCCGCCAGTAGATCTTGTCGTAGATCAGCACGTCGACGTCGCGGACGGCCGTCGCCGGCGTTTGCCAGCGCTCGGTGTCGATGCCGACCGGCCAGACCGTGACGAGGCCCGGCCAGACCTCCTCGAACATCGCCTGCACCCACGCACTCGGCACCAGCACCTGCTTCAGCTTCCGCAGGCGCGGCAACTGCGGATTGTCGCTGGGGTGACTGTAGATGGAGGTTCCGAACAGGATCGGTGTCTCGTCCGGAATCTTGTCGAGCACGTGGGGCTTGCCGAAGACACAGGCGAGTTCGTCGCGATGCGCGCGAAGCCAGCGGTAGTCATTGATCCTGTAGGGCACGCCGATACGGTCGAGCCCCTCGACCAGGTTCATGAAGGCTCGCAAGGTGCCCCGCGGCTCGCTACGCCCCCGCACGCACAGGCGAATCAGGCGGCGCGGATAGCGATCGAACGGGAACCAGCGATCGGGGTCCGGCTCCTCATAGAAGAGGTTCAGCGTATCGGGGGACATCAAGACAGTTGGACTTCCTGGTAGCCGGCACGATCATCGAGCCAATGCCAGATTCGCGGCAGAAAATATCGCACCAGCACCGCGTAGATGATCGTGAACATCACTGCCGCACCCAGCATCTTGGGCAGTGAGATCTCGGCGCCGGTCGTGGCGCAGGTATAGATGAATGCCATCACGACCCCTTCCCGAACGTACCAAGGGAGCTGAATCATCATGAAATACCGGCAGATGCCGCCAACGATCACACCAAGCACAAATATGCCCACGAGCATTCCGGGAAATCCGAAGTCGGCAAAATTCTCCGCCATGTAGCCGACGCTGATCGACGTGCCGCCGCGCATCTCTTCCGAAACGTTGCCGAGCGCCAGACGCGCATAAACCTCGGTGTCGGACAGCTGTCCCTTGTCGGGGAACAGGAAGCGCGGTTTGAAGATATGATTGAGCGCGTCCGACCACTGGCGGGGATACGATTCGGCTGTACCCGAATTCTCCTGTACCGCGATCACGGAGCCGAAGATGTCGGTATACGCCACGCGATTCAACAGCGCCTGGGCCGCCAGGCCCCATTCGATGGTGTCCAGCGAGCTAGCCTTGTCTCCCAGGTAGCCGTAGCGATCGGATAGGTCGACCTTGACGTACTGCGACTCATCCGAGCCCGTGGCGAATTGACGGAAGTCGGACTTCACCGCAGTCCAGAACAGCGCCAGTCCCGTGCCCAGCGAAAGCAGCGCTACCGCAAGCACCGCCAGTGTTCCCGTCCACCGGATACGTGCCGCGAGCGCCGCCATGCCCAGGATCATGAAGACGCTCTTGAAATCCGAGAACAATCCGCCGAAACCGCTGACGAGTTCGAAGGCGACGGCCATCCACAAATATCCTCGCCCCCTGCCGGTCGAGAGGACGTAGGTGAAGAGCAGGAACAGGCCGACGATCTTCAGGCGTCCCACGGCCTCGAGCGGCTGATCGAGGCTGGGGAGGGCGGCCGAGCCGTAGCGGTAGAACACGCCGGCAAGCAGGCCGCCAATGTAGCAGGCGAACATGTCCTGCGGCCGCCAATGACGATGGGCGTTGCGGAAGTAGCGGCCTGGTTCGCGCAAGTTGCCGAGCGTGATGCGGAAAGCAATCGCGAAGACGATCAGGCTCGCAAGCATGTACCAATAGGCGCGGGCGACCGTCTCTCCGTATATTCCGGCTCCCATGGCCTCGCCGTCGACAAACGTCAGGATGGCCCGGGTAAAGACCTCCAGCCATTGCCACAGCAGGAAGAAGCAGATCGCCGCCGGCATGGTCGGCGTGTTGATAATGGAGAACATCAGCCACGGCACGAGGGCCCCGGCAGCGAAGGCGAGCGGGTCACGCGCGGTCGGCGCGAGGAAGAGCAATGCGACGCCGATGCCGAGGAAGACACGGCGCAAGAAGGAATAGTCGAGCCGGATTGCTGGAGCTTCTTCCAGGAGCGTTCCAGCCATTTCCGCGCGGCTAGCCACCAGACTCATCACATTCAGCCCGGCTGCCACGGGCGTGGCGATGCGCGAACTGCCATCATGCGCCGCGCCCCTTGTCGCTCACCGGTCGCGCCAACCACTTCAAGATGATGGGGAATCCCCAGCGTGCGATGATCGACCACACTGCGAACGTCATGAGGATGCCGCCCAGCAGCTTCGGCAGCGATATCTCAACGCCGTCGTGTCCAATCTGATAGAGGATCGCCAGCACCACGCCTTCGCGCATCATCCATGGTACCGGACGCGACGCGAAGTATCGGCAGACGAGCGCCACCACTCCGGCCAGAGCGAAGACCCCAACCAGCATGCCGGGAAATCCGAGATCGACGTAATTCTCCGCCATGTAGCCGACGCTGATCGACGTACCCCCGCGGAGCGATTCGGTGACGTCGCCGCGGGCGAGACGAACGAAGACTTCCGTGTCGAGCAGGGGGGGCTTGTTGGGGAACAGGAAGCGCGGCTTGAGCACATGCTCCAGGCCGTCGGTCCATTGGCGCATGTAAACCGGCTCAGGGGAGACGTCCTGCACGCCGATAACCGAGCCGAAGATGTCGATATAGGCCAGGCGCGTCAGCAGCGCGTAAGCCGCCGTCTCCCAATCGATGCCGCCGCTCGACGCCTTGTTGCCGAGATATTCGAAGCGACTTGAAAGCGATGTTTTCAACGCCTGCGATTCGGAGGAGCCTGTGGCGTACTGGCGGAATTCGCCCTTCACCGACGTCCAGAAAAGTGCCAGCCCCAGCAGGACGGTACCCAGCGCCACCGTCGCGACGGCCATCGTGCCGTTCCACCGGATCCGCGACGCGATCGCCGTCACGGCGAGATAGATGAACACCGACTTGAAGTCCGAGAACAGACCGGCGAAGCCGCTCAACACCTCGACGACGAGAACGCCGAGCAGGATCTGCCAGCCCTTGCCGCCTCCGGTGAGCACCGACGAGAACAGCATCACCAGCGCGAGCACCTTGACGTAGCCGGCGGCCTGGAATGGCTGATCGAGCGCCGGCACCGCGTGCGAGAGGAAGCCGCAGATCGCCCCGACGACGACAGACGCGAGATAGAGCATGAAGAGGTCGCGCAGACGCCAACGCTTGTGCGCCGTGAGCATGGCCGCCGACGGCGGTCGGCTGCGTCCGAGAAGCACCAGCCGGAAGGCGATCGCGATCACAAGAAGGCTGGCCAACGAGTACCAGAAGGCACGTTCGACGGTGGCCCCGTACAGGCCACGCGCCAGCGCCTCACCGTCGACGATGCCCTGGACGACGCGGGCGAAGGACTGAAGCCATTGCCAGAGGATGTAGTACGCCACGGCCGCCGGGGTATACGGGCTGCCGACGAGGCGCAGGATCACCCAAGGCAACAATCCGCAGATCGCGAACGCGACGGGATCGGGCGAGAACGGGCACATGAGGACGAGGAAGACCCCGACCCCGAGGAAGAACCGTTGCAGCGTCCCATAGTCGAGCCGGGCGTCGACCAGCCGGCGCGGCGCAAACGCCGGATTCATCGCTGAAATATTGTCACGCATCGGCTGGACGCTTTACCCTTGGCGAGGCTTTTCCCCGATTTTGGCCGCCGCTTCCAGTATACCCTGAGCGGCCCGCCGAGGCGAGTAAACCGCCATACGAGCGGCGATATGCCTTTGGAGCATGCCCGCATCAAGGGAAATTGCAGTCTCCACGGCTCTTGCGAAGGATTCGGCGTCGCCGAGAGCAAAGACAGCGCCTGTCCTGCCCTGCTCGATCATGTCCGGTCCGCAACCTACGGCATCCGAGACCACCGCGGGCAGTCCGCATGCCATGCCCTCGTTCACCGCCAACCCCCAGGTCTCGGTTCCGTCGGATGGCAGGACCAGGACATCGGCCGCTGCGTAGATCGCCGGCATCTCGCGCTGATTCACGAAGCCATGGAAGACTGTCGGGACTCCTGTCGCCGCCGCCTCACGGCGCAACTCGTCCTCGAGCGCGCCTGAGCCCGCGAACGCGACTTCGACCGCCCTGCCCCGCGCACGCACCAAGGCCGCCGCGCGCAACACGTCGACCGGACGCTTGCGCTCCACGAGCTTGCCCACGAAGAGGATCCGCTTGGCGCCTGGCGACCGTTGCACGCCGGCGGCTCTTGCCGCGTCGCTGGCAGCCCGGAACGCATCGTTGTCGACACAGTGCGGCGAGAAGAACAGGCGCTCGTCGCGCACACCGTAGTGGCGGAGATACTCGCGGTTCCTCTGGCCGACATACAGAAAGCCGTCGAACCGCCGCAGCACGCGCGCGAAGACGACCGCCTTGGCCATCTGGATGAGAAATCCGCGCCGCGCGAGCAACTGCGAATCGCCGCGCACGAAAACGGGTACGCCGGCGCGGCGGCAGGCGTTCGCCGCCTGGAGATAGGAACGCAGCCCCCAGCCCGGCACGACGAAGGCGTCGAAGCCGCCTTCGCCAATCTCACGTGCGATGCCCGGCGTATCGCGGCCACCGAAACGATCGGTCCCCGGCCGCGTCGACACATTCTCGAGGAACTTGCTGCGGTAGCCGGACAGCAGGTCGACGTTCCACTCGAACGCCACGCCGAAGCCTTCGCGTGCCTGCTCTTCCGCGGTCTGGCGATGCGCGAAGTACACCGTGAGATCGCACAGCCCCGCGAGCTCGCGAAAGATCGGGGTGTAGTACTGGATCGGATGACTGATCAGGAAGCCGATGCGCGGATTCACGCGGACGCGGCAGGTGCGACCCGCCCCTCCTGGTAACGCGCGCAGGCAAGATCGAGCGCCTCCGCCACAGCGCGCGTCGACTCCCGGGCGGAGAACGCCTCGAAACCCGACCGATCGGCGTTCATCGGTGCGCGACTGGTGTCGCGGATCAGGGCGGCCAGGCCCGCGGCGATTTCCGCCGTCTCCGGCATCCGGTCTTCGGTGAGCGTCAGGACCTCGCCCGCGCGGGCCGTGCGGATCATGCCGACCGCCGTGCTCTCGGCATGGAGCATCGCGAAGATCGGCCGGCGCGACAGCATGGCCTGGAAGACCTTGGACGGCGTATAGTGCCGCTCCGTCGAGCCGAGGACCAGCACCGCGTCGCTATGCTCGAGGTGATTGAGCGTGTCGATGTAGCCGATGCGATGAGGATGCTCGTCGACCATGTCGGCGACGCCGGCCCGCTCCGCCCTCGGCTTCACGCGGAACCCCGCAGGATCGTCCGGCGAGGTGCCGGTGCCGACGAAATGCACACAGAGCCTGGCCGCCGCTTCCGGCGTCGTCTCGCGCAGCCGCTTCAAGCCGGCAAGGAAGGCATCGAGCACGACGACACCGGCTGGCAACAGCGCGCCGGCATAGATCATGTGAAACCGGCCGTCGTCGCGATCGAACAGGAACGTCGGCTTGTGCAGCGTGCGCACGAGGTCGAAGTCCTCCGGCGCGGTTCCCATCGGCATGCACGACACCACGGCGGTCTTCCCGACTCCGGGATTGCGTTCCAGCATTCCCGCGATATAGCCCGGCGCCATCGCCGTGATGAGTGCCGCGTCACGCACGGACCATGGCTCCAGCATTTTGGCCAAGTTGTAGGAGCCCCAGGCGCGCGTGAACGGCTTCTCGACACCGGGCCACGCGTTCACCCAGGGATCCTGGTAGTCGATCCCGAACGGCAAACCGTGCCGCAAATGGACCAGGCGCCCGACGGGGCCGAGGAAGTTCGAAGGGATCGTCACCAGAACGAAGTCGATCTCCTTGCGCCGCGCCAGCCGCGCGAGCGCGCGGTAGCAGCCCAAGAACGCGCGCACGCCCACATCGCCCACCAATCGCACCGGCTTGGTCGACCAGGTCGGCGCATGGATCACGCGCAGCCCCGGCGCGACCAGATGTTCGAGATCGGGATCCGGCCGCTCCTCGTACCGTGCCGGATCGCCCGTCACCACGATCGGCTCCCAACCGAACTGCGGCAGGTAGCGCGACCATAGACGTGCGCGCTGTGCGCCCACGAGGTTGCTGGGCACGAAGTGTCCGGTGACGATGGCGACGCGCTTGCTCATCGTCCTGCCAGCGCCATCCGCGCGCGCCCATAGAGATCGAGATAGCGCTCGATCACGACGTCGGGCGAATAATTCTCCTCGGCGCGGCGGCGGCAGGCGGCGCGGTCGATGCTGCCCAGGCGGCTCACGGCGGCGCAGCCTTCCTCGATCGACCCGATCAGGAATCCCTCCTTGCCCGGCCGCACGATCTCGGGCAGCGACCCGCGCGGGCAGGAGATGACCGGCGTGCCGCAGGCCAGCGCCTCGGCGAAGACGATGCCGAAGGGCTCGTTCCACTGGATCGGCACGATCATGGCGCGCGCCGCGCCCAACAGGGCGTTCTTCTGCGCGTCGTCGACCGGTCCGACATAGTCGATGCCGTCGCGGCCGATACAGGGCGCGATCTTCTCGTTCCAGTAAGCCCCTTCGGGACCCGTGTCGGAGTGATTGCCGGCGATGATGAGGCGCTGCTTCGTGCGCCGTGCGATCTCGATCGCCCACTCCGCACCCTTGATGCTCTCGACCCGGCTGAGGAACACCAGCGGAGCGTCAGTCGGCACGGACGGCGAGAAATGCAGCGCGCCCATCTCGGCGAAGTTCGGGATGCCTTCCCAGCGGCCGCCGGCCGGCCGGCCCTGCGCCGCGATATAGTCGCTGCATCCCGTGAAGGTCAGCACATTCGGCGCCGCGAGCCGCACGGCCAGGCCCGTCGTGCGCATCGTGGGCTCGCGCTGGTAGCTCATGATGACCGGTATGCGGCCGCGCAGATGCGGCGTGAGATAGGCGACGCGCGAGAAACTGTGCAGCACGTCGGGCTCGAAGGCGCGCACCGCCTTCCACAGCGCCCAGCTGTTGCGCAGCGTGTCGGACGACGACAGCGAACTCTGTCCCGGCCACGCATGCACCGCATCGGCCGCGCACTGCGAGCCGGCGCGCGCGACGAGGCACACCCGATGCCCGCGCGCGCGGTAGCCGCGCACCAGCGCATCGACGATGCGCTCGATGCCGCCATAGAGGCGCGGCGGAACCTCGATCTCGGGATCGGCGGTGAGCACGATGCGCATCAGCGACGCGCCTCCATGTAGAGCGAGTAGACCCGGTGCTGGTCGATGTCGATGCAGCCGCCGGGGAATTCGCCCTCGCGCCACGCCCGGACCGCGACGTCGCGGAAGCCGGCATCCTCGAGGACGATCCGCAGATAGTCGGCGTCGTATCCCGCGAAGTGGTCGCCGTCCTGGCGGAAGGTATGCGTCACCACTTCGATCTTCGCTCGGCAGAGTTCCTCGGGAACATAGAAGCCGCCCAGCCTGTTGATCGGTTCCCAGCCCGGCCGAAGATAGGCCTCCATGAACCGGCGCGCATCGGGCACGACGATACGCAGGATGCCGTTCTCCTCGAGGACGCGCCGGCATTCGGCGAGGAAGCGCGGCCGCTCGACCTTGATCTCGAGATGCTCGAAATAGTGCTCGACCTGGAGGCCGCGGCAGGCGCCGTCGGCCAGCGGCAGGCGATGGCGGCAATCGACGCGCATGGTCAGGCCCGGCGCATCGAACAGGTCGAGATTGACCCAGCCCTCGCGCCCCGTCGGCCCGCAGCCGAGATTGGCCAGCACGCCGCGGCGGCGCATCAGCTCGTGCCGGCGCGCGATCCAGCGCGGGTCGATGCGCCCGCGGATGCGCACCGCGGCGGCGCGCAGCTCGATCCAGACGGCCCAGAAGGTCTCGGGATTGACGCCGAGCACGCCCACGAGCCATTCCCCGATCCGCCGCTTGCGCGTCGTCATGCGCGCGCTCCGCCGCGGCGGGCAAAGGCGGCGTCGACCGCCTCCAGCAGCACGTGCTTCTCGCGATCCCAGTTGTAGCGCTCGCGGCCCAGCCGCTCGGCGGCGGCCTTGGCGGCTGCGAGAGCCGGCGCCAGGCGATCGAGCGTCGCGGCGATTCCGTCGACGTCGCCCAGCGACACGAGCACCGCCGCCGCTCCGAGATCGGGTGCGAGCGCGCGCTGGCCGGGAGTGTCGCTCAGCATCACCGGCACGCCGGCCAGCAGATAGGTGAATATCTTGTTGGTGAGGCACAGGCTGCGGCTCACCGTGACGTCGGTTTCCAGCGACAGGCCGAGGTCGTAGTCGGCGGCGAGCCGCACCATCTCGTCGGGCGGCGCGAGCGGCAGCAGCTTCACGCGTCCTTCGATCCCAAGCTCGCGCGCCAATGCCAACAGCGTGTCGCCGTGGCCCCAGCGATTGCTGCCGCGAATGTCGAGCGTCACCGGCGTGGCCGCGCGCGCCATCGCGCGAATGAACGCCTGGAGTCCGCGATCGAGGCCGATCGTCTGCGAGAACCAATAAGCGCGGAGCGGAACACCCGCGTGCTCGGCGCGCCCGGCGCCTTTCATGGCCAGCGGAAACACGTTCAGGATGGTGGCCGGCGTCGCGATGCCGTAGCGCTCGGCATAGGCGCGGCCGATCAGCGGCGACGCGGCGGAGACATAGGCGCAGGCCGGCAGCGCCGCGCCCTCGATCCGCCCGACCATCCTCATGCGCAGATCGTCCTCGGCGCTTCCCGCCCCCTCGCCCGAATGGAAGTCCTCCGCGTCATAGGCCAGCAGCGCGCCGCGCCGGCGCGCGGCGGCGGCGGCGGCCGGCAGCGAGGGCACGTAGTGCGCGATGTAGAGATCGGCGGCGACCCCGGCGACCGCGCCGCTCAATGCGCGCGTTGGGCCGCCATAGGCTTCGGCGGCGAGGCCCGACGGCGGCGCGATGCCAGCCGCCTCGACCAGCCGTGCCGCCACTCGCGCCGCGCGCGTCGCGTAGCGCGCCAGGGACGGACGGGACACGCGGCGGACGCGCCATGGCACGGCGCGCTCGATCTCGTCGTCGGTGGCGCGCAGCGCATCGGTGTAGTCGCAGCTCACGGTGGTGACGTCGTATCCCGCCTCGTGCAGCGCGCCCGCCTCTTTCAGCAGACGCGGATTCGAGGCCATGCTGCCGGAGCCGAGGATGCACACGCTGCGGGGCATCCTGCGCTCAGCCCGTCGACGCGCCGGGCCGCGGTGGCGGCGCCGGCACGAAGCGCCCGGTCGGCTTGCCCATATGGCCGATGATGAACTTCTTGCCGACTCCCTCCGCGCGGATGACGGTATCGGACATGGTCAGATCAGGTCGGCGAAGGCGCGCTCGGTGCGCCGGAACGCCCAGATGCCGAGCCACAGCATGAACGCCGTCACGCCGAGGCTGAGCAGGAAGCCCGGCATGTAGATCGGGCTGGCGCCGCCCACGATGCACCAGCGGAAGCCGTCGATCACGCCGACCATGGGATTGAGGCTGTAGAGCAGGCGCCACTCCGACGGCACGATCGAGCTCGAGAAGCCGACCGGCGAGGCATAGAGACCGAATTGCAGGATGAACGGCACCACGAAACGGAAGTCGCGGTACTTCACGACGGTGGCCGCCGACCATAGCGCGGGGCCGATGCTGACCAGCAGCGCCAGCAGCACGAACAGCGGCAGCAGCAGGATCTGCCAGCCCGGCACGACCCGGAACCAGAGCATCAGCCCGGCCAGGATCGACAGGCTGACCGCGAAGTCGATCAGCGCCACAACGCCGGTCGACAGCGGCACGATCAGGCGCGGGAAGTAGACCTTGCTGATCAGGTTGGAGTTGCTCGTGACGCTGCTCGAGGCGTCGCCGAACACCGAGGAGAACAGCGTCCACGGCAGCAGGCCGGCATAGACCAGCACGGCATAGGGCACGCCGTCGCCCGACAGCTTGGCGACGTGGCCGAACACGAAGGTGAAGATCACCATGGTCATGAACGGCCGCACGAAGGCCCAGGCGATGCCGATCACCGTCTGCTTGTAGCGCACGGCGACGTCGCGCCACGCCAGGATGAAGAACAGCTCGCGATAGCGCCACAGGTCGTACCAGTACTGGCGGTCGGCCCGGCCGGCTTCGAGGATCAGGCGGTCCGCGGGGGGATGGTCGGTGGCACTCATGATGCGCCTGTCATACGACGTGGCTGTGCCCGTAGGCGAGCGAGGAAACGCCTTGCGGCAGCGGCAAAATGCGGTCGCCGGTAGGGCTCGACCGCCGCCGGGTCGGCCCTTCCCTGCCCGAGCAGGCGCGTGATCGCCCCGATCAGGGCGGCACTATCGCTCGGATCGACCAGCAATCCGATGCGCTCGTCCGGGATGGCATCGGCGCTGCCGCCGCCGACGCCGCCTACCGATTTCAGCCCGCAGGCCGCCGCCTCGAGGTAGACGATGCCGAATCCCTCCCCGGTACTGGGCATGACATAGAGGTCGCAGAGCCGGTAGAGATCGGGCAGGTCCTTGTCCGGGACGAAGCCGAGGAAGCGCACGGCGCTCCCGTCCTTCGCCAGTTCAAGGGCACGGCGTTCGAGATAGGCGCGGTCGTCACCGTCGCCCGCCACGACATAAAGAAGAGTCGGGAACTGCGCGCGCAGCGCCGGCAGGGCGGCGAAGATCTGCTCATGCCCCTTGTAGCGCTCGGTCGACGACAGGCGGCCGACCGTCAGCAGCACCGGACCGGGACCGAGCCTCAGGCGCGCCGCCAGTTCGAGCGAGCGCTTGCCCTCGCTGAACATGTCGCGAATCGTGTTGGGCAGCACGCGCGCCTGGTCGGGCGCGAGCTTCGTCGCCCACTGCATCATGATCTCGCGCGTGCCGCGGCTCACCGCCGTCACCATGTCCGACGCCTCGATCGCGCGCCTCACGATGGCGCGGCGATCCTCCCAGATGTCGGTGCCGTGGACCTGCATCCACCAGCGGACGCGCAGCAGCCGCGCGATCCCCCAGGCGAGCGGCGACATGAAGGCATGGCCGCAGAACACGACGTCGAACGGCCCGCGCGTCAGCGCGATGCGCAGTGCGGCGAAGATGTAGGCAAGGCGTCCGTAGACCGGCGGCAGTTGCCGGATGCCGTCGGGCAGCGTGAGGCCGCGCGCATCGTCGAGCCGCGGCAGGATGAGGATCTTCGCACCGCCCGCCGCCAGCGCCTCGAACAGGTCCTGGTTGTAGCGCGAGATGCCGCCCTTGCCGGCATAGCAGTCGCCGACCAGCGCGAGGATGCGCGTGCCCGCGACCGACGGGTCGGCCACCGGCGGGCGCACCGCCTGCAACGCCACCGGCGACCAGGCGCCCGTGGCATCGGCGAGGATCGCCGTGCCGGCCGGGACCTCCCGCGCGCCTTCGCCCAGCGGCGCCGAGGAGAAGCGGAGCGTCCAGCCGTCGTCGGCGTAATGCAGCGGCCGGCTGCCCGAGGCGTCGCGCGCCAGCAGCATCGTGCGCCTCTCGTCGTCCCAGAGCGCCAGCGCGAAGGAGCCCTGGAGCGTGGCCACCATGGCCGGGCCCCGCTCGGCATAGAGCCGCAGCACGTCCTCCGCCGTCGCGCCGTCGCCGTCGAACGACACCGCGAGCGCGCCGTCGGCGCTGTCCTCGGCCGCAGCAAAGCAGGCGCGACCGTCGGCCGAACTCCAGCCGCCGTCGGCGGCGACCGCCGGCGAAACGTCGAGATAGCCGTATGTACCGCTGATGCCCGTCATGCCTGCCGCAGTGTACCCGAAAGCGGGAGGATCAACGCGCGCCGGTCCCGCCGATCACGACGGCGAAGGTCCGCAGCACGATCACCAGATCGAGCCAGAGCGAGCAATGCTTGAGATAGTAGATGTCGTACTCGAGCTTCGAGCGCATCTCGTGCGCCTTGTGCGCGTAGCCCTGGTTGATCTGCGCCCAGCCGGTAACGCCCGGGCGCACGATGCCGCGCAGCGCGAAGTGCGGGATGTCGCGCACATATTGCTGGTCGAGCGCGAACGCCTCCGGCCGCGGCCCCACCCAGCTCATGTCGCCGCGCAGCACATTGAAGAGCTGCGGCAGCTCGTCGAGGCGCGAGCGGCGCAGGAAATGCCCGACCTTGGTCACGCGCGGATCGCTCTGGGTGGTGAAGCTCGGCCCGTCGACGCCGTGATGCATCGTGCGGAACTTGACCATGCGGAAGACGCGGCCGCGCCGGCCGACACGCTGCTGCACGAAGAGGATCGGGCCGGGACTGGTCGAGCGGACCACCAGCGCGACGACGCCGAGGACCGGCAACAGCAGCGGCAGGGTCAGGATGGTCAGCGCCAGTTCGATGGCGCGACGCACGACCAGGTACTGGCGCGACGGCAGCAGCGCGCCGAACTCGTTGGGCGTGAGGCCGCTCAGCGGCGTCAGGCCGGTCATCGTCTCCATCACGTAGCGGCGATCGAGCACCGGAACGCCCCCGATCGCGGCATTGGTCAGCGCCGCCACCTGCGTCTCGTCGAGATCGGTGCTGAGGTCGGTGACGATCGCATCGACGCGTACGTTCTCGCGGCCGACCTGCTCGAAGTCGAGCCAGCGGCAGGTATGGAGCGCCGGCATCTCCGCCGTCAGCGAGGACGGCAGGACCGCGTAGTTGCGCGTCAGGTAGCGGGCACGCAGCTGCGCGACGAAGGCCATCCAGAGCACGGCGAGCACGCCCGAACCGAACAGCTGTACGCGCGAATAGTCCGAGCGCATCAGCAGCAGCGCCACGGCGATCGTCGAATAGGCGATGGCGGCGACCGGCGCGACGTAGCCCAGATTGCCTTGCAGCGTCACGCGCGGAAAAGCGTCGAGGCGCCGGCCGCAGTACCACACGACGGCGTAGGCGAACGCGGTCGACAGGATGGTCTGCTCGGTGGCGCCGATACCTGCCGAGAACGGTTCGGCGGTGGCGTAGACCGGGATCGGCAACACGACGCAGAAGAGGAAGCCGCCCACGGCATCGAGCCACGTCTCGATGAAACGCTGGGGGGCCGACCGGATTGCCGGCACATCCTTGGACCGCGGACCGTCGTCAGCAGCATCGCTTCCGGCCGGATACGCTTTCCGCAAGATGTCTACTCCTCCCCCGACCCCATGAGGCCCTCCACTTACGCGCCTCCCAAGGTAAGGGATCACGCGATGAACGGCCGATCATAGCTCGAAAGTAATTACACTCAGACTACATATAGTTCAATTCATCCTCGGAAGCAAAGGGACGTTCCGGCGCTTCCTCGGGCTTGAACGTCTGGGCCCACCCTAGTCCCAGCAGGGCGCTGACGGCGAAGCCGATGGCCGGCATCTGGAGGCTGAAATCGACCAGCGAATGCAGGATCGCCACTGCCGAGATCGCAAAGGCGGCTGCGGGCAGGTAGCGATACCGGTTGGGCGCCAGCGCGCCCACCAGCGCGTACCCCCACGGAATGAGACACACGGCGAACACCGCGAGGGCGCCGGGAATGCCGAGTTCGACCAGGAATTCGAGCGGCGTGGAGTGCGCCTTGTCGTTCGGCACGATCACGGCGAGCGACTGATAGACTGCATAGATATCGTTGTAGCTGCCCAGTCCCCAGCCGAACCAGGGCGACTGGCGGAACGCCTCGATCGAACTCTTCCAGATCTCGACGCGGCTGAGATTGCCTGCGGACGCCACTGTCGCCATCTTGTGCAGGAACGTCCCGCCCGCCAGCACGATGACGCCGAGACCGACGACCAGCGCCAGCACCGTCAGGCCGCCGGACACCCGGCGCGAGACGCCGCGCATCAACAGGAAGAGCAGCAGGATGACACCGGCGACGGTGGCCGCGAAGCCGGCCCGCGACGCCGAGAGCAACAGGCCGCCCAGGCAGAACAGGGCGAGCGCGATGATCATGATCTTCGGCCCCGACAGCCAGGACGCGATCAGGCTCGCGGCGCTTTCGCCGTCGCCGTCGTCCTCATACTGGTCGCTGCGCCGGTGCCAGCGGCGTCCCTCGTCGAGCAGCGACAGCGCCGCGATCAGCGCCATGCCGCAGAAGCAGCCGAAGTTGTTGCTGCCCACGAACGTGCCCGACGGCAGGCAGCGGTCGTTCTGCATATAGCTGCCGGCCTTCTTCAGGAAGCTGCCGACGTAGCAGGAGTGCGTCGCCAGCGACATGTACACGGCGTAGACGATGACGATGATCGCGCTGGCGGCGAACACGATCAGCATCAGGCGCGCCCATAGCGGGTCGCGGAACAGCACACGGGCGATCAGGAACACCATCGCGCAGCCGATGCACTTCAGCAGCGCATCGCGCGACGCGTCGACCGCGAGGCTCGGCACCTGCGTCACCGTCTGCCCGAGGACCTCCGCCGCCTCCGCGTAATACTTGCCGGCAGGCGACGGCGGCGCGAGCGGCGACATCTGGAACAGCACCCAGCCCATGAAGAACAGGAAGCAGACGATCAGCACGAGCAGCGGCGTGCTCTCCGCCGGCGAGACCCGCAGCGCCTCGCGTCCCGCCAGGCCGGTCGCACACAGCAGGACCATCGCGCCGATGATGACGACCAGGGGCGACCACGCCCAATCGCGGTTGGCGCCCATCGGCAGCGGCGCGGCCATGACGAAGAGGAAGAACAAGCCGAAGATCACCAGCCCGGCGAGCTGCCGCGCGATCGACAGCGCGTCGACCGGCTCGGAGCGAACCTCTTCCTGCTCGCGCCGTCGCCGACGGCGCCGCCGCCGGCGCTCGGATCGCCGCGGCTCTAGCTCTTCTGATTCAGCAGGATCCATTTTGTCAGATTCTCCTGGGCACCCGGCACGTCCTTCAGCAGGTTGCGGATGATCAGTTCGTCGATGGGATTGTTGACGGTCGTGGCGAACATGCGCTGGTCGGAGGTGTAGCGCCACATCGTGGTGACATAGGTCTGCAACTCCGCCTTCTGCGCGTCGCTGAAATAGGCCCAGTTATTGACGATGACGTGCAGGGTCACCCGCCAGATCGGCTCGATGTTCCGCCCGGTCTCGAGTGACATGAAAAACGGCGTGAGCACGTTGCGCCCCGGGCCGTCGATCGCCTCGCGCATCACCGCGAGGCGCAGCCAGTCGATGCTGCGCGCCGGCGCGCGCGCGAGTCCAAGCTCGAGATCCGCCCTCGACTGCTTCATCAGCGCGAGGCGTTCGGCCTCCGAAAGTTTGAGGCTCTGCATCAGGCCCGCGGCGGCCTCGAGTTCGGAGCGCTGGAGGTAGCGGCCGGCCACCGGATTGGCAGCCACCGCACGATTGAGCGCGGCCATACCGGCGTTCACTTCGGGCAAGGTCACGGCCTCGCCACGGCGCACCTTCATCACGACGGCATCCGCCTTCTGGGCCTGCCATGAAGCGCGCACCACGGGCAGTCCCTGATAGACGAGAATGGCGCCGCCGAGGACCATCAGGCCCCGCAGAAGCCAATTCACCAAGACCGACAGGGCTCTTCTCCACTCTTGCCGCAGGATGCGGAGCCTACTCCACCGCTCCCGCCGGCCAAAGTCAAAGGCGGCAGCCGGCCCTTGCACTGCAATTTGCGGGGATTATCGCGGCACCGTTTCGTACGGCCGCACCTGCACGTCGACAAAGGAGTTGATGACGACGCCGGGCCGTCCGCGAAACGTGCCGCGGATCGGCATGGTCTGCTCGGGATCGCGCCCGACCGCGACGCGGATCAGATGCTCCGCGCCCACCGCGCCGTTGGTCGGATCGAACTCGACCCAGCCCGCGCCCGGCAGATAGACCTCGACCCAGGCGTGCGGATGCGCGGGCGACACCGCGCCCGAAGTCGCGAGAAAAACCGGATCGTGCAGATAGCCCGTGACGAAGCGCGCCGCGAGCCCGAGCGATCGCGCCCCCTCCATCATCAGCAGCGCGAAATCGCGGCAGGTGCCGCCGCGGATCTCGAGCGTGGTAACAGGTGGCTGCGTGCCCGCTTCGAACCGCATCGCATAGGCAAAGCCTTGCTGGATGCCGCGGCACATCCTCACCAGCACGTCGAACGTGTCCGGACCGCGCTCGCCCTCGAGGAATTGCTTGGCCCAGGCGGACACCAGGCCGCCATCGGGATATTGCCGCTCGATGCAGCGCGACAGGTCGGGCGCCTCCTCCGCCGTGTAGCTGAACGGCAGGCGCAACGCATAGGGCTCGACCGGCCACAGCGCCGCCGGCACGCCATAGTGCTCCAGGCGAATGGTGCTGACGAATTCCAGTGCCCGCGCCTCGACGAAGAACGACGCGATGCCCACGGAGTTGTTGAACGGATCGTGGATCCAGCGCACGTCGGCCGTGGGTTCGATCTCGAGGCCGGTGTGCAGCAGGCGCAGGTCATGGCTGTCGCGCGGCCGGAACATCAGCCGGTATTCCTCGAGCGTCACAGGCTCGGAATATTCGTAACGGGTGCGATGAACGATCTCGAGCGTCTGCATGAGGGCCAATAATGCCCCATGTGGGGGAAGGTTGCAGGTCCTTCTGCCCCTATGCCGACGGCCGCGCGAAAGCCGCGAGGCCGCGCTGGCCGGCGGGCGTGATGGCGTAGATACCGCGCTCGACCCGCTCGAACCAGCCATAGTAGTCGGCGCGCAGGATCTTGGCGGCGTTGGGCACGTCGGCTGCGGCGCGCATGTCGGCCACCTTCATCGGTCCCCTGAGCAGCAGCTCCGCGCAGCGCAGCGCTTCCTGGCGATAGGCGGTCATCATCGGCACCCTGGTCGAGGAGCCGCCCCGGTTGGGATCGCCGACGCGGCGTGCGTGCTCGCCCAGCATGCGTCCGACCTTGCGCTTGTTCTTGCGCGGCGTGTACGGCGCGGGGTCGAGCACCACGTCCGCCCTCTCCCCGGCAACGACGATGAGGCCCAGCCCCAGCCGGCGGCACAGCTTCTTCACGTCCTTCATCTTCTTCGGCCACTGGCCGACCGCGAGATAGACGGAATCGGTCAGCGACAAACGGTCGACGCCCTGCATCACGAGGCCGAGCCCGAAGACGCGCTTCAGCTCGACGACGACCGGCGGCTCCATGCCGCGCACCGCGACCACGTCGCAGCCGCGCACTTCGCCCTTCACGGCGTATCCTTGTCCCTCGAGCAGCGCCTTCACCGGCGCATAGAGGTCACTCTCCAACGGCATGGCTCGCTACCGTATCATGCCGGACGGATTCCATCGGGGGAAAACGACAGATGACCGAATTGCTGGACCAGGGCGCCGCCGCCATCGCCGCCGCCGTGCGCACGGGCAAGACCACGGCGCGCGACGTGGCCGAAGCCGCGATCGCCCGCGTCGAGGCGCGCAACAAGGCGCTCACGGCCATCGTCGACTTCGATCCCGCCGAGGCGCGCGCGGCCGCCGATGCCGTCGACGCGCGCCGCAAGCAGGGCTTCGACGGGCCGATCCTCGGCGTGCCCTACACGGTGAAGGACACGACGTGGGTGAAGGGCCGCCGCGTGACCAACGGCTCCCTGCTCTACAAGGACTTCAAGCCGCCCCGCGATGCGCTGGCCGTCGAGCGCCTGCGCAACGGCGGCGGTGTCTTCCTCGGCATGACCAACACGCCCGAGATGGCCGCCAAGGGCCACACCGAGAACAAGGTGTACGGCCCCTCGCGCAACCCCGCGAACATCGCGCTCACGCCGGGCGGTTCCTCGGGCGGCGCGGCGGCCGCGCTCGCGGCCGGCTTCACGCCGATCGCGCTCGGCACCGACGGCGGCGGCTCGGGCCGTCGGCCGGCCGGTCTCTGCGGCGTCGTCGGCCTCAAGACCTCGGCGGGCGCGATCCCCACTCCCTTCGGCTTCGGCGGCGCGTATGGACCTCTTTACGGCGTCGTGGCGCCGATGGGCCGATCGGTGGCCGACGCCAAGGTCGCCTTCGAGGTGATGGCCGGCCCCGATCCGCGCGATCCGCATTCGGTGGCGACGCTCGACATCGCCCCGCCGGCGCAGCCGCGCATCGCGGTCAGCCCCCGCCTCGGCCTCAACGTCGCGGTCGACGCCGACGTCATGTCGGCGTTCGAGAAGGCAGTCGCCCGCCTGCGCGCCGCCGGCTGGCGCATCGAGGAAGCCGACATCGCGTGGCCCGAGGAGACCAGCGAGACGGCGTTCGGCGCGGTCAACGCCGCGGCCTCGGCCCTGCTCTACGGCCCGCACCAGGAAAAGGACAAGGATCTGTTCGGCGACAACGTCTCCAACCTGATCGCGCGCGGCCGCACCGTGCCCGGCACCGACGTCGTCGCGGCCTTCCGCTTCGCCGATGCCTGCGCCCGTGCCGTCGGCCAGTTCTTCACCGAGTACGACTACCTGCTGACCCCGACCTCGGCCTGCGTCGCCTGGCCGGTCGAGCAGGTCTATCCCAAGGTGATCGAGAACCGCGAAGTCGGCCCGCGCGGCCATGCCGTGTTCACGCCTTTGTTCAACCTCGCGCTGGCGCCGGGCATCTCCATTCCCTGCGGCACCGGCCGCGACGGCCTGCCTGTCGGGATGCAGATCGTGGCGCCGCGCCTGCACGACCGGCCGCTTCTCGCGATGGCGCAGCGCGCGGAGACCGCGCTGGCGGGGGGCTAGTGGATCTCCGTCCTGTCGCTTCGTCCGTCCTCGCCGCCGTCGGTTACGACGCGCGCACGCGGTGCATGGAGATCGACTTCGCAGACTCCGGCCTGCGCTATCGCTATCTCGACGTCCCGCCGGACATCTTCGCCGCCCTGATGGCCGCCCCGTCCAAAGGCACGTTCCTCAACGACCACATCAAGGGCCGCTACGAATCCCTCCGCCTCTAATATCCCTCCTCCGGAGGGGGAGGGTTAGGGAGGGGGATTGCTGTTCAGGAAATGGCGCGGCAATTTCGACAGAATGCGCCCCGACTCAAAACCAGCAGCACGACGATTCGCCCGAGACCTTCGCAATTCGGCGACCGATGCCGAACGAGGCCTATGGCAAGAACTACGCGGTGGGAAAATCCCCGGGGCTCGCTTCCGGCGTCAGGTGCCGATCGGCGGTTACATCGCAGACTTCGCCTGCTTGAAGAACAAGCTCGTCATCGAACTCGATGGCAGCCAGCACGTTGAGCGCGCGGACTATGATCAGACTCGTACGGCGTTTCTAAAAGCCCAGCAGTTTCGCGTGCTTCGCTTCTGGAACGGACAAATCTTCAGTGAACGCGATGCAGTGATTGAAACAATCTACTGGGCGGTCTCGCATCGCGACTGGGAGCAAGATCCCCCTCCCCGACCCTCCCCCTCCGGGGGAGGGAGTGCTCCTTAAATGCCCAGACAGAAAATTTCCACGGCCGCCGCTCGCCGTATTGCGCTGGCGGCGCAAGGCTTTGGCCAAGCACGGCCCGAAGGCACGGCGAATGTCGGTCATGTGAAGCGCGCGATCGAGCGGCTGGGGTTGTTGCAGATCGATTCGGTCAACGTGCTGACGCGGGCGCATTACCTGCCGCTGTTCTCGCGGCTCGGCAACTACGACAGCGAGCATCTCGACGACATCGCCTGGGGCCGCAAGAGTCGGCGCGGCCTGTTCGAGTTCTGGGCGCACGAGGCCTCTCTGCTGCCGCTCGCCTCGCAGCCGCTGTTCCGCTGGCGCATGGACCGCGCGGCGCGCAACGACGGGGACGGCAAGGGCAAGCTGCACAGCTTCCGCCGCGAGAAGAAGAAATATATCGACGAGATCCGCCGCGAGGTCACCGACCGCGGCCCGCTCGCGGCCTCGGAACTGTCGAATGCCGGGCCCGGCCGTGGCGCGTGGTGGGGCTGGAGCGACGGCAAGCTCGCGCTCGAATGGCTGTTCTTCGCGGGCGAACTGACGACGGCGACGCGCCGCGGCACGTTCGAGCGTGTCTACGATCTCACCGAGCGGGTGCTGCCGGCCGCCGTGCAGGCGATGCCGACGCCCACGCCGGAGGAGGCGCAACGCGAGCTGCTGCGCCTGTCGGCGCGCGCGATGGGCGTCGCCACCGAGACCGACCTGCGGGACTACTACCGTCTCGGCGTCGCCGACACCAAGGCGCGGCTGGCCGAGCTCGTCGAGGCGGGCGAACTGCTCCAGGTCGCCGTCGAGGGCTGGCAGAAGCCGGGCTATCTCGATCCGCAGGCGCGCCAGCCGCGCCGCGTCGAGGCGCGCGCGCTGCTCGCGCCGTTCGATCCGCTGATCTGGGAGCGCGATCGCACGCAGCGCATCTTCGACTTCTTCTACCGCATCGAGATCTACACACCGGTCCACAAGCGGGTGCATGGCTATTACGTGCTGCCCTTCCTGCTGGGCGACCGGCTGGTGGCGCGGGTCGATCTCAAGGCCGACCGCGCCAACAGCACCCTGCTGGTCCATGCCGCCCATCTCGAGGAGGGCGCGGACGTGGCGGCGGTGGCCGGTCCGTTGCGCGAGGAGTTGCGCCTGATGGCCGACTGGCTGGGGCTCGAGAAACTCTCCCTGCCGCGGGCCGGAAAGCTCGGCCGGTCAATGACAAATGGGCGGACGTGACCATGTTGGGTGTTTCGCGCCACAGGCCCTATGATGCCTGTGCAGATGCGATGATGCAGAAGCGGCCCGATTTATTTTTCTGATTTTAAAACGGGGAAAACGGAAGCCGCCGAGCGGCTGGGTTTCGAGGAGTAGACGTCGATGAACGACCTTGTGTTGAAGAATGGCCACCTGATCGATCCGTCGCAGGGTATCGACAAGGTGTGCGACATCGCCTTCGCCGGCGGCAAGGTCGCGGCGATCGGCGAGAACCTCGCCGGCAAGGACGTGCGCGACGTCGGCGGCAAGATCGTCACGCCCGGCCTGATCGACCTGCACACCCACGTCTACTGGGGCGGCACCTCTCTCGGCGTCGAGGCCGAGCTACTGGCGCGCACCGGCGGCGTCACCACCTTCATCGACGCCGGCAGCGCCGGCCCGGGCAACTTCCACGGCTTCCGCAAGCACGTGATCGAGCCGTCGCCCGTGCGCATCCTGCCCTATCTCAACCTCGCCTTCCCCGGCATCTTCGCCTTCTCCAAGACCGTGATGGTGGGCGAGGCGGCCGACATGCGGCTGCTCGATCCGCGCGAGTGCGTGCGCGTGGCGCGCGAGCACAAGGACCTCGTGCTCGGCATCAAGGTGCGCGTCGGCAAGTCGGCGAGCGGCGACAACGGCGTGATGCCGCTCGACATCGCGCTCGACGTCGCCGAGGAAGTCGGCCTGCCGGTGATGGCGCATCTCGACGCGCCGCCGCCGTCGCGCCACGAGGTGGTGAGCCGGTTGCGGCCGGGCGACGTGCTGACCCACTGCTTCCGCCCCTTCCCCAACGCGCCGGTGCGCGCCGACGGCAAGGTGCGCGAGGAGATCCTGGCGGCCCGCGCGCGCGGCGTGATCTTCGACATCGGCCATGGCGGCGGCTCGTTCGGCTTCGGCACCACGAAGAGGATGCTGGCGGCGGGCTTCCTGCCCGACGTGATCTCATCGGACGTGCACGTGATCTCGATCGAGGGGCCGGCCTTCGACCTCTTGACCACCATGTCGAAGTTCCTGTGCCTCGGCGTCGACCTGCACACCGTGATCAAGCTCTCGACCTGCAACGCGGCGGCGGCGATCAAGCGGCCCGACCTCGGCACGCTCAAGGTCGGCAGCGTGGGCGAGGCGACGGTGATCGACGTCACGGCCGGCAAGTTCGACTACGCCGACTCGATCGGCGAGACGATGGTGGGCGACAAGCGGCTGGTCTCGGCCGGCGTCGTGCTGGCCGGGCGCTGGTGGCACCCGGCCTGACGCGAAGGGGCACGACATGAGCAGCAAGCCGAACGAACCGAGTTCCCCCGCCTGCCTCGCGCACGAGGCCGACGACGCCTACATGGGCTATGCGCCGCGCGCCGAGATCGCGGCGTTCCTCAACGAACTGCTCGAGGCCGAGCGCGCCGGCACCGGCGTTGCGCTGAAGAGCGCCGCCGACGCCGCGGGCTCTGCCTATGCCGACCTGCTGCGGGACGTGCACAAGGACGAGGCGCGCTGGTGCGCCATGCTGCTGAAGCAGCTGAAGGCGCTGGGCGCGCCCGCCTCGACGAAGGTCGGCGCCTTCCAGGAAAAGTGCCTGGCGATCCCCGGCATGGAGGAGCGCATCGCCTTCCTGAACCGCGGCCAGGGCTGGGTGGTGAAGAAGCTCAAGGAAATGATCCCCAGGGTGCGCGACGATGCCCTGCATGCCGACCTGACGGCCATGCTGACCTCGCACGAGGTCAATATTTCCCGGGCAAATGAGGCACTTGGCGCCTCGCGCTGATTTTCGGATTTTCCCCGCAACCATTTGGGCCGGGGCGTCGTTGATTGGATACGGCCGGGTATTCTGGTATCGCCCCTGCCCCCCGCTCCGCGATGCCTCCCTCCCCGCCCGGCCCTACGCCCGCCTCCGGTCCCCGGAGGCGGGCTTCATTTTGTGCAGGCCGCTTCGAGGTAGGCGACGGCGAACAGCCTCTCCGGATCGGTCCACAACGCGCCGATGCGGAAGCCGCCCGAGCGGGCCAGCGCCTCGATGCCGGGCAGGTCGTACTTGTAGGAATATTCCGTGTGGACGCGCTCGCCACGCGCGAAGCCGAAGCTGCGACCAGCCACGTTGACCTGCTGGTCGCGCAGGCTGCGGACGTAGATCTCGATGCGGCCCTCGCCCTCATTGTAGAACGCCTCGTGGGCGAAGCCGTCGAGATCGAAGCTCGCGTGCAGCTCGCGGTTCATGCGGCGCAGCAGGTTGAGCGTGAACGCCGCGGTCACGCCCGCGGCGTCGTTGTACGCGTCGTGCAGCACCCGGGCGTCCTTGCGCAGGTCGACGCCCAGCACGAGGGCGCCGTCGTCGCCGAGCAGACGGCGCGCGCGGCGCAGGAACGCCGTGGCATCGGCCGGCTCGAGGTTGCCGACGGTCGAACCGGGGAAGAAGCCGAGATGGCGTCCGTCGGCGCCCATGTGCGGCAGGCGTTCCAACGTCATGTAGTCGCCGCACACCGGCTCGACATTGAGACCGGGATAGTCGCGCCGCAGCCGGGCCGCGGAGGCCTCGAGATGCTCGCGCGAAATGTCGATCGGGGCATAGGCCGCGAGATCGCCGATGGCGTCGAGCAGCAGGCGCGACTTCACGCTGGAGCCGCTGCCGAACTCGACCAGCGCCGGATGCGGCCCCGCCAGCCGCGCGATCTCGGGCGCGCGCTCGGCCAGGATGCGCGTCTCGGTGCGCGTGAGATAATATTCCGGCAGCTCGCAGATCTCGTCGAACAGCGCGGAGCCCCGCGCGTCGTAGAGGAAGCGCGCGGGGATCGCGCGCGCCTTTTGCGCCAATCCCGCCAGCACCTCGCGGCGGAAATCCTCGCGGTCGGCGGCGGCAATGTCGTCGAGGGTCAGCACGGATCCGTTCATCGGAGGTCCTTTGCGAGGCGAATCCCTCCGAACATCCAACGGGCATCCGGCGGAAAGAAGTTGCGATAGGTCGGACGGATATGGTCCGGCGGCGTGGCGATGCAACCGCCCCGCAGGACCATCTGGTTGGCCATGAACTTGCCGTTGTATTCGCCGATCGCGCCGGGCGGCTCGCGATAGCCGGGGTAGGCGATGTAGGGGCTGGCGGTCCATTCCCACACCGCCCCCGTGCCAACGAGCCCGGCACTGTCGGTCGCGGCCAACTCCCACTCGGCCTCGCGCGGCAGGCGCGCGCCGGCCCACTTGGCGTAGGCCGCGGCCTCGTACCCACTGACATGGCACACCGGATCGCTGACGCGCATCGGCGCCTGTCCATGCAGCGTGAAGACCTGCCACTGCCCGTCCTTCTTCTCCCAATAGAGCGGCGCTTCCCAGCCGCGGCCGGTCACGCAATCCCATCCCGCCGACAGCCAGAACTCCGGCCGCCGGTAGCCGCCCTCCTCGATGAAGGCGAGATACTCGGCGTTGCTCACCGGCCGCGAGGCGATGGCGAAGGGTTCGAGCCACGTCTTGTGCCGCGGGCCCTCGTTATCGAAGGCGAACCCGGTGCTGTCGTGGCCGATCTCGACCAGCCCGCCCTCCAGAGCGCGCCACTGAAAGGCCGCCGCGGCCGGCATAGGGGGCGGCGGTGCCGGGTCATAGGCCGGCCGCAACGGGTTGCACGACAGCAGATGCTTGATGTCCATCAACAGCAGCTCCTGATGCTGCTGCTCATGATGGAGACCCAGCTCGACCAGCGGCGCGCAGCCCGCCTCGTTCTTCTCGATCAGCGTGGCCATCGCGTCCGAGACGTGGCGGCGATAGTCCATGACTTCGGCGACACCCGGACGCGTGACGAGGCCGCGCTGCGGACGCGGATGGCGCGGGCCGATCGCTTCGTAGTAGGAGTTGAACAGGTACTCGTAAGCCGGATCGAAAGCGCGATAGTCCGGCGCGTGCGGCCGCAGCAGGAACGTCTCGAAGAACCAGGTCGTGTGCGCAAGGTGCCACTTGGTGGGGCTGGCATCCGGCATCGACTGCGCGGTCTGATCCTCGGACGACAAAGGCGCGGCGAGCTGTTCGGAGAGGGCGCGCACCGCGAGGAAGCGTTCGAAGCGCGCGGGGGCGTTGGCCAGGACGGGGGCCGGTACGGGACGCGTTTCAGGATGGGACACGATACCTCCGCACCGGTGCTAACGCCCGGCGAGGGAAGCGCGTTGCCCGCCTCTCCCTCGCCGCCGCACCTGTGCTAGCCTCCTCCTGCCGAGCAAAAGGAAGCAAGTGCCGATTTGCGAAATCGACCCGTGGCGCACTCAATATTTCGAGACGGTCGTCTGTCCCGACGATGTGCTGATCCCCACCGAGGACAGCGACGCCTGGGTCTGGAATCCAACACACCGGTGGATCTACGACAAACTTGCGGTCGCTGTGAGTCAGGGACTGGAGGCCGCGCCCCACGGCGTCATGCCGTCTGCTTATCCCGTCTTCTCGAAGCCGATCTACAATCTCAAGGGCATGGGCGTCGGCAGCCGTCGTCTCCAGTCCGACGCCGACTATCTCGCGGCCTATCGGCCGGGCCATTTCTGGTCGACCCTGCTGGAGGGCGAGCATATCAGCAGCGATGTGGCGCTGGTCGATGGCGTGCCGCAATGGTGGCGGCACGCGCGCGGCATCGCGAGCGGCGACGGCACCTTCGACTATTGGGACGTCAGCCCGGAGGCCGATCGCGTCGTTGAGGAGGGCTGCGGCGCCTGGTGCCGGAAGCATCTCGGCGGATACACCGGCCTGGTCAATCTCGAGACGATCGCCGGCCGCATCATCGAAGGCCATCTGCGCTTCGCCGACCAATGGCCCGATCTCTACGGCGGCCGACCGTGGGTCGAGGCATTGGTGCGGCTGTACCGGGATCGCCAGTGGCGGTTCGACGATAGCGCCCGCCGGCGCGGCTACAGCGTCGTGCTGTTCATGCCGCATGGACGGCGCTACCGCCATCCGCCCAAAGAAATGCAGGCCGAGATCGCCACCATGCCGGGCGTCTCGAGCCTGCAAATCACATTCCACGAAGACTGGAACGAGGATCGCCACGCCATGCCGCCGGGCGGCTTCCGCGTCGCGATCGTGAACTGCTGGGATCGCGCGGCCGGCAATGCCGCGCGCGATCGCCTCAGGTCACAATTCGATCGCCACTCGGGTTAGGCCGGGTTGCGGTAGTTGATCTCGCGCTGAACGCAGCGCTCGTAACGCTCGCTGCCGCGGATCAGCCCGTAGGACACGCAGGCATCCTGGGAGTCGGCGACGATGCGATCACGCGCATAAGTCCGCGCCATGCGACCGCGGGCGCGGGCGGCCGCTTCGCGGTCGACACAGACGCGATAGGCCTCAGTGCCCGGCGTGTAGCCGTAGTAGGTGCACGAATCGTCGACAGGCGACGGCACGACCACCGTCCGGCGCTCGGTGTGGGTACAGGCCGCCGCGAGGGCGCCGGCCACGATGGCGATGCAAAGACCACGATATGACATGAAAGCCTCCTGTATCGCGGTCTGCGCCGCGCTTCGGTCTGGTTAGAGATTGCGTCCGCGGGCGAAGCCGGCGAGCAGGCTGATGACGAAGAGCACCAGCGCCACGACGAAGAGGATCTGCGCCATGCCTGCGGCGGTAGAGGCGATGCCGCCGAAACCGAACACCGCGGCGACCAGCGCGACCACGAGAAAAACCAATGCCCAGTGCAACATGAGATCACTCCAATGACTGTGCGATGACGTTCGCCGTTCCATAACGTGGACTCCATGCCGCGGTTCCCGTGCCAACGGCGCGGCCGGCGGCCGGCACAAGCGGCCCCAAAAACCGAAGACCGCCCGGCAACCCCCGACAAAACCTCGCGTTCACTCGCCTGAGCCCCTCAACGTACCAAATGGATGTGTCATGGAACGAGAGCGCACTCCCGTGGAGGCGCGAAGCGGCGTCATAAGTGGACGCGTCGCGCTGGTACTTGTTTCGTCCTTCGTAGGTGCCGCCATCGCGCTGGGCCTGTGCTGGGCATTCCTGATTCCACACGCCTGACCAAGCCCCCGGGAGCGTAGCGTCGGCATGTCCCCCCCCTCCTTTCACCGTTTGACCGATGTCGAAGGCGCCGTGCTGGACGAGATTTCCAGCCTCGCCCGCATCGACGGCCCCGAGGTCCCGATAAAGGACCTCGAACTCCGCCTGGAAGATCGTGGCTTCACCGATTCCCAGACGCGCCGGGCGCTGATGTCCCTGTTGCGCCGTGGACAGGTGTCCCTGGCCGGCGCAAAAAGGGTCTCTTCATGCAGACCCAACGATCGAAAACACTAGCCATATGAGCAAGAACGTTGCGGGATACCTGGCGGCCCTGCTGGCGCTCGCGGTCCTCGACGCGCTGTGGCTGGGGCTGATCAGCCGGGAGTTCTACAAGGCCCGCCTCGGCCAGCTCCTGCTGGAGCAGCCGGTGTGGTCGATCGCCCTGCTGTTCTACCTGATCCATGCCGTCGGCATGATGGTCTTTCCGGTGCCGATGGCGCTGAGCGGCGGGACCTGGCTGACGGCCGCGCTGTATGGCGCCTTGTTCGGCTTCTTCGCCTACTCTGCGTACGACATCACCAATCTCGCGACCCTGCGCGGCTGGCCCTTCGCGGTCAGCCTGGTCGATCTCGCCTGGGGTACCTTCGCGACCGCAGTCGCCTCCACCGCCGGCTATCTCGCGGCACGCGCGGTTTCCTAGCCGGCATACTCCGGATGCCGTCGCACGAAGGCGACGACGAAGCTGCACGCCGGCACGATCTTGAAGCCATGTGCCTTGGTGTCGTCGAGAGCGGCACGCACCAGCGCCGCCCCGATCCCCTTGCCCTCGTCAGCCGGCGGGACCTCCGTGTGCGTGAACACACGGGCGTTACCCTGCTGACGATAGGCCGCGATGGCCTGGCCGTGCTCGGTGTCGAGTTCGTAGCGCGCGGCCGCCTCGTTGTGCCGGACGTTCATGTCTTGTCGACCTCCCAGAACATCGGATAGTCGGACTCGATCAAGCCCTTCATCGAGGTGCGATAGCCGGCCGGAATCGTGAACTGGCCCCACATCACCGACGGCGTCAGTTCGTAGCAGATCGACTGGATCTCGGCGGCGATCTTCTTGCGTGCATCGAGGTCGGCGGCGCGCGTGAAGGACTTCAGCAGCACCGGGATCCGGTTGTCGCACGACCAGCCCGGATAGTCGTTGCAGGTCGACGCCACGTAGAAGTGCGTAAGAGGCGAGAACATGTCCGTCCCGTTCGAGTAGACGGGGAACATCGACCAGCCCTCCTTCTTGGCACGACGCTCGAGGATCGTGGACCAATCGCGCGGCTGCTGGTCGACCGTGAAGCCGACGTCGCGCATGTTCTGCACCAGCAGGCGCGAGGCGGTCTGGCTGATCGACCCTGCGACTTCGAGGATGACGACCGGCTCGCCCTTGTAGCCCGACGCCTTGAGCTCGGCCTTGGCCGCGGCGAGGTCGAACTTGTTGCCGGCGGCGCCGGCATCGGTCGTGAGCGGCGCGCCGCACATCCAGAAGGAGTCGCAGGACTTGGCGCGGTAGCGCTCGGGCACGCCGATCGCCGTCAGCGTCGCATCCTGGTCCACCAGCTTCCACAGCACCTTGCGGACAGCGGGATTGTCGAACGGCGCCGACGCGTGGTTGAGGCGGAAGTTGCCCTGGAACTGGTGGATGCCGCCCAGGCCCACCAGCTTCACGCTCTTCTCCTTCTCGAGAATCGGCAGCATGTCGAACGGCAGGTATTGCATGTAGTCGATCTCGCCGGCCATCAGCGCGTTTGCGCCGGTCGAGGGGTCTGGCATCACGCGCAGCGTGAGCTGGTCGATCTTCACGTTCTTGCCGCCGGACAGGAAATCCGGCGGTTCCTTGCGCGGCACGTAGTCGGGATTGCGCTCGAGCACCATGGCGTTACCCGGCGCCCACTGCGCCTTGACGAATCGGAACGGGCCGGAGCCGATCGGATCGGAGATGCGCTCGTTGGGGGCCGTCGCGGCGAGCCGGGCCGGCATGATGACGGGAAGGACGGCATTGGGCTTGCCCAGCACGTCCAGCATCATCGGGAACGGTTCCTTGAGGGCCATTGTGAACGTGCGCGGGTCCTTTGCCTCGATCGAGGCCGTGCCCTCCAGCAGCATCTTGCCGAGCGCGTCGCGCGCGCCCCAGCGCTTCAACGACGCCACGCAGTCGGCGGCGGTCACGGGTGCGCCGTCGTGGAACTTCAGGCCGTCGCGCAGGACGAACGTCCATCCGAGCTGGTCCGTACTCACCTGCCAGGTGTCGACCATCTGCGGCTTGATCTCGCCCTTCTCGTTCATGGCGAACAGCGTATCGAACACGTGCAGCGCGAAGGTCCGGGTGATCGCCGCAGTGGTGTAATAGGGATCGAGGATCTTCGCCTCGGACTCCAGCACGACGTTCAGGCCCTTGGCGGCCCGCGCTTCGCGTGGCCGGATGATCGCCGCGGACGCAAGCGCCGCGCCTCCCGCCAGAGCCGACCGCCGTCCAAAACCGATGCTCGCCATTCAATCCTCCGATGAAGGCGCCACCGTAGCGTTGTTTGGCGCTCAACGAAAAGGGCCGGTATTTCCGCCAAGCGACGGAAACACCGGCCCTCTCCGAACCCTCACGGGCTCGAGCTGCTATTAAGGCGATCAGCTCGGCGTCACGACATTGCAGGAAACCCGATCGACGAACAGGTCGGTCCTCGGTCCCCGCACGGGAACACCGAGACGCTCGCCCGGCCCCGCGGGGGGTACCAGCACGCGCGTATCCTCGACCTTGGCGCCGCCGTTCGTGAAGTGGCAATCGAGCACCACGTTCACCGTATTGGCGCTGTTGTTCGTGACATAGAGCACCGCCAGCCAGTGCTGGGCCGGAATGGCCTGCAAGGACGGCGCGTCGACGTCGACGATCGGCACCGAAGGGCCGGCCGTGAACGGCACGGTGCCCATCAGCTGGGCGTGCGGATGCTGCACGACGATGCCCGGTACGACCGCGCCCTGCGACCTCGGGTCGAAGGCGCGGTTGACGGGCGCGTTGGGATTGGCCGCGGCCATATCCTCCTGGACCTGAAGATTAGGCGTCCAGGTGCGGCCCGTCCGCGAATCGCGAAACTCCTGCGCCATGGCCGTCCCCGCCAGTCCAAGACCGATGAGGCCGCCCAAGGCGAGCATCGAGAAGCGATCGAGCATCATCGTGGCCTCCAGCCCTTACATGCTCTTGTGCTTGATTTCCCAGCCCGAGACCTGCGCCTCGGCCTGCTCATGGCTGATGCCGTAGCGGGTCTGGATCTTGCCGATCAGCACGTCGCGGCGGCCCTCGACTTCCATCAGGTCGTCGTCGGTCAGCTTGCCCCACTGCTCCTTCACGGTGCCCTTGGTCTGCTGCCAGCTGCCCTTCATCTTCTCCCACATGCTCTTCACCTCGGGAGAGACCGTGGTCGACGACTTGGTGGTCGTGGTGGTGGTGGCAGTCTGCGCATTGGCGATCATCGGCGCGATGCCGACGGTGACAGCCGCGCAAGCCGCAAGAATGGCGATGGAACGCATTGGATTCTCCTCTGATGATTGTAGGCGAACGGAAGGGACGTTCGATGCATCGTTAACGGTGCCGCGGCAGCAAGGTTGCTCCGCCGATAACGTGCAGCACGGCCCGAAAAATCTTCAGAACCAAAGAGACTTGAGAAAGAAAGCGACCGGCACGGCGATCAGGATCGCGGCGTACAGATCGAGCAACTCGCTTTCCAAAAGCCGCGAGATGTACGGGTTCACGAGGATATCCTCGTCGTGATGCTCGGCGACGCGGGCCTGGACGACGGCGGTCTTGGCGTGCGCACGAGAGACGATCATGAGACACCTGCGTTGCTTGCTGCTGTCCGATCAACGCCTCTCGCGGCGTCGCGGTTGCACCGGGCCCTGCCGCCCTCGGGCGGTCAGGGGCTGGGGACAGCGCGGGCGGCGTGGTCCAGAGCCTGTTGCAGATCGATCGCGGAATACGGCTTGCCGATAAAATGGACGCCGTCCGGCTCGTTTCCAGTGCGCCCGTAGCCGCTGGCAATGATAACGGGCAGGCCGGGATGGCGGCGTCGAACCTCGGCGGCAAGTTGCTCGCCGCTCATGCCCGGCAGGCCGAGATCCGTCAGCAGCAGATCGTACGTCGCCCCGCGCCCCAGCAATTCCAGGGCCTGTTCGCCGCTGCCGACGCCGGAGACCAGGCAGTCGAGCCGTTCCAGCATGTCGGTGGTGGACATGCGCAGGACGACCTCGTCTTCGACCAGCAAGATGCGTTTGGGCCGACCGGAAGGTGCGGTCGGCGCCTCGCCCCCGGCCGGAGACGTCTCTATCCTCGAGGGCTGGCGCCGGGTCGAAAGCGCGGCCCGCACCTTCGCCGCCAGCTCTTCGCTGCGATAGGGCTTGGCGATCATTGGCAACGCCTCGCGATACTGCGCGGGGATGAGGTCGCGCGCGTAGCCCGAGGTCAGGAGCACCGCCATGGTCGGGCGCAGGCGCTGAGCCATCTCGACAAGTTCGATCGCCGAGATCGTCCCTGGCATCACGATGTCGGTGAACAGCAGGTCGAAACTCGGATCCTTCTCCAGCGCGATGGCCGCGGCGTCGGGGTTTTCCGCGGCTGTCACGCGGTAGCCCCAGCCCGACAGCATATCGACCACTGCCGTGCGGACGTCGTCATTGTCCTCGACGACGAGCACCCGCTCGGAACCGCTGGCAGTGCTCGACAGCACCGGCTCGGCTTCGGTCGCCGACTCCAGGGTGCGCGGCAGGTAAAGCTTGACGCTTGTCCCCTGCCCGATCGCGCTGTCGATGCGGATATGTCCATTGGACTGCCGCACGAACCCGTAAACCATGCTGAGGCCGAGGCCGGTGCCCTTGCCGTCGTCCTTGGTCGTGAAGAACGGGTCGAACGCGTGCGCCACCACATCGGCCGGCATGCCCGTTCCGGTGTCGCTCACGTCGATCAGCACATAGGCGCCCGGCGTCACATCCGCGTGCAGCGTGGCATAGCGGCGGTCGAGTGTGGCATTGGAGACCTCTATCCTGACCGAGCCGCCATCCAGCATGGCATCGCGTGCATTGATTGCGAGGTTGAGGATGGCGTTCTCGAGCTGGCCGGGATCGATCTTGGCGTTCCAAGAGTTCGGCGCGATGGCGAACTCGGGCGTGATGCGCTCGCCCAGCGCCTGCTTGAGCAGGTTTGTCAGCCGCGAGACCAGCGCGCCGATATTGGTCGGCTGCGGCTCGAGCGGCTGGCGCCGGGCAAAGGCCAGGAGCTGATGGGTGAGGCCGGCGCCGCGTTCGGCGGCCGCGGAGGCGCTCTGCAAGCGCCCCAGAAAGCCCGGATTGCCCGCCACATCCTTGCGCATCAGGTCGAGGTTCGCCTGGATGACCTGCAAGATGTTGTTGAAATCGTGCGCCATGCCGCCCGTCAGCTGACCGATCGCCTCCATCTTCTGGCCCTGCCGGAGCGCCGCCTCGTCCCGGAGTTCCTCGCTGATGTCGGCGCAGCGCACGACCGCGCCGCCGTCCGGCATCTCCCCGCGCGAGACTTCATACTCTCGCCCGTCGTGCGACACGCGGGCCGACAGGGACCGTTCGGCCATCGGCTCGCCGAGCTTCAGCGGCCCCAGCAGCGTCCGGGTGGCCGGGGACCGCTCCGACAACAGGAAGTCGCGCGTCGGCGCGGGCTGGCGGCCGGGGTCCCAACCCGCGAGATCGGCAAACGACTCGTTCCACGCGACTACCGTGCCGTCGGCATCGAGAACGACAATGGGATCCCTCAGCGTCTCGAGCGTGGCCTGCAACAGGCTCGATCGCTCGACGAGCTGGCGCCGCGTATCTTCGAGCCGCCCCGCTCCACGCACGATGAGGAACGTGCCGATGACGAGACAGACGAAAGCGCCGGCCAGCACGAGGAGGCCCGCGAGGTCGGCTTGCTCCTGTTCGGAGCGCAGCATCGCGAGCCGCCGCGCCAGCAGCAGGCGCTGGCCTTCGACGAACGAATCGGCGGCCTGGCGGATATGATCCGATGTGAGGCGCCCTGCCCCGAGCTGGGTCTTTTCCGGCGCACCTTCCCGCCCGTACTGCCGATAGGCGGTGATGCTGCCGCTGAGCTCCGTCAGCTTGTCGCGCGCGGCGTCGCGAAACTCTGCGATCTGACGTGTCGCGTCGCGGTCGCCGGCCGTCGCGGCCTCGAGCTGCCGCAGCACGCTCTCGATGCGCAGCCGCGCGCGCTCGTAGGGCTCGAGGCTGGCGCTCTCTCCCGACAGCAGATAGCCGCGCTGGCCGATCTCGGCGTCCTGCATGGTCACCAGTGCCTGACGCATCAACGAGATCGTCTCGAAGTTGGAAAGCACCAGCCGCTGCTGCCGCGCTGCCGAGTTCGAGTGCGTGACCGTCAGCAACGCGCCCGCAGCGACGAGCACTGCGATGGTGATGCCGATCACCACGCCGGTCGAGCGGATGGCCTGGCGCGCGCTAGGCATCGGCCGGCTCCTCGCGCTCGAGCGGGAAGACGATGGAAATGCGCATGCCGCCACCGTCGCGCGCCGTGATCTTCACCTCACCGCCCAGCTGCATGGCCAGGCCGCGCACCAGCGTCACGCCGAAGCCGGCCCGCAGATCGGGATCGATCGAGCCGTGGTGCGTATCGATGCCGTTGTCCTCGATGACGAGTTCCGCCTCGCCATCCTTCTCTGTCGCCTCGATGCGAATCTCGGGCGTCGCCACGCCGGTGAAATTGTGGCTGAGCGCGCTGGTCACCGCCTCCGTCACAATCAGGCCGACCGGAATCGCGGTATCGGGACCGACCGCCATGATCGGCGCGCGGATGTGATAACGCGGCGTGATCTGCTCGGCACGCGGCCGCGCCACCGTGATCTGGCGCACCAGGTCGCTGATGAACTGCTGGAAATCGACCAGCGACCAGCTCGACCGTTCGTAGAGATGGCGGTGAAGGATCGACAGGGTCAGCACCCGATTCTGCGCGTCGCCGAAGAAGCGACGCAGCCGCGGCGAGCGAATTTCCCCGGCCTGCAGGTTGAGCAGACTCGATATCATCTGGAGGTTGTTCTTCACGCGATGATGTATCTCGCGCAGCATGTGGTCGCGTTGCTCGAGACCCGAGCGCAGCTCGGCTTCGCGGCTGGCGATCGCCGCGGCCACGTCGTTGATCGCCTTGGCAATATCGACCATCTCCGGCGACCACGACGGCGGCGACGTGAGGGTGAAGTTGCCACCGTGCGCGACCTTCCCGGCGAACGCCTGAATCTGCCGCAGCGGATACACGATCCAGCGATCGGCGGAGATCCAGGTGACCAGCAACAGGATCG
>JAFEFH010000039.1 GCA_018240695.1 Pseudomonadota bacterium | reverse complement strand
GGCCACGGCGATCTCGGTCATCGGCAAGGGCGAGACCCAGCCGCTGGTCCAGACGGCCGACGGTGTCCGCGAGCCGCAGAACCGCCGCGTCGAGATCGTCATCGGCTAATCCGGTACTAAGCAATCGTCTGGAGGAACGGCCGGATAGCGGACCTCGCAAGATTCGAACACAGGGCCTCTGCCGTCGAAGTGCAGAGGCCAACGAGATTCGGCGACGGAAAAGGCGGACTCGAACGATCGATTGATTCGCGGTGTGCCAAGAGCGGGCACGTCGCGATGTACGCGACACATCATGGAGCGCAAATGCATTGCCGTCTTGAGCGATGCGAAAGGTTGTTCGACCCGAAACTCCACGGGGGTCGGCAAATCGGCACACGCGTAAAGGCGTCCAGGTTTTGCCTCGATCAGCTTGCCTTTCAAATTGGCGCCTGCGGCTTTCCCGAAGTTCGAGCAAGCCAAGAACTCGGTCAGGCCTATTGTCTCTAGAGATCGGTTTTCTGACGATCGCCACCCGTCGGGCTCACTATGCCGAGATGGCTGTCGACCTGGCGCTTTCATTGCGGCAATGGCACAGCGAGCCGATCGCGATTGCCGTCGACGCGGCGATGGAAGCCTATATAGCGAGCCATTACCCGTCTGTTTTTGATTTCGTCCTTCGACTGCCAGCCGAGATACCCGCCGGCTGGGCTTGCAAGCTCGCGGTGGCCGAGGTCTCGCCGTTCGCGCGCACGGTGTTCATCGACGCCGACACGATCGTTCTCGGTACGCTGCAATCGATTCTGGCGGATGCCGAATGGGCAGACTTCGCAATGATGGGCCATTTCTGCACGGCGCCCACAAGCCAGCTGCACAATGGGCTCTCGATCGAGTGGGTGATCCGAGAATTCGGCCTCGCCCGCTTTTTTTCGAATGCTTCCTGTCTTTTTGTGTTCGAACGCACCTATGGCAGGCGGTTTCTCGCCGAGTGCCTGGATGTCTGGCTTACGGGTTTGACCCATACAAGCCCGCAGCCGTTCTGGGGCCCTGGCGATGAAGTGGCGTTCGGGATCGTTGCCGGAAGGCGGGGGATGACGACCCTTCGCGAGCCGTTTTCGATCTACTGGTTGAAGGACGTGCCCAGCCTGCGGTCGGACAATCGGTGGAAGCCGTTGTGCCACATGCACAATCCGCTCCCGCGGCAGACCATGAAATGGCTCATGACAGAGGTCGTCGAACGCCGACGTCGCGCCGGCTTGTCATGCTCGATCGAGCACTGGTTCAGAAAATTGTCGAGCAAAGGCGCTCTCGGGCTTTGGAATTGGAACGTGCGCCGCCACATCGCCAAGTACGTGGCTTCTCGTTCGGACCACAGCAGCGTTGCTTCCCCGGCATCGATCGCTCCTCCGACCGAGGAGGGCATCGTCGAATACCTGCATCCGTTGGATCGCACGTCCCGCTCTCAGCTCGATGGCGCGGCGTGGATGTGGACCGGCAAGGAAGATGAGTTTGCGGACAGTCGCTCCGCTTCCAATCTGCTGCTTCATCGGACGCGGCGTCGGCAGATCGTGTCGATGCCGGACACCCGCCTTCGCGTCCGCGAGCTCTGGGATCGCGACGCCGAAGTACCCGTCGTATTGGCGGCTCACTGCTGGCCTGGCATCCCCGAAGGGATGGGTTTGTCACTGGGTTGGCGACGACAAGACGGAAGATATGTGCTCGGGCTCACGGTGGACGGGCCGCTGCCGGAGCATCCCGAATCCGTTCTCTGCATCCGATTCAGAGGCCGGCAAGTGCGGTGCCTGGATCCGGCCAGGGACGTGCTCGTAAATCTTCGAGCCCGTTTGCTATCGAAGGGCGCGTTCCGCAAGTCGGTCGTCGCCGTCGGATCGGGGATCGACTATCTCGTCGGCGTCACGCTGGGCGAAGGAAGCAGCACGGTCGACAGCGAATTCTTCGTTCGTGCTCGACCATGGCCCGCCCCGTACGCGGAGCTTTTCGTCGAGTTCCGCTTGTCGCTGGCAGACGTCGATCGTTCGACCGGAAATGTGGAGGTCGCATTCTCTTGCTTTTATCTCGGCCAAGTAGCCGAGGATTCCGTGTTCGGCGGCCGGCCGGACGCGCCGGTTTTCGCCGCGTCTTGAGATCGAGGACGGCTACGTGTCTTGCCCGAGATAGGCATCGGACATCTCGACGACCACACCGACGGCAGATCGCTCGAGACCGGCCGTGGCGAGCCTCAGCTCGAGGAAAAGTTCGTCCGCGGGCGCCGAGCATCGCTCAACCGCTACCGTGAGTGTCCCACGGGCGGTGCGCGACGTCTCTTCCAGGCAAGTGCCTGCGATATACTCGGAACCGGCACCCACGCACAGCACTGCGTCCTGCATCGTTCCTGGCGAAAGCAGCTCGACCCCGATCTGGGCATAGAGAGGGACAGTTGGCTCGAGTTCTTTCGCCAAGCGTCCTCGGAATCGAAAGCAAACGACGGCATTGGGATGGTCCGGCAATGGACCAGCGAGGTGCACCCTAATACCGCCGCGCGCCGGCGGTCCTGTCGCGTCGATCTTGACGATCAATCCGCGCGGACCTTCCGGCCAGCAATGCACAGCCATGAGGATTGGGGCCGCGAACGGTAGATTGAGCCCTGGCTGCAGAACGACATGGCGATGGGGCGTGGAGACGGTTGGCAAGCGCCGCGCGAAGTGCCGCAAAAGGTTGGGTTGTCTGGCCGTCGAGGGAAGCTCATCGTGCGAAGCCGGTTTCACTCGCAAGTGATCGGCGTTTTTGCTCTCCCTCGAATCCGAACGGGTTGAGCGACGTTCAATCAGGCGATGCAGCAGCACGTCGAGATCGCCGAGCGTTCTCACGCCCGCAAGCTCCATCATTCCGATCTCAATCTCGAGCTGCTCCTCGAGGCGACTTGTGAATTCGACCATGGCAAGTGAATCCAATCCGATGTCAGCGATGGCAGTCTGACCATCGACGGCTTCCAATGAAGCTCCGGAAATTTCCCGGGCGATGCTCACGAACAACCCCAGAAAGGAGCTGGCGTTTGCCTTGCTCCGCAGCTGCGCTTCTCTTCTGCCAATCTCCTCGTCGAACAGCGCGGCAATCTCCTTCAGCTCTTCGAGATCGACGACGAATGGCCTGATTTCGCCCGGGGTGGGCGTCGTCGGTCCATGGAGGGAGAAATATTGTCCGTGCTTCAGCGAGACGAGATTCCAATACCAGTCGTCGGGCCACCCATCGGAAGTCAATCCAAGGATGTGCACACCCTTCTTCGCGAACACAAGGTCGCTGAATTCTGCCCCGAGAACACCCGCAACATGCGTCGCGTTGCCCAACATCTGCATCTGTTCCGTGAGCGTCAGTTCCGACGGCCGAACCTCATGGTAACCCCAATCGAGGAAAAGCTGCTTCACATCACCACGATTGACCAAGCGGCTGCGACTGGTGTCCGGCCGCGAGAGAAAAACGCGCGACGGCGACGTCGAGGTCGTTCCGATTTGCTTGCCAAGTGTCTCCAGTGTTTCGACCACCAAGGGCGCCTTCACCAGGGGGCATCTTGTGACGGGGGTCGCATAAATCAGTTCTTCGAAGCGCTCCGGCTTGCCGCTGGACATCCAAATCTGGTCTTTCGAGATGCCGTAGTAGGCGAGTCCTTCCGCATACTTGCTCGCCAACGCAGCGGTATGGTTCTGAACCACGAAGCAGGCGCCGCGAAAATCGACGACCTCACGAAGCACTGCCACCCGAGGCAGGCTCTCGATGAGCCAATGGCCGAAATTGCCATCCCATTGGAGCGATAAATAAACGTGCCGACCGGGCCGTGGCTTCAAGCGTGCCAACCTGGACACATCCTTCTCGAAGCGGTCATCGCTTCCGATGCGCGTGAAACCGAGAGGAGCCGACTCTTCCGCTCGATTGACCAGGCTCTCCTTGACCAGAATGTCTTCCTCGGTGAGGACCAGACCACGCCATCCGATAGCATTGCGAAAGGACACGACATGGCAGTCGGGCACTGCGACATCGCCATCCTGCTCGTGCCGAATGCGACTCAGCACGATGTCATCAAGTACAGTTCCCCGCACGATCGGTGAGCAGCGACGATAGCTGGTGCCCCCGTCACGGCTACCCAGCACCTTACCGATCTCGATCGCCGGCCGTGCCTCGATGATCTTACGTTTGGTCACGCCGTATACGCCTTTTCCTGCCGGCGACAGGCGGAGATAAGATCGTCTGGCGTGCCCATGAGCGTTGCTCGCCGTCTACTCTCGCCGCCAGCCAAGCCGGGCCTGACAAGTCGATCAGGAGCCGAGGGCGGCGCTTCGAATCCATTACGGGGTCTGCAGGGACTCGTGCGCCCAGCGGGCATTCTTCTCGCGCACTTCCCTGTAAAGCTCGGCAACGGCTTCCCGTTGGAGGGCAGTGTCGCAATATGTCACCTCGAAAAGCTTCATGACGAAGTCGATGATCGAAACGTCGATATGTCGGCCGTCACCGGAGAATTTCTGGAAAAAGAGATCGTTTACGATCTCGAACGCCGGGAAATAGAACAGACGTTCGTTCAGCTCGGCTTCATGCTCTCGCAGGAATTCATCCAGGGCCGCGCGAAGGATCGCCTTGGAGGCCGAGCTTGCTGCCAGCGGCGTGATCGGCCGGAATGTTGCCATCAGCGGAATAGGCGACACGGTGAACAGAACCCGCGCGTCGAGTGAGTGCTTCCGGATAAGAGCATGCATGCGCTTGATCGCCGCCTTGGTCTCGGCGAACGAGCAGACGCGGAATTTGTGGCGCTTCGGGTCGAAAGAGCGAAGCGGCACCGCGCGCCAGAAGACGCCGCCGGTCAGCTCGTCGTACCAGATCTCGGAGAGACCGAGCGTGATTATGAAGAAATCCGTATTCCGAAAAACCGCTCCGGTGTTCTGCCGTATCGATTCGTCGTAACCGTATTCCTCGGCGTTGTAGCCATGCCACAGACCCTGCGGCACGGGCGCATTCTCCAAGGCCCACTCGAGCTGACCGAGAAGTGCATGCACGTTGACCAGCCCGTCACCGATCGCCGAGATGTAAATCTTCGGCTCGCGCGTCTTGGCGAGGTCGAAGTCCAGCGAGGCGAGATGCGTTGCGATATTGCCCGCAAAGCAACTCCCGAACGTGGTCACGCGGGTGGTACGGTCGATCGGCCGCTTGGCGGGGATCAGTCCCTTGAGGACGTACCGTTCAAGAAAGTCCGGGAGTCGGTGGTTGCCGAGAGTGGGATGAAAGTTGCAATGCTCGCCTCGATAAAACGACGACCCCATCAGCGTGAGCGGCTCGCCCGGAGCATCGTCCCGGAATATCTCTTGAGCGGCGAATGTCGTCAGGTGCGTGACCATGCGCCGACAATAGGGTCTGCGCCGCTACGACGCCATCGCCAATGCATCGGCCCCCTGGCCGAGATAGAAATCGGAAACCTCGAAGCACACGACGGGAGCGCCGAGTCCCAGCGCTGCAAGCGGCACGCGCAACTCTAGAAACATCGGCTCCTTCTCAAGTCCGAGATCCGCCGGTGCAAGCCTACTCGTCCTGGTTGCGACCATTCCTTTCTGCACGAGATGCCAGCCCTCCACGTAGTTGCTCCCTCGTCCCACCGCGAGGACGGCCTGGCTGAGATTCCCCAGGACTTCGAGCTGGAGACGTGCCGCTGCGATCAATCCGAGAGCCGGATCGATTTCCGGCGCGTCGGCGGTGCGGAACCTCAGACAGATCACGGCGTCGGCATGGTCGGGCAGCGGACCATGGATCTTGCAGCGCAGGACCGGGCGACCCTCCCGGTGCTTCGTGGCGACAAGGAAGGCCATACCCTCGGTGGGCTCCGGCCAGCAGTGCACGAAGAGGTCGATCGGCGGCCGGGGTTCGAAGCCCCATTCGGCATAGAGCTCGAGATGCCGGTTCGGCGTCGAAAGCACGCTCGATCCTGCCGACGAGCGCCACAACAGGTTGACGCCCGATTTCTTACTGCCGTTCATCGCGTCCTCTTTGCCAAGACCACGCGATCGACGGACCGGCAATCTCTCTACGACCTGAAGTCAAGTGTCGGCGTAACAAGTAGAGCCTCTCTCTTCAGGTCAAGCCATTGTACGGGCCAGAATGTCGTGGGCAGCACCGCGAACGTGGTCCGCCATGGCATCGAAGAGCGCATGCTCGTAGACCACGCCGCCATACCCCGCCCGTTGCAGCTCGCTCTCGGGGACGGAGAAATCTTTATCCACGACGCAAAGGACCGGAACGTGACAGCCGGCCGACCGAAGCGCCGACAACATGTTGCCGGCTCCGACGGCGGCCAAGGGATCGACACGGAGAACAATCCCTTCCACCCCGGCTTCGACGCATCGAGACCCAGCGTCGCGCAGCAGGTCCGCATCACCAGCCCTGCGGCCATCGATTTCCACCATCGCCATCATGTTCCGGCGCACTGCCTCTCGCCTCATGATCGAAAGAAGAAGGTCGAGAGAATGAGAGCCCGCCGCAGCATCGACGAAGCATGCCGCCGCAACTCCCAGGCGATCCAGAACGCGGGTGGAATCCTCGAACCGATCGGGCGCGAACCCCTCGCCGGCATAAATGACGGGCAGATGGGTCGCCTCCAGGATTTCACCCAGGACGGCCAGACGAGAGGAAAAATCGACATGCCCCTGCCGCGACCGGCCCCGAACCAGGGCATCGTTGCGGCAGCTGTACCAAATCGCGTCGAAGCGCTGGATTCCGGCCTTCGCCTCGGTAGCGATGCGCGCCATCATCGCATCGTGCGCGTCGATGATCCGAACGAACGGCTTGACCGACAGCGTATGGCGAAGCTGGTGCGACGGACTGCGGGAAGCGATCCCCTGCTCGGCAAAATGGCCCACCAGAGAGCTCGACGAAATGCCCTTCGTATAGGGGACTTCCACCAGCTTCCCATCCCATTGTCGAAGCGTGTCGATGACTTCCTGCCGAGCGAGCGTCTGCTCTCCCCAGCGCCAGTCGTCGCCATGAACCACGAAATTCGGCCGAAGCGCTTCAAGGTTCTCACGGTAGCTCAGGCTGTTCTGCACGAGCACCCGACCGATACCGGCGAGATTCTCCACAACCTTCAAACGGTCGGCCAGCTTCATGAAGGGCACCCGCTTGTAGGAAGCGACGGCTTCGTCCGAAAGCACGCCCACAATCACGTCCCCGAGTTCCCGTGCCCGCTGAAGAACGTTGATGTGACCGACATGCAGCAGATCGCCGACCATGCCGACATATACTGTTGGACGCATGATCTATCCCCCTCTTCCGTCTCTCGACGCCCATCATCGCGAAATCCAAGCGTTCCGGGGGAAGTTCTGGGCATGCCGTACGACAGGCACGCAGTATACAACCCGGAGGTCCATGGGTACAAATCCTGCATCGCGCGCAGTGTGCGGTAGGCCGGAATTCACTCGGATTGCCATCGATGGCCGCGGGTCCCATGGATTTTCTGCGTAACTGGCGCGCCAGCCGGCGGCCCCGATGGGCATTCATGCCGATCGGCAATGCGGGCCTACTCGTCGACATGCTGCTGCTCACGGTCTCCATATTCGAGCAGTACGGCGTTTCCTATACGGTACATCATGGCGCGCTTCTCGGAGCCTTGCGTCTACAGGGCCTTCTTCCGTGGGATATCGATGCGGACCTGTTCCTCGCCGGCGAAACGGAGGCGACCTTTCACGACAAGGTTGCGACGGCGCTCGCCGACCATGGCCTTTCTCTCGAACGTCGTGGTCCAGGCTATTTCATCATCCGGCCAAGACTGTCGATCGCCGGCCTCGCCCTCCCGCTTTTTCCGATGGTCGAGGTCGATCTTCTTCGCGAAACCCGGACCGCGTCGGGAGAAGCCGTCTACGACCAGCACGCCGCCCATCGACGCTGGGATGCCGGCGAGTTGCTGCCTCTGCGCCGTTATCCTTTCTATGGCAGTTATCTCATGGGCCCGCACGCGGCCGAGCCCGTTATGGAGCGGCTCTATCAAGGCGCCGGAAGCGAGCGTTCCCTGAAACCCTTCCGTCGGCCCGGATTGCCGCCCTCGACGGACGAATTCTGGCGAAGCAAGAGACCTCGGGACGGCCGCATGGACTGGCCTGCAGTATCCCGTCGCGGACAGGAGTTTCGGCGCTCGATCCTGTGGCGTTGCCTGACCTGCGCGCCTTGGTATCTGGCGAACAGTCTCTATTGTCTGATGGTGCAGACCTTTCGCCGGTATGCCGGCGGCCACATCGAATAATGCTGGTGTGGTCCCAGGTCCGCCCGAGTATCGTCGCGACAATGATACCGGCCGACCATTGACCCAAAGAGCCGACTTCTTTCATTCGGCACTTGCCGAGCCGCACCGCCTGCGCAGGACGCAGATGCTCGAGCAATTCCCCCAGATCCATGAATTGGCAGGGCCGACTCCGGTCACGATGTTCTACATCCTGGCGATCGTTGCCTTGCAGACGGGTCTGGCCTGGCTGCTGCGTGACTGCGCTTGGTGGGAGATCGTCGGCGCCGCTTACCTGGTCGGGGCTTTTGCCGATCACGCTCTCTTCGCCTTGATGCACGAGTGCGCCCACAGGCTGGTTTTCCGGAACGCCAGTGCCAACCGCTGGGCCAGCATGGTGGCGAACATGCCGCAAATCTTCCCGAGCGCCATATCGTTCGAGCGCTATCACCTCCAGCACCATGCCTGCCAGGGCATCCACGAGCTCGATCCCGACATGCCCAGCCGTTGGGAGGCGCGCGTCTTCGGCGGGCGCGCATGGATGAAGATGTTATGGCTGCTGTTCTTCCCCATCTTTCAGCTTGCCCGCCTGTCGCGCCTGCGCGACCCGCTCCAGGTCGATTCATGGCTGGCGGCGAACGTGACCCTGCAAGCCGCCTTCACCATCGCCATATGGCATTTCATGGGCGGGCCAGCGGTCGGCTATCTGTTCCTGAGTTTCGTTTTCTCGATAGGTCTGCATCCCGTCGGCGCACGGTGGATCCAGGAGCACTATTGCTTTCGGGGCGGGGAGCAAGAGACGTTCAGCTACTATGGGCCACTGAACAAACTGGCGTTCAACGTGGGCCTCCACAACGAACACCACGACTTCCCTTCAGTCGCCTGGAGCAAGCTTCCCCGCATCACGGCGATTGCCCCTCGGCACTACGACACCTTGCAGGCCCACAGGTCGTGGACAGCCCTGCTGCTTCGGTTCTTGTTCGATCGTGAGATGTCGCTGTTCAACAGGGTCGTCCGGAAGCAGGCGACGATCACTGCGCCAGCGCCGGAAGGACAAGCTCGCGCGCGCGAACGACATCTTCCGGAAAATCGATCTCGATCCACGGCAGTCCGGTGATGTCGCGGAAGCCAAATCGGGCCTGAGCCGGGTCCAGCATCACTTCCCGGATGGCTTCTTCGTATTCGAGGCGGCGCCCACCGTCTCCGGCAATCGCCTCGGCCCGCCGTGCGATGGCCGCCGCAGTCCCCCCTTCCAGCCAGAAGAAGCCGACGGATTCCCCGCACCAGTCGAAGGCGTTTCGCGGACGCTTGTGAAAGTCCACGATCCGGTCGCCGGCCACGCAGAGCTTCACCGGCTCGTCGCCAGCTTCGAAGACCCGGTCCACCAGCAAGCGATTGCCGGGCTCTCCCTGGACCAGCGCCCCGAGCAACCTGCTGTCACACAAGACATCTGCATCCATCAGGAGGATGGGATGGCCGGCACAGAGCGCAGAACGCGCCGCGAGCAGGGACAGGATGCTTCCTTCCCGGAAGTCTACATTTTCCTGCGTGTCCACCACGGCCGACACCGCCGCCGAGCGCGCGGCCGCCCGCACCTGATCCGCGTGGTACCCCACGACCACCGTGATCTGCGCAATGCCGCACCGCTCGAGGTTGCGAATGTGCCGATGGAGCAGGGTTTGCCCTTCGAATTCCAGCAAGGCCTTTGGAGGAGCTTCGGAGTCTCCTCCGGTCAAGCGTCGGCCGGATCCCGCCGCAAGTATCACAGCTTGCGCATTGTGCGCTGAAGGACGGTAGAGGTCGGTTGCCACGGGTCTTTGACGGGTCTTGGGCTGAAGCGGTCGTTGCGGTATGTGACCGGCGTCAAGTCGGCCCGTCGCTCCCGAACTTAAAGCAGAGCGCGAACCGGCGCCACGACCGGCGCCTGTAATCCTGATCCTGGGTCGTTTGCTAGACAGAATGAGGCGGCCAGTGCACTTTAGGAGCGGGAAAGAAATCCGTGTCCACCGTCGCCAGCAATCTCCCGAGCGGTTCGCCGAGCATCGAGCCGGCGCATGACGCCGAGGGCGCGATCGCAGCGCTGCGGATCGAACGCAACGCCTGCATGGTCGCCAGCGATTGGCCTGGAGCCGCGGGCTTCGCCACACAGATCGCTGCCCTACCGACTTGCACGCCGGAGGACCTTCGCATCGCCAGCGGCGTCCTGAGCCAGTGTGGCCGGATGGCCGACGCCCTTCCCTTTGCGATCCGCGCCAGTCTGGCCGAGCCCGACAATGCCGAATTCGCGCAACACGCGGGCTGCGTCAGCAACCAATGCGGCGACGATCGCGGCGCCATCGACTTTCTGCTCAAGGCCGCGTTCCTCGACAGCGAGAACGCGGAAACCTATCAGCAGCTTTCCCTGAGCGCCGATCGGCTGGACGATCTGGCGGCTGCGACGGCCCTGGCTCAGCGTGCTTACCAGCTCGACCCGTCGAGCCCGCATCGAGGCGCGGTGGCTGCCCACTATCTTGCACGAGAGCAACGCCTGGCCGAGGCAACCGCCATTCTGCGGCGGGTCGTCGACACCGCCGATCCTTCGCCAGCGATCTGTCGCATGCTTGCTCACCTTCTCCAGGTACAAGGTGACTACGTTGGCGCGCTGGAGGCCATCGATCAGGCGATTTCCGCCGATCCCGACAACGCCGAATATCATGCGGCCCGCGCGCATGCCCTTTTGGAGCTGGGACGCAACGACGAAGCCGACATTGCATTGCAGCGCTCCCTCGAATTGGACCCGGCGAACCTGGGAGGACTTCGACACGCAGTAAGCATCTTGGCCGAGAAGGACCAGTTCGACCGGGCGCTGAGCTATAGCGGGCGCCTGCTCGAGCGGCAGCCAAACAACGCCGAGTTCGGCAACTGCATGCGGCACCTGCTCGAGACCCAGAGGATCAACACGGCGGTGTCGGATTTTGCCGAGATAGCCGCCCTGAAGGCCAGTGCGCCTGCACGGCGCGCCGCGCCGCGGACGTATTCCGACGGCCTAGCCAATCAGTTTCGCATCATCATGGCCCTAGTGCTGCGCGATCTCCGCGGCCGGCATGGTCACAGTCACATCGGGCTGTTGTGGATCCTGCTGGAGCCGATCATCCACATTGGCGTACTGGCCGTCGTGTTCCAGTTCACGATGGAGGGATCACCGCCGATGGGCGACGACTTCTTCCTTTTCTATTTCACCGGCGTGATGCCTTACCTGCTGCTCAATCACCTCGTAATGCGCGTCGGATCGGCTGTCAGGGATTCGCGCGGGCTGATGCAGGTCGCGTCCATCACGCCGATGGACCTCCTCATGGCGAGATCGATCGTGGAGTTCTTCATCACGATCGTCGCTTTCTTCATCTTCATCGGGCTCTTTGAATTGTGCGGGGTGGATGCCGCGTCTTTCGCACCCCAGTACGTGTTCGGCGCCTTCGCCATAACCTGGATGCTGGGAACGGGCATCGGGCTGGTTTTCGCCACGCTTCATGAATTCGGCGGAGCCATCGACTCGGTGCTCGGCGTCTTCATGCGTATCATATATTTCGTGTCGGGGATCTTTTACGTTCCCGCCCTGCTTCCCCTGTTCGCCCGCGACATCTTCGTATGGAATCCGTTCCTGCACGTGGTCGACCTGATGCGCATTGGATTCTTCCCTTCGTACGATCCCCCCTGGTCGGACGTCCCGTATGCCGCGGAGGTGTCGGTCGTCATGCTCTTGCTCGGTTTAATCACGGTGACCGCGACGGCCCGCCCCATGCGGATCCTCCGATGATCCAGTTCGTCGACGTCACGAAGACTTATCGCACCTTCGAAGGCCCGCGAACGATCCTCCGGAACGCGAACTTCACGTTCGACGACGGCCACAACTACGGCATCCTGGGCGCCAACGGCTCCGGCAAATCCACGCTCCTGAGGGTCATCGCCGGTGCGGAGTTTCCGAACAGCGGCCAAGTACGGCGGAACGGGCGTGTATCGTTCCCTCTCGGTTTTTCCGGCACATTCCACACCCAGCTCTCGGGACGGCGCAACGCCCTGTTCCTCGCGCGCGTGTATGGCGCCGACGAGGAATGGATGGCGGAGTTCGTCGAGGATTTCTCGGAGTTGGGCCCTTACTACGACATGCCGCTCCAGACCTACTCCTCTGGCATGATGGCGAAGTTGGCGTTCGGCGTCAGCTTCGCCCTCGATTTCGACATCTACCTGATCGACGAGGCGACGGAAGTCGGCGACGCCCGCTTCCGGCAGAAATGCGCGCGCATCTTCCGAGAGCGCATCGCGCGCAGCGACATCATCATGGTGTCCCATAACGGCAATACCATCCGGTCCTACTGCGATCGCGGCGCCGTCCTCCTCAACGGCCGACTGGAACTTTTCGATTCGATCGACGAAGCCATGCGCATCTACAATCGCACCCTGGGGATCATCGATGGATAACCGTTCGATTGCGCAAGGCCAGGCCAGCGATCAGCTCCTGACACGGGTAAGTGGTCTCGTCCGCGCCGAGGCCCGCGAGACCGAGGCAATCAAGGCTCGTCGCGACGATCCTGCGTTGCAGGCCGAGGGGACGCCTGCCCTCGGCCGGATGCGACAAGTCTGGACAGACGGCAAGACCAGGAAATGGTCCGCCCGGAAGCTCATTCAGGGCTCGTTCCTGCTCATCGTCGTCGTTCCTGTGCTGGCGATGGCGTTTTACACTTGGTGCTGGGCAACCCCCCGGTATGTGTCGGAGCTGCGCATCGCCGTCCAGACCGCGGACCCCGCCAAGACGGTGGGCCTGGCGGACCTGATCGGCCTCGGCGCCTCGTCTCAGGCCAGCAATCAGGCAAAGGCGGTCGTCCAGTACATTCACAGCCGCAACGCACTGGAAGCAGTCGATCGCCGGCTTCCCCTGCGCGCTTCGTATCTGTCGGACAGCGTCGACTTTCCGGCGCGCTTCCACGGCAAGACCGACATCGAAGCCATGACCCGCTACTGGAACAGGATGGTCGAGGCTTATTACGAATCGTCGACCTCCACGATCGTCGTCCGGGTGGCCGCCTTTGTGCCGGCGGACGCGCTCAAGATCGCGCAGTTCGTCCTTGCCGATGCCGAAGAACTCGTCAACCGCATGTCCGCCCGCGCGCGTGACGATTCGGTCGGATTCGCGATGAAGAACGTGGAGCAGGCCGAGGCCCGGGTACTGGCCGTCGGACGGCGCTTCCAGGAGCTTCAGGATAAGGAAGCGATGTTCGACCCGATGAAGGCCGCGGAGATGAACATCCGGCTGGCCGCCCTGCTCAAGGAGCAGATCGCCCAGCGCAGCGCCGACCTGACGACGCTGCGGACGCAAACGCCCAACTCGCCATCGGTGCGCGGCATGGAGCAGAACATCTCGAGCCTCCGCCAGGAACTGGCGAAAGTGGAAGCGCAGGCGACCGCCGCGACCGGGACCTCCAGGCCGTCGGACAACCGCCCGATCTCCAGCGTGCTCGGTGCTTTCGAGCCTCTGGCCAATGAGCGAACCTTCGCCGAAAAGGCGTATCAGAGTGCGCTCACGTCGCTGGAAATGGCGCGCATGGAAGCGAGCCGCCAGCAGGTCTATCTCTCGGTGATCGTGCCGCCGGGTCTGCCGGAGGAAGCGGATTTTCCCCGACCGTGGCGACATACCGGTCTGACCTTGCTGGTGGCCGGCGCCATCTGGCTGATCGGGCTGCTGGGCTTCTATTCGGTCCGCGAACACATGTGACGTTTGCCGAGCCGGCAGCGTCAGCGAGCGTCCGACGCAGCGCGGGAATTCGCTGCCTTATAGACTGCGCGATTGCTTTCGGAATCGTATCCCGTCGTCCGCGTCTCGGCGGGGAAGGCCGGGCGGGCATTAATGCGCTGCGCCAGCTCGAGATGGTTGCCTATATCGAACATCTCGATGCAATCGGGGAAATACCGCGCGAATTGCAGGAAAGCATGATTACGCGCAGCAATCACGCGCGCGCCCATATTCAGCGCGATGCTTATCGCGCCCGACGCCGACTGACCGACCTCGATATAGGGCATGACGACCGTGTCGCACAGGCTCGCTGCCCGCGCAAAATCCTCATCGGTCTGTGCGCCCAGAAAGTGGACCCGCCGGGCAAGACTGTTCGGGTGGGCCATGGCCTCGCGCTCCCTGCCCTGGGGCAGGTCGATATTCAGTTGTAGGGTGGCGCGCCCCGCCTCCGGCGACGTCTTGCTGCGATTTTCCTTGGGCGGCGCCACGATATCCGCGATCGACATGTCCACTGCCGCGACTTCGAGAAGATGGCGGACATACGGATCGATCGTGTTGAACTTGCGGATTTCATTGGGGTGCACGCTGCCGAAAAGCAGCAAATGATAGTTCTCCGGCAAGAAGCGGAGTGCACGAACGACCGTGTCGAAGCCCTTGTAGTGCGAGATGAAGCCGAACAGGCCTATGGTCCGCGCGTTGTCGGGAAGGTTCTCCAGCATCGGGAAAGTCGCCCGGGTGGTGCTCTTCCGCAGTTCCGCCGCCTCTTCCCGGTTCCAGAAGGTCAATGGGTGATCGTAGACGCTCGTGAATCCTTTCGTATGGCGCATCAGCTGGGCGTCCCGATAGGTGTGCACGATAACGTTCACAGGCTTCGTCTTCTGCGCGTCGCACAGCAGCCTGTAAACTCCCGTAGCCAGGGCATTTTGGTTGCGATGGCGCGTCACGATCGACCATGAGTCTGCGAACTGGAGACGCAACACGGTACTGGTGAAGTCCCGATGGTCGAACTTCGTCGTATGGAGCACGGTATGGAACGTGACGGACAGTGCCGGCGCCGCGTCGACGATCCAGCCGAGGCGGCGGAGAATGTCCTTCTGGCGCGCACCGATCGTACCGTGCTCGAGTTGAATGTTGACGAAGTCGAAGGTTTTTGCCCGCGTGCAGAACTCCTTGACCATGTTGTCCGCGGCCGCGGACATCTTGCTGTCGAGGCTGCGCATGAAAGCCTGGTTCAGGTCGAACACTTCTATCTCGAAGTCGAGTTCGATCTGCCTGACGAGGCAGCGCGTGTAGCCGGCTATGCCGCAAAGATCGTCAAATGTGCTAACAATGGCGAGCCGTGGCTTTTTCACTGGATACCTGCAATTCCGGACAGAAACTCGAATTCTAGCTGCATGACGAAGCCGCGCTGGCGCGATATTCCGCCATTCGTCCATATTAGCGATGCGCTCGGCTCAAGGTCCAGAACCCAGGGCTGCGCAGCAGGTACGAGAGCATGACCACGCTGTCCCTGGTGGCATTTGCCGTCGCGCTGTTCCTGACGGGCTTCCATATCCTCGCATGCATTCTAGCCAGCTTGCGCGTCTCGGCGGTCCAGCCTGGCGGGTCCCGCGTCGAGCCACTATCGACCGTGATTTCCGTCGCCGGTCTGGACGGCCCAGAAATAGAAGTCGCCCTGTCGGCGCTCGCGCTCGCCAGCCCGACAGTGGAAGTTCTCTATTGCGCGTATGATGAGAAAGATCCGGCAGTCGGCGTCCTGCGCCAGCAGCTCGCGGCGACTCCCGCGGAAAACGTGCGGCTTCTGATCGGCCGCTCACGAGTTTCGCGCAATCCCAAGCTGGACAATATCGAAAAGGCGCTCGATGCCGCAGCGAACGATCTTGTTGTGTTTGTCGACGGCAACATGCGAATGCCGCCCGATTTCGTGAAGCGCGTCATGGCCGAATGGGATGACGCCTCTACTGGCGCTGTCTCCTCTCCGCCGCTGGGCGTGGAACCCGCTAATTTCTGGGCGGAAGTCGAATGCGCGATGCTAAATACGCTCTTCGCACGTTACCTGCTGGCGGCTGATCACATCGGCGCGGGTTTCGTCCAGGGCAAGGTGTTCATGATGCGGCGCTCTTTCCTCGCTGCCCACGGCGGGATGCAGGCACTGGAAGGCGAACCTGTCGAGGACGGCGCTGCGACACGCCTGGTGCGCGCCGCCGGCCGCAAGGTGCGCGCGGTCACCCGGCCCTTCGAGCAGCCATTGGGCCATCGCGCCCTTACCGAAGTCTGGCAGCGCACTTTGCGCTGGTCGCAGCAGCGGCGGCACAGCTATCCGATCGTATTCACGCTCGAGCCTCTAATCACCGCCATTCCCGCGCTCGCAATGACTGCCATGGCTTCGATCGCCGGAGGATTGCCGACGTTGCCAATTGTCTTCGCGCTGACGGTCTTATGGTACGGCGTCGAGGCATTGCTCGCGCTCCGCGCGGGATGGCCGTTGAACGGTCGATTTGTCTTCGCCGTCATTGCCCGCGATATCATGGCCATCCTGGCCTGGAGCGTTGCCTGGTGGCGAACACGGTATGTGTGGCGCGGCCACGCCGTCGACCTAGCGGCGAAGTGATGGACCTGTCCTAGAGCTTCACGAAAGCCGCACAGCTCGGCAGGTCGCGTTGGGCGGCATTGCCCGTAACCTCCAGCAAGCGACACGTATCCATCAGGATTTCAACGGCCGCCCGTGTGCTCGGCCATTCGACGTCGTCGAGGACGATCACACCTCCCGATGGCATGCGAGCAAGGACCGAAGTGACGTCCTGGGCCGCACCGACCGGCGAATGACCGCCGTCGATATGGGCGAATTGGATGGTATCGAGGGTCGCGAGACCGCGAGCCGATGTCGTCTCGAGAATGCGGATGTAAGGGTGCAGTTCTTCTTGGACGATATAGGAGAAGAAGGCGCGCTTGATGCCGACGTAGTCGGTCGTAAGCCACCACATGTCGTTCTCGACCGCGTTTTCGGCAGCCACCGCGGCCTCGGCAGCCCAGCTCTCGATGCCCACGACGTGGCCCGCCTTGTTGTCCCGCAGAGCCAGCGCGATCGGAACGATCGATCGCCCGCCGAAGATGCCGATTTCCACAACCTTCTCCGGCCGATACTGCCTGACGAGCGAATACAGCAGGATGGCTTTGTCGAAGGAGCACCACCCCTGTAGCCGGTCGGGTAGCCCCCTGATGAGTTCCAAGGTCCTGGTTGGAATACCCGCGTCGAGGTCATCCGCCGTGAACAAGTTCGTCACGGTTCGGGGATCGGCACTTTTTCGCCTGTACAGGCCGAAGACGCCTTGGGTGAGAAGCTGTATCGCGTGGACGACGATGTCCTGGCCCCATTGCAGTGACGCAAGGCTCGCGACAGGAATGCTGTTAGCGGCCCTTTGATCTTCTGCTGTGGAGAGGAAGGTCCGCAGTCCACCGAGGGAGGCATCGGCCACCCCGTTTGAATCGACGCCAGCGGATAGGTACTCCGCCCCGTCGAGAAAATCTCCCAGCGTTTCGAGCTTGCCAACCGGCACGACGCGACATGTCTCGAAGCCCAGCGCCAGAATATAATTAGCCAACCGAGCGAACTCGTTCTGCGTCGCCGCCTCGTCGACTTCGACGCGCAGGCGCTGACGCACGTTACCGAAATCGGACATTGAGCGCCGAACACGGACGTTCATGTTCTCGAAGTACGAATCGGAATCGATCCGGGTGATGAGCGGCATTCCGGGCCACGGAGTGCGGCCTTCAGCAGCCGCTTCAGGCGCTTCTTCCATGCACTGCTTCGAGTCGATCAACTTGCCACAACTCCCCCGACGCAACGCGCGGGCTACCAAGCACTGCCCGTTGCTTTGTGGTCCGCATCATAGTGGAGCAAGCCGGACGCTGTACACTCCGTGTACCCATGCGTCTGGAACATCATGAGGCCGCCTGTCCGGCCTCTTGCATCTCAAAACGTGATGGATCGGGAAACAGGCCTGCAAGCGTCTCGCGCAACAGACAAACCGATGCGGGATTGAGGGTGTCTCCACCGATTGCGGCGCCATCTCGCGCCCACGAATCGTAGGCATCATCGTTCACATTGAGGAAAAGTATCTCCCGGTCGGTGGCTTCGGCGCAGGCCTTCCGCAAACCCTGCATATGCCGGCGCATTCGCGCCTCGTCGTTGACCACCGCGTACTTCTTCGCGCTCATTCGCCTGCCGGGGGCATGTACGCCCGGAAGTCCGACGATCGTTCCGATCGCTTGGTAAAGACGCCGTCGGTCGGTCAAGCCTTTTGCCTTCGACTCGATCCAATTGGCGTACATGACAAGCGGATCGACCGTCGGAAGCTCGCGCTCGTCTCCGCGACTGCGGCGCGTGACAGTACTCCGGAAGCTCGGGTCGCTCATCGCGGCATCATGGAAGGCCGACCACGAAGCCGTGGTTCCCGGCAGGGGCGCATGCGGATAAAGGAAGGCGTTCACCTTGCGGCCCAGGATTCGGCACAAGGCGCGGCGCGTTTCCTCGAGGTTGAGCTGGTAGACGCCGAGCAGCTTGCCCAGCCCGAAAAAGATCGGCGTCTTCGTCCACGGCAGCCCCAACCCGCCGTCCGATCCAAACAGGTCATCTGGCCGGAGATCAGAGCCAACGAGAACGTCGTCATCCCAAAGCACGAACTGCTCCGACAAGCCGGGAATGCGGTGGAGATGCGCGGCAATCGTTGCCCAATGGAAGGTCGGCAAAAGCTCGGGCGGAAGAAAATCTGAGTGACAGACGACACGCACCGCCCGTCGATTCAACCACGCCGGCACATGGCCGTCCGATTGAACGGCCAGGACGACGTTCGCCCAACCGGCATGCTTCTCGATGGATCTCAAGACAAAACGGAGCTCGCCCAGATCGCGCAGCTGGCAGGGAACGAATTCACCTGTGAACTGCCGGCAGAGCGCTTGGTAGCCAGGCACGTCGCCGTCGACATGAGGGATGACGATATCCACTCTTTGACGACCGCCCGATATCACGGGGATGCGCCCACAGGGGCGGCGTCCGTGTCCTGTCCCAGAAAGAAGTCAGAGAATTCGATTTCGATGCCGTTGTCGGCCCGACCGAGGCTGGATAGCCTCAATCGAAACTCGAGAAACAACTCCGCTTCTTCCATGCTTCCGCCCGCCCACTCGGCGCGATGGTCGAAAGCGACCATACGCCGAAGGTCGGCGACGTTTGCGCTATGGACATATCGTCCGTTCGCTCCGATCGCCAATACCGAATCCTTCAGGGTCCCGGATGAAGCGAGCTGCACGCGAAGGCGTGCCCTGACCGGAAACGCGAGGCCGGCATCGGAAATTCGACGCGCCCGGAACCGAAAGCAGAAGACGGCGTCGTCATGATCGGGAAGACTTCCTTCGACCTTGAAGGTCCAGACCGACTTCTCCTCGCGCCGTTCCCAGCCTGTCAGTACCCGCACGCGTCGCTGATCGCCCGGCCAGTAGTGCAGGAGGAACGAGGTTGCTGGCTGCGACATCACTCCCCACCGCACAAAGACCTCCAAGTCCTGATGGGATGTCGATATCAGGGTGGCTTCGCGCCTGGGATGCAGCAGAAGATTGGGGTAATCGAACCGACGCGTGACCGTCTCGCTCACTGCGCGCTCCGTCGAGGCACGGCTGGCGTCCTCGTCCCTCTCGAAGCGAGAGCGATCGGGAAACAGGGTGGCGAGCGTCTCCTGGAGCAGACGCACCGAAGCCGGATTTATACCCTCCCCATCAATCTGCACCCCGTCGCGCATCCAGGGATCGTAAGCATCGTCGTTGACGTTGACGAACTGCATCTCCGCGCCGGTGCTTGCCCCGGCGCAGGTGCGACGCAACCCGTCCATGTGTCGGCCCATTTTCCCTTCGTCGTTGACCACGGCGAATTTTCCACCTTCGATCCTCCGGCGCCGGCCAAAGATTCTCCTGATCGTCCGTAAGGGCCACACCGTCCTTGCCCACCCTCGGGCTGCCAGCTCGACCCAGTTGGCATACATGACCAGCGGATCGATAGTCGGAAGCTTGCGTTCGTCGCCGCGGCTCCGGCGCGTGACGGTACTGCGAAAGCTCGAGTCGCTCATCGCGGCCTCGTGGAATTCGGCCCAGGACTTGCGTGTGCCCGGCAACGGGGCATGAGGGTATACGAAGGCGTCCACTTTGCGGCCGAACATCCGGCAGAGCGACCGGCGCGATTCCTTGAGATTGAGCTGATAGGCGTCGTCTGACTCGCTCCTGTCGAGAGGGATGCGTAACTTCTCCCAGCGCGCAGCCAGCAGGCCGTCCGGCGCGAACAGGTCATCCGGCTGGAGCGGGTTGCCGGCCAGGACGTCGTCGTGCCAGGAGACGAACCTCTCGGACAATCCGGGAATACGATGGAGGTGAGCCGCAATCGTGCACCAATGAAAGGTCGGCAGCAGCTCCGGTGGGATGAACTCCTCATGTTGGACGATACGCAACGATCTGCGGTCCAACCATGCAGGCACATGATCTTCCGATTGAACGACGAGGACCACATTGGCCCAGCTCGCGTGCTTTTCGATCGATCTCAGTGCGAAGCGCAGTTCCCCCAGATCGCGCACCTGGCAAGGAACGAATTCACCCGTTAGCTGACGGTACAGCGCTTCGTACCCCGGCACATCGCCATCGACATGGGTAATGACGATATCCATTCCCTGACCATCTCGAGGCTCTCGATGGAATGGTAATCGCATCGCCGGGGTTCTCAGCCGGGGAGGAGCGCCGCCCGGGAGCGCGCGCTTTCCCGGAACAGCTGGCGCAACCGCTCGGTCATGGCCTCCAGCCGCGCAGTGGATTGGGCGACCTTGTCGGGATCGGCGGGGCCGATCGCGTCCAGGCTCGCAATCGCATCTTCGATCGCCGGAAAGACGGAGATGCCCAGTTCCCGACAGACGTTGGCGAGCTTCGAATTGCGTGTCTCCAGGCTCGTCGCGGACGCCTTCTTCACGAGGTTACTCTTGCCGGCGAGCACGCAGCACACGCGAACGCCGGTCGGAGCGGCAAAAATCAGCGGGTGCAAGCGACCGACGCTCACGGTCAAGCCGGAGCTGGCAATCCATTGCTTGGCGCGCCGCGGATTCCACCACGTTCTCACGACGGGAATACGCCGATCGAGCCCGAGTTGCGTGAGAAAGCGCTCGTCCTCCGGAGCAAACGGCAGAAAGTGCGGTTCGAGCCCGCGCTTTTCTAGGGCCGAGAGGAGATCAGTGACTTCCTGGACGTAGCCATGACCGAGGAACCGAAGGCCGACCTCTCTAAGCACGACTATCACGCGACGATCGTTCTTGTCGATCGAGGGATCCTCGTCCATCGGCAGCTTGAGGGCCCAGTCAGCCCCATGGAAATAGTCCAGCCCGCAATCGCTGGCGGCTTTTACAGCGGTCTCGGTGCGTAGCGCCCGAAAATCGAAGAGCTCCGCATACTGCCTGATCGCCGCAATGAACGCGTCTTGCTGCGCCTTCCCGCTCAGCCGCGGGTCCGTCACCATCGAAGAGAAGTCCACGCCAGCGATGGCTGTGGCCGCCTGGTAGGCGCGCGCGTGAACGGCCTGGTTCGCGCCGAATCCGTAGGGCAGGCCACCGCCGCCGACAAGAAGGCCCGCATATTTCTTGTTCCAGCGCAGGAAGCCGAGATTGGTCTGATGCGTGCGCGGATAGGCATTGTAGGGGTACCAATCCCAATAGCCCTGGTAGGCGCCATGCTCATCCAGGCTGATAAGGATATCGTAATCCGCCTGCATCGCTTCGCAAACACATTGCAGCAGGGCTTCGTCGCCACAATTGCCGCGCGCGAAAAACCCCGACACGACCAGGGTCGGCTTTTGGTCGTCGGCAATCGAGTGATAGCTGTTCGGTTCCGCGAGCCATGGCGGCGCCCGGTCGGCCAGATGACATATATAGACACGTTGCTTCGTGCTGTAGTTGAAGCGCCGGGCGATGACGAAGCCGGTATCGGCCAGCATCTTCTCGAATTCGGCCGTGGTGAAATGCGACCGCCATTCCCGGCGTACATGACCCGGTGGGTTGAGATCCATGGGATGATAGGTGAATACGACCGCGCAGCCGGCATCGGCCAGCGCCGAAAGAATCTTCCGCGGATCATCCACATACTCGAACACGCCAAGCAGGCTCGCGAGATCGTATCCCTTGAGCCAGTCGGCGGGCAGCCGCTCTTGGTTGAGATCGATGACGAGCGTTCGATCATCCCACTGCCACTTGTCGATCGGCTGATACACGCGGGGCTTGGCGACGCGTTCGAGCGACATCGCGCCACAGCCAATATCGACGATGCTCAGGCCCTGCGGCAGCAGGTCGGCGACGAATTCGGTCCGTCGCTCCCACGCGGGCGACATCCCGCGTTCCTTGGCGAGGCGCTCGATGTCGGCGTTCATGGACTCAATTTCTCGGCATCGTCGACACGGCGCTCTCTCGCTCTCGCGCCAGGAAAGGCATCAGGCGCGCGATCGTTGACCGGATGCTCGGCTGGAAGCGATCGGCGATCTGCGCCGCGATCAGGAATCCGACGCTCCCGACGAACAGAAGGCATGACACCGCGAGGCCCGCATGTCCCGCATCGACCAGCAACCAGGTCATCCAGGACATGTAGATCAGGAAGGCGGCCTCGAAGAAGATCGACCAATGCAAGCGCAGCCCCTGCCGTCCGGAGCGGCGAGCTCCAGCAGCTCCGCCCTGCTTTGGCGTGCGTTCGAAGACGGCGGCGTTCTGGAAACAGCCGACAAGGAATGCAATGGCGGTATTGACCATCAACGCCATTCCGACGATCAGCGCGAAGCCTAGGCCCTTCAGGAGTCCGGCATTTATCCTGCGGCCCGAGACGACGGCCGCCAGGAGAAGCCCGGAGATCAATGTCACGTTGCCTGTTACGCTGGCGATCGTCATGCAGAACTGCGACGCGAAGAATATCGAATCTGGGAAATCCCTGAGGGCGATCCACGGCCATAGCAGCGAATAGGCCAGCATGATTGGATGCACGACGTAGCCTGCCATCGCGTACACGTCTTCCGGCTTGTGGCGAATCTTCCGGGAGCGAAAAATCTCTCCTCCGAGCTTGCGCAAGCATTGCGCTGTGCCCTTGGCCCACCGGCGCTGTTGCAGCTTGAACGCCAGCACGCTGGGCGGGATCTCGCTTGAACAGGGAAGATCGATATCGTAGGCGCCCTTCAGTCCGACCAGTGCGCAGCGATAGCTGAGGTCGAGATCCTCGCACAGCGTATCGCCCGACCATCCGCCGGCCGCGTCGATCGCCGAGCGTCGGAAGATGCCGGCGGAACCGTTGAAGGTCAGCGTACGTCCATTGGCCGACTGATAAGGCTTCTGCACCGCAAAATGCCGATCGATCAGGATCGCCTGAGCGCGCGTGAGGAGATTCTGGCGTTCGTTAGCGTACGTCCAGCGACCCTGGAGGAAAGCGACATCGGGATCCTCGAAGGCACGGCTTTCGACGACGCCTCGGCGCAAAAAGTCCGACGGCGGCAGAAAGTCAGCATCGAAGATCGTCACAAATTCCGCGTCCGACATGGTCAGGCCCCAAGCCAAGGCGCCCGCCTTCCATCCATGCCGCTGTTTTCGCCGCAAGTGCCGGACGTCGATGCCTTTGGCCCGCATATTCGCAATGAGGGGCGCCAGGATGCTCGGCGTGTCGTCCGTCGAATCGTCCAAAACCTGGATTTGCAGCCGGTCGGCGGGGTATTCGAGCGCACACACGGCCGCAACGACTTCAAGCGCGACAGCCCCCTCATTGAAGAGCGGTACTTGCACGAGAACCGTCGGGACACCCGCTTGAAAGGAGCCCTTTTCCGGGGGGTTGGTCCCGGCCGGCATCCTGCCTCGCATGAGGAGGTAGCCGAGCAGCAGTCGGACTTCGAATCCCAGGTAGACAAACCCTGCGATCGTCACGAGCCCGAAAACTGCAATCAGCACAATTTGCATCAACCCATAGCTCTCATCGGCCCGCGAACCGGCTACACTTTGGCGTGGTATTTTCACCGTTCCGCCTCTCAATGGTATCCATAAAATCCAAGCCCATATCCAGCGCAAAACGCAGACATTCTGAACACCGATCCGAGGGATGCCGCGATGCCTGATCAACCAGCGGCAGGGCCCTTGTTCGACCGCATCGAGTCACTATTGCCAAGTTCGCGGCCACGCTGGGCTATGATGTCCACTTCCGCCGCGACGCATTTCACCGATCTGCTGCTGTTCGTTTGCGCGGCACTCGACCATCTCGGCGTCCAGCATGTCATCCACTATGGATCGCTGCTTGGCGCCGCCCGCCTTGGCGCTCCTCTTCCGTGGGACGAGGACCACGATCTCTTCATCGTCGGCAGCGATCTCGCGTATGTACGCGAGCAACTCGAGCCGATCATGGATGCACATGGCTATCGCGTGATTCCGGATCGGCGTGGCTTCCTCTGGATCAAAGAGAAGATCTGGCCTGCTGCTTCGGGCCATCTCGCCCTCGACGTTCTGCCGGGCCTCGTTCCGACTGTAGATGACGTGCCCGCATGGGACGGTGGGGCGCCGCATCTCGCCGAAGGTGAATTGTGGCCGCTCCGGCAACTCCCGTTCCACGGCAGTTTTGTCTCAGCACCTAGCGCGACCGAAGCGGCTCTCGCCCGCATCTACGGCGCCGCAGGCTCATCTCAAGCGATGAGCCGGTTCTCGGCGCCAGAAGTCGAGGCCGACAGCGCCGCATTCTGGGCGAAAGCCAGGACGCCAACGCGATCGGACTGGCCAGAAATTTCACGGCGATTTCGAGCGCGTTCGAAATGGCGCCACCTTCGGGCGATACCCTGGTGGTGGTTCAACGGCGGCTATATCGTCGGCATCAACGCGCTGAAAGGATGGATCCGCCGGCGGCGTCGAGCCTAGCCGACGGACGGCGGCCCGGACTTCGCCAGCGCTTTCTTTCTTGCATACCCTTCCGCGACCCACGGATAGCGCGCCGCCATCGCGGAATCGTAACCGAGATTGCGAACGGTTGACGAGCGCGCACCGGTGTCCTTCGTCTCGGCGAACCGCTTGAGCAAACGATCCAAGATATCGGCGCCGATGCCAAAGTATGCCCGATCGTCGAGGTAGTGATGACGCACATGATTGCGGCTGTTGCGGCCCAGCCATCCACCGGAGGTCCTCAAGCCCGTGTGCGCTGCGACGTGCATCGCCTCGTAGTAGATGAAGGACGTGAAACTCGCCCAGACCATGGGAAAAAACAAACCCTTGTCGCCAAAACCCAGGGCCGCGAGCGCGGAGAGAAACATCAGGAACACGACCGACAGGCCCGGATGCGCAAACAGCACGCCGAGATCGCCGGGGTCCATGTGATGATCGAAATGAACGCGTCTCCAAATGCGCGCCGTCGTCCTGTTGCGACAGAAGACACTGGCGTGCAGCACGAAGCGGTGTAACGCGTATTCGACGAACGGATAGGAAATCAGGGTGATTGCAGCGGCCTCGGCCAGATATTGCAGCGCTTGATCGCGCGAAACAGTCGCGCCGAACGCCACCACGGCAATCGCGGCATACAGGCTGACCGATCGGTGATCCGCGATCGCAAGAAGCAGCGATCGGACCGACCCGATCTCGCGCTTCGCATATTTATCGGCCCAGGCGGAGTCGCCAAGCATTGACAACAAATCCTCCTTTCAGCGAGTCAAACGCGAAAGACATAAGTCTTCGAGATGTCCCGTTCGATATCGGGAGGAAAAGACGCGTGCTTGTCCTGATAGTACCTCAGGCGATGATCTCCATGCCGCGCGAGATTGTAGGTCAAGAAGAGAATGCGCCGCGGATTGGCTGTGAAATTCGGCCGAGAGGCATGCGGCACGAAGCTGTCGAGAAAGATCGCGTCACCCGGCTCCGTGGGAACCGGCCGGAGGTCCAACTCTTTCTCGGCCAGCGGCACCCATTCCTGTCCGATCATGCCCTCACGATGCCTCCCAGCCTCGATCTCCAGGCATCCGCTCTCGACGGGTGCCGGATCGATCGTCAGCATGGCGGTAATGAAGTGCGGTGCGTATCGGCTCCAGCCTGCCTGCTGGTCTTGGTGGGCCTCGAAGCCGCCGCCGCCCGGCATCTTGAAATTTATCTTCTCCTTGAACAGCACGACAGCGCCTCCGAGCAGCGATGCTGACCACTGCGCCGGCGCGCCGTGACGCACAAACTCGTTCAATCCCGAGTGATGTTCACAGAACTTTTCGATCCTCTGGACCAGCTGTAAGCCGGCCTTCTGCCGGCTTTCCTCGCGATAGACCCAATGCCGGCCAGGCTTCTCTTCCAGTGCAATTAGCTCGTCCAGCCAATGTCCGATAGCCAAGACGTCCGATTCCGGAAGAAGACGTGGCATAACGAGGTATCCGTCCCGGCGCATCGCATCAACCTGCTCGGGAAGGGCACCACGCACAGCGTCCCCCGTCTGCACCACGTCGGCTAACGTGCCACGGTGGACGTAACCACCGCAGCCGTACCGCCGGTGCCGATGACGGGAATCAAGATGTTCATCACCTTCTGGACCTCAGCCATCGGCGCATTGGAGACGAAAAGGATATCCTTGTTGTGCACGGGAAAGCGCCGCGCGAGAAAGAAGCCGTTGGGTTCCCGCATGTTGATGCGATAGACGACAGGGATCTGAGCCAGCGACATGGCATCCGGCCGACGGTACCCCAGCTGGTCATAGTCAGTCGCCTGTTCGTAACGAATCACATACACGCCCGTGGCATCAGCGCGATTGTCGTTCAATCCGCCGGATCGAGCGATGGCCTGATCCAAGGTGATCCCGATGGCATCGAAGGGGACAATGGAGTTTTGTCCGGTGGCGCCCGCCGCCGTAAAGGTCTGGGGCTCGCGGGCAATGCTGATGACATCGCCTGGCATTAAATAGATATTCTCCGCCGGATTGCTGAGTATGGCTTGCATGGGGATGCGTGCGGACAAGCCATTCCGAACCAGCGTAACGAAAATCTCGTGCGCAGGTGCCTTGATGCCTCCCGCCTGAGCCACGACGTCAAGAATTCGGTCGCCCCGGGTAGTAAGGGGAATTCTCGCTCCTCCAGTCACTTCGCCTACGACAGTGACGGTGTTGGCAATATTCTTAGTTACAGTCACCAGGACTTGAGGCTCGACCGCCTTGCCCGTGAGTGCCGCGACAATTGCCCCTTCCACTTGCTGGGGCGACCGACCAGCAACCCGAACGCGACCGGCGAAAGGTACAGTTACCGCCCCGTCAGGAGCGACGGCTTGCTCCGGAATGACCGTGGAGCGCGAACCGGGATTCGCTCGATCGCCAGTCGGGGAAAACAGGCCGCCGGTGGCGGCTTCCCAAACGACGATCTGGATGACATCGCCGACTCCGATCACTTGAGTGGAAACAGGCGCTTGCTGGCCGAAAGTGCCTTTCATGGAAGTGGTGTCCCAATAGGACATTTTTTCCACGACAGCAGAATCGACATCGATCAATGCGAACTGAGTACCACCGTTTTTGCCTGACTTGGTGGCGGCGGTCATCTCGCTGACGGTCGGGCCAGCCGACGGAAGACCGCACGCCGCCAACTCCCCAGCTGCCATGGCCAGAAGCAACAATGCCCCAAGCCGCCTAGCTGTTCTCCATCCCCTGACCGGCTTCATTGCAAGCTATACCCTAGTTCCCCACAAGACTGTAGCCGAAGTACTATCGCGATCCTACTGTGCCAGAAGGGCATTAGGTTAAGTGCGGAACCCGGTGGGCGCCACCAAGCCCGCCGGCCGCGAATAGCAGGGCCGACTCAACAGCCACCTGGTCCATACGGAGGCGAGCCAGCCGCGATCGTCCCACTCATTTCAGCAACAGGGACGTGAGCCCTAGGTAGTGGACTCATAAGCCCTCATCCAGAGACGTGCTGAAGCGAGAGCGACAGCGGCAAGGAAGTTCCTTGCGAGCTTGT
>JAFEFH010000038.1 GCA_018240695.1 Pseudomonadota bacterium | reverse complement strand
CCGAATTGTCGGCAGGCGGGGGTGTGGATGAACTGGCGCTGCTGCGCTCGGGCCAGACCCTGATGGCGCCGCTCGGTGCGCTCACCAACACGGAGCTGGTCGCGGCGCTCGCGTCCAAGGGCGTCACGGCATTCGCGCTCGAGCTGATCCCGCGCATCACCCGCGCCCAGTCGATGGACATCCTGTCCTCGCAGGCCAACCTCGCCGGCTACAAGGCCGTGCTGACGGCCGCGAATACCTTCGGCCGCATCTTCCCGCAGATGATGACGCCGGGCGGCACGCTCGCCCCCTCGCGGGCCTTCGTCATGGGCGTGGGGGTGGCGGGCCTCCAGGCGATCGCCACCGCGCGCCGCCTCGGCGCCGTCGTCACCGCGACCGACGTGCGGCCGGCCACCAAGGAACAGGTCCAGTCGCTGGGCGGCAAGTTCGTCGCCGTCGAGGACGACGAGTTCAAGGCCGCCGAGACCGCGGGCGGCTACGCCAAGCAGATGAGCCCCGAGTACCAGGCCAAGCAGGCCGCATTGGTGGCCGAGCATATCCGCACGCAGGACATCGTCGTGACGACCGCGCTGATCCCGGGCCGCCGGGCGCCGGTGCTGGTCAGCGAGGACATGGTCAAGACCATGAAGCCCGGCTCGGTGATCGTCGACATGGCGGTGGAGCAGGGCGGCAACTGCCCGCTCTCGGAGTTCGGCAAGACCGTCGAGAAGCATGGCGTGAAGATCGTGGGTCCGGCCAACCTGCCGGGCGAGCTGGCGACCGACGCCTCGGCGCTGTTCTCGCGCAACCTGCTGAACTTCATCACGCCCATGGTCGACAAGGAGACCAAGGCGCTGAAGATCGACACCAACGACGAAGTGGTGAAGGGCACGCTGGTCACGCAGAACGGCCAGGTCGTGCATCCTTCCCTCGTTCAGAACAGCCAGTCGCAGAACTAGGAGCGGTCGATGGACGACAAGCTGGCCGGCGAAGCCGCCAAACTCGCCACCCAGGCACAGGACCTCGCCACCAACCTCAAGGGCGTGGCGCAGCAGATCACCGACATGTCGGCGCAGGGCACGCTCGCCATCCCCGACGGCCACATGCCGTTCGTGGCGCTGCTCACCATCTTCGCGCTGGCCTGCTTCGTGGGCTACTACGTGGTCTGGCGGGTGACGCCGGCGCTGCACTCGCCGCTGATGGCCGTCACCAACGCCGTCTCCTCGGTGATCATCGTGGGCGCGCTGCTCGCCGCCGGCCTCAAAGGGCTGGGCGCGGCGCAGCTGTTCGGCGCGATCGCGGTGGCGCTGGCCGCCGTCAACATCTTCGGCGGCTTCATCGTCACGCACCGCATGCTGGCGATGTTCAAGAAGAAGCCGGCCCAGTCCGCGAATTCGGCGGCCAAGAAGTAGGCGGAGCGCACCATGTCCCAGGAACTGGCCGCCTACGGCTATCTGATCGCCGCCATCTGCTTCATCATGGCGCTGCGCGGGCTCTCCTCGCCGGTGACCTCGCGGCAGGGCAACGCCTTCGGCATCGTCGGCATGATCGTGGCGATCGGCGTCACCGTGCTGACGCCGGGCGTCGTCTCGCCCTATCTGATCGTGGGCGGCCTGATCGTCGGCGGTGCGGTCGGCACCGTCGTGGCGCTGCGCATCCAGATGACGGCGCTGCCGCAGCTCGTCGCCGCCTTCCATTCGCTGGTCGGCCTCGCCGCCGTGTTCGTGGCCGCCGCCGCCTTCGTCTCGCCCGAGGCCTTCGGCATCGGCTCGCCCGGCCATATCAAGACCCAAAGCCTGGTCGAGATGGGCCTCGGCACGGTGATCGGCGCCATCACCTTCACCGGCTCGATCGTGGCCTTCGCCAAGCTCCAGGGCCTGGTCTCCGGCGCGCCGCTGATCTTCAAGGGGCAGCATCCGCTCAACGCCCTGATCGGCGTGCTGCTGGTCGTGCTGCTGGTCTGGTTCGCGCTCTACGGCCACCCGATCACCTTCATGCTGCTGATCGCGCTGGCGCTGGCCGTCGGCTTCCTGCTGATCCTGCCGATCGGCGGTGCCGACATGCCGGTGGTCGTCTCGATGCTGAACTCCTATTCGGGATGGGCGGCGGCGGGTATCGGCTTCACGCTCGGCAACACCGCGCTGATCGTCACCGGCGCGCTGGTCGGCAGCTCGGGCGCGATCCTGAGCTACATCATGTGCAAGGGCATGAACCGCTCGATCTTCAACGTGATCCTGGGCGGCTTCGGCACCGACAGCGGCGCGGCCGCGGCGGGCGGCGGAAAGAAGGACGATCGTCCCGTGAAGGCGGGCTCCGCCGAGGACGCGGCCTTCCTGATGCAGAACGCCCAGAGCGTGATCATCGTGCCGGGCTACGGCATGGCGGTGGCGCAGGCCCAGCACGCGTTGCGCGAGATGGCCGACATCCTGAAGAAGGGCGGTGTCTCGGTGAAGTACGCCATCCATCCGGTGGCCGGCCGCATGCCGGGCCACATGAACGTGCTGCTGGCCGAGGCCAACGTGCCGTACGACGAGGTCTTCGAGCTCGACGACATCAACCGCGACTTCGCCTCGACCGACGTGGCGTTCGTGATCGGCGCCAACGACGTGACCAATCCGGCGGCCAAGACCGATCCGAAGAGCGCGATCTACGGCATGCCGATCCTCGACGTCGAGAAGGCGGGCACCGTGCTGTTCGTGAAGCGCGGCATGGCCTCGGGCTATGCCGGCGTCGAGAACGAGCTGTTCTTCCGCGACAACACGATGATGCTCTTCGCCGACGCCAAGGTGATGTGCGAGAACATCGTCAAGGCGATGGAAGGTTCCGCGCACTAGCCGCGGACGCAGCTCCATGCCCCTCCGCGCCGTCCTGTTCGACATCGGCGGCGCGGTCGACCTCGAATTCGCCTGGGAGATGGCCGTCGACGGCGCCATCGCCGCGGCATGGAAGGCATCCGGGTCGATCCGGCCATGGTCGAGGAAGCCTCCGACCGCGCCGTCGCGGCGTTCGCAGCCGACACCTACGCCCACATGATCGACAGCCTGTGCGGCGGCGAGCCCGCCAGCATCGCCCGCGTGACGCGGCGCGTGACGGCGATGACGCAGGATCTCGACGCCTTCCAGTTGCGGCCAGGCATCGACGGCCTGCTGCGCCGCCTGCGCAATGCCGGGCTCGCGGTCGTGGCGCTCAACCTGAAGACCCAGCGCCCCGAGCTGGCCGGGCTGTTCGTGGCCGAGCCCGATTTGCCGCCGGAAGCGTGCGTGCTGATCGGCGACCGGCTCGACAAGGACATCGCGCCGGCCAAAGCGCGCGGGATGGCGACGATTCAGTTTCGCAGTGGCCGCTGGCGCCGGCAGCGGCCCCGGAGCGCGGCCGAGATGCCCGATGCGGTGGTCACCGACGTCCCCGAACTTGAGGTGGCAATCGATGCCCTGCGTATTGAATAGGTTCAGACGTCGGCGGGCTTGGGAATCCGCTTCACGTCGATCGGCTGGCTCAGCGACATGGCCAGAATGCCGCTGCCCATCGATTGCTGGAAATTGAACGGCATCGTGCCGGGGGCGCAGATCTCCACCATGAAATCGACGGCACTTTTGACGATATGGTCCGCGTGTACGTTCGTGTAACAGGTCTCGATGTCGACCGAGTATTGCCCCGCCGCCAGCATGTAAGAAGCGAGCGTGATGATGAATTCGAACCTTCCTACCTCGCTCGGTAGGGGAATCTGGTCGAACATGCCGGTGGAGTAGAAGGCAAACGGCAATCCATGTTCGTCGCGGAACCTGAGTTCGATGCACATTCCGGGCATGCCGGTCGTGTCCACGACCACGCGCAGGCGCAAGGGGGTACCCGGAACGAAGCGCGCAATAGGATTCCCGCGCTCGTCGAGCAGGTCGGCCGACACCAGGGTCGAGTCGCGCCCGGTTCCCCAGGCCCGGCGCTGCGACGCCTGCCCGAGGTTGGCGGTGTAGTGCGATAGCGCCGCCTGGACGGGCCCATCGAATGTGAGCTTGCCCGCACTGAGAACCAGCGCGCGGCGCGTCAGCGCAGAGACCGCCGCGAGATTGTGGCTGACGAACAGCACCGTGCGGCCGCTATTGGCGACCTCCGACATGCGGTCGAGGCAGCGCGCCTGGAACTCGGCATCGCCCACCGCGAGCACTTCGTCGATCACCAGGATCTCGGCCTCGAGATGCGCGGCGACCGCGAACGCGAGGCGCGCATACATGCCGACCGAGTAGCGCTTGACCGGCGTGTCGATGAACTTCTCGACGCCCGCGAAGGCCACGATCTCGTCGAAGCGGCGCCGCACCTCGGCCCGGGTCATGCCGAGGATCGCGCCGTTCAGGAAGACGTTCTCGCGGCCCGTGAGCTCGGGATGGAAGCCGGTGCCGACTTCCAGCAGGCTGGTGACGCGGCCGTCGATCTCGATGCGGCCCGTCGTCGGCTCGGTGATGCGCGACAGGATCTTGAGCAGCGTCGACTTGCCCGCGCCGTTGTGGCCGATGATGCTGACCAGCTCGCCGCGCTTGATCTCGAAGTTGACGTCGTTCAGCGCCCAGAACTCCTCGAACTCGTCGCCGGCGATGCCGCCGCTGCCCTGGAGCACCGACTTGCCCATGCTGAAGAAGCGCCGGAAGCTGTTCGTCATGGCCTCGCGGAACAACGCATCCTTCTCGACCTTGTGGCCGATGATGAACTTCTTGCCGACTCTCTCGGCGCGGATGACGGTATCGGACATGGTCAGATCGTTGCGCTCTTCATTGTGGTCTCTCGATGTCCTCGAAGTGGTCCTGGCGCAGTGTCGGTGATGGCTTGGCGTCGATCATCTGGTTTGCAGTGCGTAGAGAACAAATCGCCGCGCCAGCCTGAGAAGCGAAGGCGCCGCGCATACTTATGCTTCTCCCCGAGGACGCGCAAAAGCACAAACAAATAGTACCGCCAGCAAAACAGCCTGGAAACGCCGATCATGTGGTTCCAGTCCCTGTCTTCGCCGATAACGGCGCCGATCGCGCGAGCGCTATAGTATTCGAGCAGGTATTCGATGTGCAGATGGTGCTCGGGATCGTCCCCGCCCGGCAGCCCCGGGGGGTGGACGCTTCCTGTGCCCGGACGGTGAACATCATGTAGGGGAAAAAGCGAATACCAGCGCGCAGCCCCAGTTCGCCGAGGCGAAAATAGAGCCAGGACTCGTTGCTCCACTCGGTCGTCGCCTTCCCTTCATACGGGCCGCCAGCCCTTCCGGGTCCTCGAAAACGGGGCGAGGACTTCCATAGAGCGATCGAAAAGCGCGCGCGGAACAAGGGCGTGACGGTCGACGTAGCCGCGATAGTGCTCGCCGTCCGGAAGGTAGATGTGTTGTCGTGAGAAGAGGTGAATGGGCGGATGAGAGGTTAACCATATGGAGTCGGATCGCGTAAGGATGATCCAATCGTATCGGTCCAGGATGCCGGCTTCGGAGATATTGCATCGAAGGAACTCGCGGAAAAAATGTCGATGCAGCCCGTGCCGGCATACGGCCGATTTGGGTCGGCGATCACGCCGAACCAATGGTTGTTGCCAGTTGCTGAATGACATTCTTCTTGAAATGCGAGAAAGTCAGCTCGTGTCCCTTGATCTCCCCATAATGACGACAAGAGTTTTCGCAGCCATCCTCTCCCCCGTGCTTGAGGCAGTATTTGAGATGAACTTGCCGCATCGGGCTCCCAAAGGAACTGGGGTTCGAGGGCGATTGACGGCGATATTTGAGGTGGATCGATGAGTGAACGAGCTGCTCCTGCCGATCGTGCGGTGATCACTCTTGCGACAGGCAAAATGCTCTACGTGGAGATGGCGCTCGTTCTGGCGCGCTCCTTTTTGTTCTGGAATCGCGACAGCGACATAGACTTCTATATCTTCACCGACATCGAATTCACGCTCCCGAACGAGTTGCAGCCCTACATAAAGGTGCGCCGCGTGCCGTTCGGGCAATTGGGCAAGGGCTTTTCCCCCAAGCTGCATCTGGACCGGCTCGCTCCGGCCCCGAAGACGCTGTTCATCGATTCTGATTGCATGGTCGTCGGGCCCCTGGCCGGAGTATTCGATCGATTCGCCGGTCGGGCCGTCTCGGTGGTCGGCGAGAAAAGGTCCAAAGGGCTTTGGTTCGGCGACGTGGCGAAAATCTGCGCCCGGATCGGCGTTCCGGCGATCAATGGCTTCAACGGGGGGGTGTATTACCTGGAGCCAGGTCAGACGGCGGCTGCGGTCTACGAACGGGCGCGCGAGATCGAGAAGGACTACGATGGCTGGCAACTGGTTCGTTTGCGAGGGCACCCCAACGATGAGCTCGTGATGGCCATTGCCATGGCTGAAGCCGGCCTGCATGCGGTGCACGACGACGGATCGATCATGGCGCCGCTGAACTGCTATAGCGTGTTCGTTGCGCTCGATGTCTTCGCAGGACGTTGTGTTTTGGGCAACCCGCCGCCAGGCCACAAACTTCACAGTCCCGGGACGGCCGTTCGAAATGTCGAACCCAAAATTCCGCATTTTGTCGGCTCATACAACGCTCATTGGCGTTATCGTGCCGAGGCGCTCAAGCTCAAGCTCCACTTGGACAGCGGGCTGCCTCGCTGGATCGCGCGTCTGATCGCCCTTTGGACGGTCGCCGTTCCAGGCTGGATCGAGGAGACAGGCAAAGAGGTGCTGCGGCCGGCTTATCGGGCCGTCTTTGGGTTTCGCCCTGTCAAAGCCGATCCTCGGGTCTAATACGGCTCTATATATCGCTCGTAGAGCTGCTCTTTTGCCGCGATCACAGGCAGGTCACACATATTCGAGACGCGAGCCTGGTAGTGTACCGTCAGAGATAGCTTGACCGAGGCTTTGTAGCCCGCTGCACCCAAAGGACGTGTATGCCCAAGCCGAAAATACAAATGCGATTTGTAATGGCTGCTGTCTGCCTGCTGGCCTTCGCCGCGAGCTCCGAAGTATCGGCGCAGACTCCTCCAACCAGCCAGCTGCCCCCGGCGCGGCAGGAGCCGGACAATCGCACGCCCTCGGCACGCGCGGCGGAGAATTACGAGCCGAACGGTGTGCCGGTCGGATCGTTTCGCCTGATGCCGACGTTGGAACTCGACGAGTCCTTCAACGACAATATCTACGCGAGTTCCGCCGCGACCGGCCGTACAGGAAGCTGGGTTCAGATCCTGAAGCCGTCGCTCGAGCTGCGGTCGGACTGGACCAACCACATGCTCAATTTCTTCGCGCGCGGCGGCTTCGGCTTCTACAGCGCCGACTCCTCGCAGAACTTCCAGGACTTCGCCGTAGGTACGGATGGCCGCCTCGACATCCAGCGCAACTGGAACGTCTATGGCGGCGCGACTTACGCCCGTTCGCATGAGGAACTGGGCACGCCCAACACGACCGCCGGCACGTTCCAGCCCAACGTCTACAACCAGCTCACGGCGAACGTGGGCTACTACCAGAAGATGGGATTGTTCAGCGCCCGCCTCGACGGACGCATGGACAATTTCGCCTACACCAACAACGGCAACGGCCCGGCTCAAGGTGTCATCCTCAACACCGACCGCAATCGGACGGAGTTCCGCGAGTCCGTGCGGCTGGGCTACGAGTTCATCCGCGGCCTCGAAGTGTGGACGCGCGGCGGCCTGAACCAGCGCCGTTACGATGCCGGCGTCGACACACTGGGCTTCAACCGCAATTCGACCGGCTGGGACGGCGTGGCCGGCATCGCCATCGACTTCGGCGGCATCATGTCGGTCGAGCTCTTCGCCGGCTATGTCGAGCAGAACTACTCGGACGTCCGCTTCCAGACGGTGCGGGCGCCGACCTTCGGTTTGACCGGTTACTGGAATCCGCTGCGGCCGCTCTGGATCAAGCCGTTCATCCGCCGGACGGTGGACGATACGGCGCTCGATGCCGCGTCGGGCTTTCTCAATACATCAGGGGGCGTCGACGTCGACTACAACGTGCTGCCGAACGTCCGGCTCGGTGCGCACGCCGACTACTCGACAGCCGACTACCAGGCGGTGTCGAACGCCAACAACCGGTACGACCAGTACGTGACCTTGCGGGCGAGCGTGCTGTATCTGCCGACGCCGAACTTCTTCGTGGGCCCGACCTACCAGTTCGTGCATCGCAGCTCGAACCAGTTCAACTCGGACTACGACCAGAACGTGGTCATGCTGCGCCTCGGCGCCAAGCTCTAGGCGCGGCGGAGGTTGTAGAACGATCCATACCATCCGGACCAGAAGCAGGATGGTGAGCTCTCATCGCATAGTGTGACGGTCATATGACTGACGCTTATGTAAGGCGGTGAGATCGATTCCGTTATAGGCGCCAGAGCGTGATGCCGGGCGGGACGTGTTTCCGGTCTAGCAGGCCGGGGACGTCGGCTACGAAGCCCCAGGCGGGCTTTAGGAGGGGCGTCAATAGAGTCCAGCCCCCCTTCCGATAGGGCTCATGGGCGACAGCGACAATTACGGCGTCCGCGGGCTTCAGCTGCTCGAGTTCGGTGAGGACTAAGCCATAACTTTCCTTCAAGAGATCTCGATCCGCCTGAGGGTCGTGGAGTTGAACGGTGACGCCGTAATTTTCCAACTCGCGCACGATGTCGATGACACGCGTATTGCGAATATCGGGGACGTTTTCTTTGAATGTGACGCCCAGAATGGTGACGACAGGCTGCCCGGCACCTGGCCGCTGCATCAGGCTGCGCGCCACGCGGTTGGCAACGTGGACACCCATACCGTCGTTCACGCGGCGGCCAGAGTGGATGACATGAGGGTGATAGCCGATCTCCTCGGCTTTATGCGCGATATAAAAGGGATCGACGCCGATGCAATGGCCGCCGACCAGTCCTGGTCGAAACGGCAAGAAGTTCCACTTGGTTCCAGCGGCAGCCAGCACATCCTGCGTATCGATGGCGAGACGATCGCAAATCAGTGCAATCTCGTTGATGAGCGCGATATTCACGTCGCGTTGGGTGTTCTCTAGCACTTTTGCGAACTCGGCGATCTTGATCGACGATGCGTGGTGTGTGCCGGCCGTCACGACGCTGCGATACACCTCGTCAATGATGTCGAGGGCCTGTGGTGTGTCGGCCGAGACGATCTTCAGGATGTTGTCGAAGCGGCGCTCTTTGTCACCGGGGTTAATGCGTTCGGGCGAATAGCCGACGTTGAAGTCCGTCCGCCATCTGAGCCCGGAAATCTTCTCCAGGATCGGTGCGCACACGTCCTCGGTCACGCCGGGATAAACGGTCGACTCGTAGACGACAATGTCGCCTTTCTTGAGGACTCCGCCCAGGGCGATCGAGGCCTGACGCAGCGGCTCGAGATCCGGCTGCTTGCTGGCGTCTATTGGCGTTGGGACGGTGACGATGTGGAAGTCCGCGGCAGCGAGATCTCGCGCGTCAGAGGTGAACTTCAGGCCGGGTGCAGTCAAAGCGCGCGCGCTTACTTCGCCGGTGCGGTCGTGACCTTCCCTCAACTCGCTGATGCGGCGCAAATCGATGTCGAAAGCAACGACCTGATGCCCGGCGCGGGCAAAAGTAGTTGCCACGGGAAGGCCGACATAGCCGAGGCCCATGACGGAAATACGCCTGTTCATTCTTTGTCGGTCCTGCGCGCCAATCGCCGGAAAACTATCACTTGGAGGCAAAAATTGCAGCGTCGACATGACCCTTGCTGTTAACTCAATGACCGCTGGACTGTGCGTCAATGCTGTCAAGCGCCCGACATCAGGCTTTGGCCCGTTATGCTGATCGGCGGCCCGCTCAATAGGAGGTCGTACCAAACGGTCGGCTGGCCGAGCAGGTCAGTCGAGAGGTCGAGAAAGAAGCCGTGCGTGGCCGCTCGACACTGCCGTCCCGGGAATCGCCAAACCAGTTGCTTGCCAAGCTCCGCGAGGGGATGCACGGCGACTTCATGAGGTTCTGGGACGGTAAGATTGCGGATCGCGTCGGTGCCTCGTTGACGGCATCTGCTTCGATGGTCCGTAGATTGCCTCGCGAGCACAAGCGGGCGTACGGCCGGCTTTCGGAAGTTGGCTGGGGGACCAGGATTCGAACCTAGACTAACCGGGTCAGAGCCGGTTGTTCTACCGTTAAACTATCCCCCAATAGGCCGAGATAGGCAGGCGCCGGTTTAGCGATGCCGGCCTCGTTTTGCAAGCACCTCTGATGAGACGGTGGTCTCTCGAAGTGGGCCATGGATAGGGCGCTTTGACGCTTTTTCCAGCGATCAAAGCCCATATCTTCTCAGCCGGTGGTCCAGACGGCCGACGGCGTGCGCGAGCCGCAGAACCGCCGCGTCGAGATCGTCGTCAACTGATCGAACATCGCGCGCCTGGTTCACGAGCAATCGTGTAACCAGGCGCCGCGTGCGCCCGGCAGGCGCTTCTACGATTCCAGGTAGTAACTGCCGTACTTCGAATAATAGGCGCCGTGGTCGGCGTAGCCGTACCGCGAGTGGCGACGCAGGTCGACCTGCGACAGCACGACCCCGACATGCGGGACGGCGGCGAGCAGCTTGAGGGCGGTCGTCGCGAAATTGCGGTCGGTCTTTCCCCACCGGATCAGGAAAACGACGTAGCTCGCCAGCGAGGCGACGACGCGGGGATCCGCGACCGCCATCACCGGCGGCGTATCCAGCAGCACGAGATCGAACTCCGCCGAAAGCGCGTTGACCAGGCTCTGCATCTTGGCCGAGCCCAGCAATTCCATCGACCGCTTCGTGCCGAATTTCGCCGGGATGTAGTAGAGCCCGCTGGTGTCGTCGCGATGGAGGATGTCGGTCAGGGATTTCATGCCCGACAGGTATTCGTCGATGGTGCCGCGAGGCTCGGGCATGCGCAGCAGCTTCAGCACGGCGGGCCGCCGCAGGTCGCAATCGACGATGATGACCTTCTTGTCGGGGTTCGAGCGGGCGACGACCTGGGCCAGCGAACACGAGAAGGTCGACTTGCCTTCCTCCGGCAGAGAGGAGGTGATCATGACGACCTTGTGCTCGAGGCCTTCCGCGCCCAGCGCGATCGACGTCCTGATGGAGCGCAGGGATTCGGCATAGGCCGACATGTGCTTGGCGGTCGCGTACTGGACGGGCGCCGATCGCCGGAGCACCGCGCGCGGCAGCGCAGGGACCATGCCGAGCAGGGAGCGGCCGGTCAGCTGCTCGATGTGCGCGCCGGTCCGGAAGCCTGCGTCGAAATATTCGAGGCCCCAGCAGCCCAGCAGCCCGACGACCAGGCCGAAGGCGAGGGCAAGGGACGCGGCCTCGACATAGCGCGGCGATGACGGCGTCTCCGGCGCCGCCGCCGGCGCGAAGAGGCGGACGCTGGGGCCGCGCTCCTTCTGAACGGCCGCTCTCTCGTTGACCTGCTGAAGGAGCGCCTTGTGCGCGCCGGCCTTGTCTTCGGCGACCTTCTCGAGCTTCCTCAGGTCGGCGTCGCGCTCGTCGGCGGTCTGCGCCTGTTCCTTGAGTTCCGCCAGCTTCTGCTCGAGCTGCTTCTCCCGGCCCTCGAACGCGGCCGCCTCCGACTCGAGCGCGCCCTGGATTTTCCTGACCTCCGAAGCGATCGCGCCCCGGACCTGTCCCAACTCCTCGCGCGCCTGCACGACGCGTGGATGGTTCTCACCGTACTTCTGCGAGGCTTCCAGCAGGCGTCGGCCGGCGTCCACCTCCTGGACCCGCAGGGCGCCGATGATCGGATTGGCGATGATGTCCGTGGCGCCGCCTCTCGCATCGGCATTGGTTTGCGCACGCTTCAGCGCCGACAGGCGCGATTGACGATCGAGCGTCTGCGCCCGGGCCTGCGACAGTTGCGAGCTGACATCGGCGATCTCGAAGGCGAGCGACTTCGCGTCGTTGGCCTGCCCGGGCTGTCCACGGGCGCTCGTGACGGCCTGCGCGGCGGCGCTGGCCTCCTGCGCAAGCGTGGCCACCTGATCGGCCAGGCGGTTGGCGACGCGAGTCTCTTCGTCGCGGTCGGCCGCGGTGGCTTCCTCGACGCACAGCGCGGCGATGGCATCGGCCAGGCGCACGGCCTTCGCGCGATCGGCGCTCCGAACCGCGATCGAGACAAGACCGGAATCGGCCGACACGGAAGCGCTCAGACGCTGCCGCAGCGCCTCGTCGACGCTGGTAACGCTCTTCTCATCGCTGTGCGGCAGGTCGACGCCGATCGACGCCGCCAGTGCGGCAATGTCCGCGGCGCGCATTTTCGCCCACTGCACGGGCGCGTCGATGAACCGGACCGGGTTTGCGGTGAACTCCGGATCGCGATCGAGGTTCTGGGCCCGGACGACTCTTCCCCGAAACGCAGCGGACTCGATGGTCATCCGCAGCTCGCCCGCGCGCACCGTCGACGGCGGGGTGGACCGGACGGCGACCAGGGCGGTCGCGGTGTATTCGGGCGTGGCCCGCGCCAGATACAGGGCCGTGGGCAGCAGGGTGAGAAGACAGGCCCCGAGAAGCAGCCATTTCCGGCGGTTCAGGGCGTAGAAGATATCACGAAAGGAAGTCATCGATCGGGAGCCGGCCATGCGCCGCCACAATAGGGCGAAATGCGTGCGGTGGCGCGCCTATTCCTTGTCGGCGGCGGGGAGCACGACATCGGTCACGAGGCCGAGCCAGGCCATCGCCTTGATCACCCACCAGGTGGTGTCGATTTCCCACCATCGATGGCCGTGGCGCGCGTAGCGGGGATGGGCGTGGTGATTGTTGTGCCACCCTTCGCCATGCGCGAGCAGGCCGACCAGGACATTGTTGCGGCTGTCGTCGGCCGTCTCGTAGGTGCGGTATCCGGCGTGGTGACTCCATGAGTTCACGGACCAGGTGACGTGCCAGACGATGACGGTGCGCACGAAGACGCCCCAGACGAGAAGGCTCGCGCCGAACTGGATGGCCTCCTGCATCGTGCCGCCGGCGACTAGTTCGACCGCCCAGCCGGCGATGAAGAAGACACTCCAGAGCAGCACGATCAGCCAGAACCAGCGTCCCTGCTTTTCCATCCAGACATAGAAGTCGTCCTTCACGAGATCGCGCGCATAGCGGCGCAGCACGGAATCGCGGTTGGCGTTCGGGCCGTGCACCAGGATCCAGCCGAAATGCGACCACAGGAAATTGCCGACCGGCGTATGCGGATCCTCGGGACGGTCGGCGAAATGATGATGCCGCCGATGGATGGCGACCCAGTAGGCGGGGCCGAACTGGAGGGCCAACAACCCCAGGAACGCGAGAACATGCTCGACCCTCTTCGAGCAGGTGAGCCCCCGGTGGGCCAGCAGGCGATGATAGCCGATGTTGATGCCGAGGATCGTGAGCAGGCTGTAGCCGAGGAAGGCGAGGACGACCCCGGTCCAGCTGAAGAAGTACGGGACGAACGCCAGCAACGCCGCGAGATGATAGACGCCGATTCCAATGACCCGCTCCCAGGCGATCGGGGCGCGGCGGACACGCCGTTTGGTAGCTGAAGAACTCGGCGCCGGACCGGCAGGTCGGCTGGAGATGTCGGACACGAGGCTGGGCCGGCGTGCGCGTATGCGGGCGCTCTTAATGGACGACGACGCCTGCATTTCCAACCAAAAGCCCATCCAGGCTTGCTTTATCCTCAAAAAGAACATATATAGAACATTCATAATGGGGGAGCCTTTCCATGAACCTGTCCGTCGCCTCGTCGGCTGATCTCTTCCGGCCGGCCCATCGCGCCGCGCCGATGCTCCAGACGCAGCGGCAACGGCGGGTCCATGCGCGGCTGGCCTCGCCTCGGCCGGGGGGCGACAGGGCAATGGCGACGGATCGGCTGTTCCTCGCGGTCGTGCCGCCGGCCGACGTCGCCCAGCGCATCGGCGATCTCGCGCGGCGCCTGAAGACAGGTCACGAATTGAACGGCCGGCCGCTCGAGACCGACCACTTTCACGTCACGCTCTGTCATCTCGGCGATGGCGTCGGTCTGCCGGCCGACCGGGTCGCGATGGCGACCGAGCGCGCGGCGGCGCTGACGATGCCGAGATTCAAGGTCGCCTTCGACCGGGTGATGAGCTTCCGCAACGGCGCCTTCGTGCTGTGCGGCGAGGACGGCACCATCGGCCTCGAGGTGTTGCAGCAGCGCCTGAGCGACGCGCTCGATGACAGTCCGCGCGTTGCACGGCCGTTCACCCCGCACGTCACCCTGCTGCGCGACAGTCACATCGTGCCGGGTCACGATATCGAGCCGATCTCCTGGGAGGTGCGCGACGTCGTGCTGGTGCACAGCCTGCTGGGCAAGCGCACGCATCGGCACCTGGCGCGCGTGCCGCTGGGCGAGAATTCGGCCAATTAGCGCAATTAGCGCTAGTGCGCTAACGCCACGCGTCTTCGAAACGGGTACCGGCGGCGACCTGCTCGATCAGGTTGGTGACGGCCTTCGGGCCGCCGCGGTTGGCCATCCAGCAGCCGACCCGGCGTGCCGCCTTGGCGTAGAGGGCATCGTGATTGACGTCGTGGATCCACGCGGCGCGGGCGGCGGGCAGGGCGCCTTGTGCCGCGTCGGCGCACTCGGTGTCGCTGGCGGCCGGCGGATAGCGCGGATCCTGCGAGACCATCGCCGCCACACCCTCGTCGAACCATTGCGGGATCGCGCGGCGCATCGTGTCGATGCGGCCAAGGCGGCGGTGCAATTCGATGTGGCTGAGCTCGTGCGTGGCGATCACGGCGTTGAAGCCGAGCGGCGCCAGGACCAGAACCACGTCGAGGATCGCCATACCGCGCGAGCCGCCGCCGAAGCCGTCGTAGCAATCGTGCGTCGTGCACAGGAACAGCCGCGGGTCGCTTTCCTGCCGGCCGTAGAAGGCACGGATGCGCTGCCGGGCGGTGGCCGCGATCGCGCGCGCGGAGTCGCGCTGCGTGTCGGTCGCATGGCGGTCGATGTAGACGTCGTCGTCGAGGCGCTCGAAGCCGTAGCAGATCGGGCAGGCGGTGGCGGCGAGTGCGGGTTCGAGCCACGCGAAGAGGCCGAGCCCGGCAGCGACGGCGAGGGAGACGAGGGCGAGACGGCGGCGGCGTTTCGGCATGAGGCGAGAAGACACCGCAACTATGGCGATTTGCCGTCAGGCCGAGCGCGATGCGAGCATCCGGTCCAGGTGCGCGGGCGCGGAGGACCATTCACCGGGCGGCCATGGCGCCGGCCCGCCGCGCCGCGGCAAGGGCTCGCCCCTGGGCAGAAGCTCGGTCGCGATACGGAAGTCCTCGTCCTGCTCGAAGCCGTGCCAGTGCAGGAAGTCGATATAGGCCCGCCGGCCGTCGCGCAGGACGACGACGAAGCCGGCGGAGCTGCTGTCCATCTCGGAGAAGGTCCAGAACGCCTCGACCCGGTGCAGGTCCGCGCCCGTGAAGCCGTGCGTGTCGGCATCGAGCACGTCGAGCACGTGTCCCAACTCGTAGAGGCCGTCGATCCTTGCCATGGTCGCATCCTAGCAACGCGGGACGGCGGTGCTAAGGTCGTGCGCATGAAACCCTATGTCCTCTGCCACATGGTCAGCAGCATCGACGGCCGCATCTGGGGCAGCCGCTGGCGTCCCAGGGCCAACGTCGTGCCCAACCTGTTCGAGACGCTGCACGATGAATTGGTGAAGGAGGGCGGCGCCGGCGGCTCGTGGCTGTGCGGCCGGGTCACCGCGCAGGAATTCGCGCGCGGCAAGGGCAAGGTCTATCCGCTGACCGCGGAGAAGTTCCCGCGCGAGAATTGGTACGCCCGCAAGGAAGCGGCCTCGTGGGGCATCTTCCTCGATGCGCACGGCAAGGCGGTGTGGGAACGCAGCGACATCGGCGGCGATCCGATCCTGGTGATCCTGACCGAGCAGGTGCCCGACAGCCATCTCGCGGGCCTGCGCGGCGAGGGCATCTCCTACATCTTCGCCGGCAAGAACGAGATCGACCTCGCGGCTGCGCTGGAGACGTTGAACCGCGAGCTCGGTCTCACGCGTTTGCTGCTCGAAGGCGGCGGCGGCGCCAACGGCGCGCTGCTGCGGGCGGGTCTGATCGACGAGATCAGCCTCGTGATCTCAGCCGTCGTCGACGGCAGCACCGGCGGCCCGATCGTCTTCAACTCCGGCGACAGCGACCTCGGTCCCGCGCCGCTCCAGAAGATGACGCTCGCCAGCCACAAGGTGCTCGACGGCGGCGCGGTCTGGCTGCGCTACAAGCTCTCCTGATCCGGAGAGCTACTCGGCGGCCTTCGCGTCGAGGAAGGTCAGCGTGCCGTCGCTGCGCTCGCCCTTGAGGTAGCGGAAGGTGCCGGCGCCGGTGGCCAGCAGGTCGCCGGCCTGGTTGTAGATCTCGGTCTCGGCGGCGAAGGTGCTCTGGCTGCTCGACGGCCGCCAGGCGCCGAGGATCGACAGCACGTCGCCCTCGCGGCCGGCCTTGATGAACTGCGTCGTGAAGGCCAGCGTCACCGAGAGGCGGCGCGCGGTGGCGGTGTCGTTGAAGGTGCAGGCGAAGCCGCTCGCCGAATCGAGCAGGGTCATCAGCACGCCGCCGTGCAGCAGCCCGTTGGCGTTGCACAGTTCCGGTCGCACGTTGAGGCGCATTTCGACGAAGCCCGGCCGCCACGAGACGACTTCGTGACCGATCACGCCGTTGAAACCACGGAACTCATACGGAGCGACCGGCCGAGCGTCGGCCGGTCGTTGGATCGCCATGTCTGGTCCGGCTCTGTCGTCCTAGCGGCGCGCCATCGCGGCCATCGGCGCGCGGGTCGACACGCCGTTGGTGGTCGTCGGCCGCATCGGGGCGACAGCGGCCGGCGCGGCGCCGCTGCCCGGCTGGGCGGCCATGCCGGTGCGGATGTCGCGCGCGACCTTCACCAAGCGCGGCCCCCAGTCGGCCTCGAGCCGGTCGCGGCTGATCTGGTAGATCGGCGCCGAGGCGTTCACGGCATAGGCCGCGGTGCCGTCGGTGTTGCGCAGAGGGACGCCGACGCCGCACAGCTCCGGCAGCCACTCGCCCCAGGTCACGCAGAAGCCCTTGTCGGCCAGTTCCTTGAACGAGCGCTCCATGCCCGTCTTCACCTTGGCCCAGTCGTCGCGCCAGCGGCGGCGGATCGCATCGATGTGCTTGTTGCGGTCGGCGTCGGGCAGCGAGAAGAGGTAGGCGCGGCCCATCGCGGTACTGGCCATCGGCACGCGCGTGCCGACATCGTGGGTGATCGCCACGACCGAGGGGCCGCGGCAGGCTTCGAGATAGATCATCGAGTGGCGGTCGCGGCCGCCCAGCGCCGTCGAGGCGTTGAGGGCGTGGGCGAGCTGCTCGAGCGGCGCGCGGCTGGCGCGGCGGACGTCCATGCTCGAGATCGCGGCATAGCCCAGCGCCAGGACGGAGGCGCCCAGCTCGTACTTGCGGAAGCGGCGGATGTAGTTGAGGTAGCCCAGCTCGGTCAGCGTGTGGGTCAGGCGGGCGACGGTCGGCTTGGGCAGGCCGGTGCGGTGGGCGATCTCCTGGTTGCCCAGCATGCCTTCGCCGGCATGGAAAGCGCGGAGGATGTCGAGGCCACGGGCAAGGGCGGTGACGAACTGACGGTCTTTGGTCGGCAGGCCCTCGGCCAGACCGTTCTCGGTCGTGCTCTGCAAGGCGGCGGTGCGGGTCACAAGGTGGCTGACATTGCCCATCGGCTTTTCTCCCAATGAATGGCCGTTTATTTCTGAGGGGCGAAAGCTGCCATTCGCAAAAGGGGCTCGCAATGCGCCAAGCGAGGTTTTGTCCTGCGAACGTGCAAGGCCGCCATGCCCTCAGCGCGTATTTCTAGCCTCTGGGTTGCAAAGCTTTGGTAAAGCTCGCGAATTTGGCGGTTTTATCGTTCGTGGACATGCATTGCTGGCACCTGCGGGCGGCGCGGGCTACCATGGCTGGATACCCCCTTTAACGAGGCTTCCGTGGCCAAAGAACCCGCCCTGCCCAAGGATATCGCCAGCCTGTCTTTCGAGGACGCGTTGCGCGAACTCGAGACGATCGTGCAACAACTCGAGCAGGGAAGGACCAAGCTCGACGAAGCCATCACGGCCTATGAGCGTGGCGCATTGCTCAAGCGGCACTGCGAGCAGAAGCTCGCGGAGGCCAAGATGAAGGTCGAGAAGATCAGCTTTTCGTCGGACGGAACGGCCACCAGCCAGCCCGCCGACCTCGCCTAGCGCGTCTCCAGCCCGTCATTCGTCATGCCGCTGTCGTCGTATCGCGCGTTCGAGCCGGCTCTTGCCCATGCGGCGGAGGCGACCGAGCGGACCATGGACCGCCTCCTGCCGAACGGCGAGGAGGGCGAGGCGCGCGTCTTCGAGGCGATGCGCTATTCGAGCCTGGGCGGCGGCAAGCGGCTGCGCGCGTTCTTCGTGCTGGCCGGGGCGACGCTGTTCAAGGTCGGCCCCACGCCGGCCCTGCGCACGGCCAGCGCGATCGAACTGGTGCATGCCTATTCGCTGATCCACGACGATCTTCCGGCGATGGACGATGACGACCTGCGGCGCGGCAAGCCGTCGTGCCACAGGCAGTTCGACGAGGCGACGGCGATCCTCGCCGGCGACGCGCTCCAGGCGCTGGCCTTCGAGGTGCTGGCGCACGAGGAGACCCATGGCGATCCCGCGGTGCGCGCGGCGCTGGTGGCCGATCTTGCCAAGGCGTCCGGCGCGCACGGCATGGTCGGCGGCCAGATGCTCGACCTGTTGGCCGAGGAGAAGGGCGCCGAGCCGCTGTCGATCGGGGCCATCACGCGCCTGCAACGTCTCAAGACCGGCGCGCTGATCTCGTTCTCCTGCACCGCCGGGGCGATCCTGGGCAAGGCGCCGGAGCAGATGCGTGCGGCGCTGTCGGCGTACGCGCACGATCTCGGACTCGCCTTCCAGATCGTCGACGACCTGCTCGATGTCGAAGGAAGCGCCGCCGAACTGGGAAAAACCCCGGGCAAGGATGCTGCCCAGGGCAAGGCCACGTTCGTTTCCATCCTGGGCCTGGAGCGCGCGAAAGCCCAGGCCGCGATGCTCGCCGATCAGGCGGCCGCGCACCTCGAGCCTCTGGGACCCTCCGCCGACCTGCTGCGGCAGGCCGCCAAATTCGTCGTATCGCGGCGCGCATGACGCGCCGGGGAAGAGTATAAGAAAGCCATGACTGGCCCGAGTACCACACCGCTTCTGGACACCGTCAACGTGCCGGCCGACCTGCGCCGGCTGAAGCCAGAGCAGCTGCGCCAGCTGGCCGACGAACTGCGCCAGGAGACGATCTCGGCTGTTTCCGTGACCGGCGGCCATCTCGGCGCCGGCCTGGGCGTGGTCGAGCTCACAGTCGCGCTGCACTACACGTTCAACACCCCGGACGACCGGCTGATCTGGGATGTGGGCCACCAGGCCTATCCGCACAAGATCATCACCGGCCGCCGCAGCCGCATCCGCACCCTGCGGCAGGAAGGCGGCCTGTCGGGCTTCACGCGCCGCAGCGAGAGCGAATACGACCCGTTCGGCACGGCGCACTCCTCGACGTCGATCTCGGCCGGCCTCGGCATCGCCGTCGCGCGCGACCTCGCGGGCGGCAGCAACAACGTCATCGCCGTGATCGGCGACGGCGCGATGAGCGCGGGCATGGCCTACGAGGCGATGAACAACGCCGGCGCCATGCGCAGTCGCCTGATCGTGATCCTCAACGACAACGACATGTCGATCGCGCCGCCGGTCGGCGCGCTGTCGGGTCACCTGTCGCGCCTGCTCTCGGGCAATCCCTATGTCTCATTGCGCAACTTCGGCCGTTCGGTGGCCGAGCAACTGCCCAAGCCGCTCGAGATGGCGGCGCGCAAGGCCGAGGAATTCGCGCGCGGCTTCGTGGCCGGCGGCACGCTGTTCGACGAGATGGGCTTCTACTATGTCGGCCCGGTCGACGGTCACAATCTCGACCACCTGCTGCCGGTGCTGAAGAACGCCCGCGACAGCCGCCTCGACAAGCCGATCCTGATCCATGCCGTCACCAAGAAGGGCAAGGGCTACGCGCCGGCCGAGGCGAGCGCGGACAAGTATCACGGCGTGGTCAAGTTCGACGTCGTCACGGGCAAGCAGAACAAGCCGGTCGCCAACGCGCCGGCCTACCAGGCGGTGTTCGCCAAGGCGCTGATCGCCGAGGCCGAGGTCGACCCGAAGATCGTGGCGATCACGGCGGCGATGCCGTCGGGCACCAGCGTCGACAAGTTCGCCGAGCGCTTTCCCGACCGCGCCTTCGACGTGGCGATCGCGGAGCAGCATGGTGTGACCTTCGCCGCCGGCCTGGCGACCGAGGGCTACAAGCCGTTCGCGGCGATCTACTCGACCTTCCTCCAGCGCGCTTACGACCAAGTGGTGCACGACGTCGCCATCCAGAAGCTGCCGGTGCGCTTCGCCATCGACCGCGCGGGCCTGGTGGGCGCCGACGGCGCCACGCACGCGGGCTCCTACGACGTGACCTATCTCGCCTGCCTGCCGGACTTCGTTGTGATGGCCGCGGCCGACGAGCTCGAACTGATGCACATGGTGGCGACGGCGGCGGCGATCAACGATCGGCCGTGCTCCTTCCGCTACCCGCGTGGCGAGGGTGTGGGCGTCGAGCTGCCGGCGCGCGGCACGCCGCTGGAAATCGGCAAGGGCCGCGTTCTGCGCGAGGGCAGCAAGATCGCGCTGCTGAGCTTCGGCACGCGTCTCGCCGAATGCATGACCGCGGCCGAGGATCTCGCCGCCAAAGGCCTCAGCACCACCGTGGCCGACGCGCGCTTCGCCAAGCCGCTCGACACCGACCTGATCGCCCGCCTCGCGCGCGAGCACGAGGTGCTGATCACGATCGAGGAGGGCGCGATCGGCGGCTTCGCCAGTCACGTGCTCCAACACCTCGCGACCGCCGGACTGCTCGATCACGGGCTCAAGGTTCGGCCGATGGTGCTGCCCGACCGCTTCATCGAGCAGGGCTCGCCGCAGCGGCAGTACGAATGGGCCGGCCTCGACGCCGCGCACATCGTCGAGACCGCGCTCGCCGCGCTGGGCCGCCAGGTCGAGCGCGCGCGGGGATAGCGCGCATTCCAAGGCTGCTCTTAGCCGCGATCGCAGCGCTCGTCACGGTCTACGCCGCCGCTGCCTTCGTCGTCGTGCCGGAGATGTTCTCCGACAGCGCCTACGGCTTCATGGTCTGGGACTCGATGGTGCGGGGCGCCGCGTTCAACCACGCGACCATGCCGGACTTCGCCGACATCGCGCGCGACCGCAGCCTGTTCATGACCGTCTGGTCGCCCGGGCAGTACTTGTTCGCGGGCGCGCTCGAGCGGCTGGGACTGGGGCTCGGCACGGGGATGACTGTCGTGACGACGCTCTTCACCGTGCTGGGCTTGGTCGGCTGGTACCGGCTCTATCGCGCCTGGAATTTTCCGGTCCTGAGTGCGGCCGTCGCGCTGGCGATCACCGCCGGCAGCCGACACTTCGCGCTGCCATTCGGCATTTATAATGGGGGCGAGGTGTTGCTGTTCGGCGGCATGCCGTGGTTCCTGCTGCTGCTCAAACGCTGGCAGGGACTGTCGGCGGCGCAGGCGATCGGCCTGCTGGCCGCGATCGCGGCGCTCGCCTTCCTGAAACTGTCGGGCATCCTCTTCGCGTTCTCCGCGCTGGCGGCGGTGGTGATCTGCGACCTCTGGCCGCCGCGACAGGCGCGCTGGCGGCGGCCGGTCGTGGCGGCGCTGCTGGTCGTGGTGTTCGGAGCGGCGTTCTACGTCTTCTGGCAGTCGCGTGGCTGGACCGCGCTCGACGCCAAGTTCGGCACCAACTGGCCGATCCTCGTGCCGTCCTTCCTCGAAGGCTGGGCGGCGTCGGTGTCGGCGATGTTCTCGCTCGGCGACATGGCGGCGCGCTTGCTGCAACGGCCGGGCCAGCAGATCCTGAAGTCGCTCGATCTCCTTTACCTCGCGGGCAGCGTTCCCGCGTTGCTGCTGCTGCGATGGAGTGCGCGCCGGCTCAAGGCCTCGCACGGCGACTATGTCCGCTTTGCCGCCACGGCGGCACTGATCTACATCGCGGGCCTCGCCGTGATCTACGGCGCGGGCGGCGAGCTCAAGATGGAGGACCGCTTCTTCCGGCCCGTCGGGCTGCTGATGCTGGTGGGCGTCGTCCATGCCGTGCTGTCGGCGCGCAACGCGATCCGCTGGCCGCTGGGCGCGCTGGCCGCCGCGTCGATGGCGTACGGCGTCGTGTCCTACGGCGTGCGGCTCGATCATAACCGGCACATGCCGCTCGGCGCGCGCGGCTTCCACCACGGCAACCTCTCGGCCGACGGGCTAGCGCTGATCCGCAAGCAGGAGATCGCGCCCGGTACCGTCGTGTGGGTGATGGCGCCGGAGATCGCGCTGGAAGTGCCGCAGGCACGCCTACTGGTGAACGCCGAGGTCGAGCGGGCGCTACAGGTCCGTACCTACAGGGGCCGCGTCGATCGTCTTCTGGTGTTCGTCGACGACAAGATGATGCGCGACGGTCGCGCCGAGATCGTGCTGCGGTCGTTCGTCGACTACGACCGCACCAAGTGGGTCGCCGCCAAGCAGGGCGACACCACCGTCTTCTCCCAATAGGGGAGAGAAGTTCCTACTTCGGCTGCGCGACGGTGCGCAGGTACGGCTTGATGGTCTTGTAGCCGTTCGGGTACTTGGCCTTAGCCTGCTCGTCGGTGACGGCCGGCGGGATGATGACGTCCTGACCGTTCTTCCAGTTCACCGGCGTCGCCACCATGTGCTTGGCGGTGAGCTGCACCGAGTCGAGGATGCGCAGCACCTCGTCGAAGTTGCGGCCGGTGTTCATCGGGTAGGTGAGCATCGCCTTGATCTGCTTGTCCGGGCCGATCACGAACACCGAGCGCACGGTGGCGTTGTTGGCGGCGGTGCGGCCTTCCGACGTCGTGCCGGCGTCCTCGGGCAGCATGTCGTAGGCCTTCGCGACCTTGAGCTCGGGATCGCCGATCATCGGATAGGTCACGGCGTGGCCCTGGGTCTCCTCGATGTCCTTCGCCCATTTGGCGTGGTTGGTCACCGGATCGACCGACAGGCCGATGATCTTGGTGTTGCGCTTGTCGAACTCGGGCTTGAGGCCGGCCATGTAGCCGAGCTCGGTCGTGCAGACCGGCGTGAAGTCCTTCGGATGCGAGAACAGGATCGCCCAGCCGTCGCCGATCCACTTGTGGAAGTCGATCGGGCCTTGCGTGGTCTCGGCCTTGAAATCGGGGGCGATCGAATTGATGCGTAGCGTCATGGCGATTCTCCGAAGCTGATGAGGGCGTAACTCAGCCCGTTCGGGTCACCGGGTCAAGCCTTGGAAGGAATCCACGTCAAAAGGCCCAATCCGCCATCAACTTCTACTGTCGTCCCCACCAGGTAACGACCAAATCTTTCCGACAGAACGGCGACAGCGACCTGCGCCACATCGTCGGGCGTGCCGACGCGGCCGAGCGGGATGTTGGGCAGCATGTCGGCGGGATTGCGCGACGTGCCGCCGCCGGGGATCGAGCCCGGCGCGATCGCGTTGACGCGAATGCCGTCCGGCGCCAGCGCGCGCGCCAGTTCCTTCATCACCATCGTCATGCCGGCCTTCGACGCGGAGTAATGCGGCAGGTTGCGCGGCGTCTGGCGATGCTGCGAGGTGATCAGCAGGAGGCGTCCCTTGATCTTGCGCTCGCGCATGTGGAGGCCGACGGCGCGTGCGAGGAAGAATCCCGAGCGCAGGTTGATATCGACCATCGCGTCCCACGTCTCCTCGGTGACGGAGAGCGGCATGTCCTCCTCGCGCCGCTTCGGGCTCGCGGCATGGACGAACAGCGAGATCGTGCCCAGCCGCTCGACCGCGCCGTCGAGTAGTGTCTTCCAGCCGTCGCGCTTGGAGAGATCGCTGGCCAGGAAGTCGATGCCGTCCTCCGCCGACGGCGGATTGATGTCGCTGCCGACGACCTCGGCGCCTTCTGCGAGGAGAGCCTGGGCGATGCCGCGGCCGATGCCGCCCGCACAGCCGGTGACGAGGGCGCGTTCGCCCTCGAGAAGTTTCGTGTTCATGGCGGTCATGCTAGCAGGAGAGCGATGGCAGCCAAAACGCGACTCGACGTGGCGCTGGTGGAGCGGGGTCTAGCGGAGACGCGTGCCGCCGCACAGCGGCTCGTCATGGCCGGGCTCGTCTATTCGGGCGAGCGGAAGCTCGAGAAGGCAGGGCTCGGCGTCGCGGCCGACGTGGCGCTCGAAGTGCGCGGCCAGCCGCATCCTTATGTGTCGCGCGGCGGGTTGAAGATCGAAAAGGCGCTGGCGCATTTCGCGATCCCGGTCACGGGACGCATCGCGCTCGATGTCGGGTCCTCGACTGGCGGCTTCACCGACTGCCTGCTGCAGCGCGGCGTGGCCAAGGTCTACGCCGTCGATGTCGGCACCAACCAGCTCGCCTGGAAGCTGCGCTCCGATCCACGCGTGGTCTCGATGGAGAAGACCAACATGCGCGCCGTCACGCGCGCCGAGATCCCCGAGCCGATCGACCTGATCGTGTGCGACGCCTCGTTCATCGGCCTCGCGACGGTACTGCCCGCCGCGCTGGCGCTCGCGGCGCCCGGCGCGCATCTGGCGGCGCTGATCAAGCCGCAGTTCGAGGTGGGCAAGGGCCGCGTCGGCAAGGGCGGCATCGTGCGCGAGCCGGAACTGCACGCCGAGGTCGTCGAGACGGTTTCGGCCTGGCTCGGCGCGCAGCCCGGTTGGCGCGTGCTCGGCGTGACCGAGAGCCCGATCACCGGCGTCGAGGGCAACAAGGAATTCCTGATCGGCGGCGCCTTCAGCGGACCGCGCGGCTGACCTTGAACTTGTTGTTGTCGGTCAGCGTCGCGAACGACGAAAAGTTCGCCTTCAGCATCGGCTCGTAGGGCAGGCCGCGATTGGCCACCATGTAGAAGCGGCCGCCGGGCTTCAGCGCGCGCGAAGCGGCTTCGATCACCTGCTGGCCGAGCGCCGGCGTCGAGGCGCGGCCGGTGTGGAAGGGCGGATTGCAGACGATGGCGTCGTAGGTGTGCGGGGCAGGCTCGGCCGTGAGGTCGAGCCAGTGATAGGCCGCGCGCTCGTCGGCGACGTTGGCGCGGGCGGCGTCGAGAGCGATGTTCTCGGCATCGATCAGGTCGATGTGCTGCACATCCGGCGAACGTGCCAGCACCTCGCGGCTGAGATAGCCCCAGCCGCAGCCGAAATCCGCGACGTGGCCCGAAAGGTCGTCGGGAAGGTAACGGGCGAGCAGGGCGGAACCGTCGTCGATCTTGTCCCAGGCGAAGATGCCGGGCTTGCTGCGCCAACTGCTGTCGCTCACCGGCTGGAGGCCGGTCAAGCCGCGCCAATAGGTGGGTGGCGGCGCATCGCCCTTGGTCGACCAGAAGACGCGGCAATGGAACTTCGACAGCGTGTCGTCGACGCCCAGCGCCTTGGCGACATGCTTCTCGAGACTGGCCGCGCCATCGTCGTTGGCGCCGGCGCAGACCAGCGTGCCGCCGTTCTCGAGCAACGCCCAACCGCGCGCGATGTTGGCGAAGTTCTCTTCCTTGTGCTTGGTGAGTAGCACCAATCCGAGCGGCCACGCACCGCCCTGGAGGCGCGGCGTCGCCTGTTTGAGCTTCAGGAAGGCCGGCCGGAACGACTGCTCGCAGGCGATGTCGGCGAACGGCGGGTCCTCGGCACGCAGAAAGAACGCCCGCCTTTCGGCGAGCGCTCCGGTCTCGAAGGCATGGAGGAGGGCGCGGGTTGCCTGGCTCACGACGCTTTCTTAGGGCATCAGGACGGCGCGGCCCATGACCACGCCCTTGCGCAGGTCTTGGAGCGCTGCGTCCGCCTCGTCGAGCTTGCGCTTGATGATTGGCACCGGCTCCGCCTTGCCCGCGGTCACGATGTCCATCATCTCCTTCATCTCGGCCGGCGTGCCGGTGACGGAGCCCATGATCGTGTTGCCGGTAAAGGCGAACATCGGCATCGGCGTGGTGAACGTGCCGCCGAACAGGCCGACCACGACCAGCCGGCCGCCGCGGCCGAGCGCGCGCCAGCCGAACTGCGCGGATGCCTCGTTGCCCACGAAGTCGAGCGCGGCGGCGACACCGGTGCCGCCGGTCAGCTCGAGGATCTTCTTGCGCGCTTCCTTGTCGCGCGGATCGACCACGGCGCAGGCGCCGTTCTTGAGCGCGAGTTGGCGCTTGTTCTCGTCGATGTCGGCCACGATCGGCTCGCGGCCCAGCACTGCCTTGGCGAAGCGCACGCCCATCAGGCCGACGCCGCCCGCACCGATCACCAGGATCGGCTTGCCCGCGTCATGATCCACCGCCTTCTTCACCGCGCCGAAGGCGGTGATCCCCGAGCAGGCATAGAGGCAGGCCAGTTCGACCGGCAGGTCGCCGTAGGGATAGAGATACTTGGCATGCGGCACGAGCACATGGTCGGCATAGCCGCCGTCCTCATTGACGCCCAGCGCATGCGGGGTGGGGCAGAGATTCTCGGTGCCGTGGTCGCAGTACCAGCACTTGCCGCAGCCGATCCACGGATAGACCACCGCCTTGTCGCCGACCTTGGCGCCCTTGGCGTCCGGTCCCAGGGCCACGACTTCGCCCACGATCTCGTGACCCATTGTGCGCGGCGGGTTCATGGTCTTGGCGGTCGAGTATTTGTTGCCGCCGCCCATGTCGAAGTAGCCCTCCCACAGGTGGACGTCGCTGTGGCAGACGCCGGCGGCGGTCACGCGCACCAGCACCTCGCTGCCCTTGGGCGCGGGATTGGCTTCCTCGACCTTTTGCAGCGGCTGTCCGAATTCGACGACCTTGTAGCTTTTCATCGGGCGTTCCTCTGTTTCCGGGATGGAGCATAGGCGCTTTTATGCTATTACGCCGGTAATAAAATGTTTGGGAGGCAAACGATGTTCAAGCGTCGAATTCTGATCGGTGCGGCCGCCCTGATGCTCGCGCCGGGCGTCGCCTTCGCCCAGGAAACCGTCAAGATCGGCCTCGTCCTGCCGATGACCGGCCAGCAGGCCTCGACCGGCAAGCAGATCGACGCCGCGGTGAAGCTCTACGTCGCGCAGCACGGCGCCACGGTCGCCGGCAAGAAGATCGAGGTCATCCTCAAGGACGACACGTCGGTGCCCGACGTCACCAAGCGCCTGGCGCAGGAACTCGTGGTCAACGACAAGGTCGCGGTGCTCGCCGGGTTCGGCATCACACCGTCGGCGATGGCGACGGCGCCGATCGCGACGCAAGCGAAGGTGCCGGAGATCGTGATGGCCGCCGGCACGTCGTCGATCACCGAGGCCTCGCCCTACGTCGCGCGCACCTCCTTCACGCTGGCGCAATCGTCGGTGCCGATGGCGGAGTGGGCGTTCAAGAACGGCATCAAGAAGGTCGTGACCCTGGTCAGCGACTACGGTCCGGGCATCGACGCGGAGAAGTCGTTCACCGAGAAGTTCAAGGCCGATGGCGGCACGATCGTGGAGAACCTGCGCATCCCGATGCGGGCGCCCGACTTCGCTCCGGTTCTTCAGAAGGTGGCCGACGCCAAGCCCGACGCGCTGTTCGTCTTCGTGCCGTCGGGCACGGGCGCGCAGTTCGTAAAGCAGTTCGTCGAACGCGGTCTCGACAAGTCCGGCGTCAAGCTGATCGCGACCGGCGACGTCACCGACGACGACCAGCTGAACGGCATGGGCGATGCGGTGGTGGGCGTGATCAACGCGCACAACTACTCGGCCAACCACAACAGCGCGCTCAACAAGAGCTTCGTCGAGGCCTTCAAGAAGGCCAATGGCGGCCTGCGCCCCAACTTCATGGCGGTGGGCGGCTATGACGGCATGTACCTGATCTACGAGGCGCTGAAGAAGACCGGCGGCGACGCCAATGGCGACAAGCTGATGGCGGCGATCAAGGGCATGGCGTGGGAGAGCCCGCGCGGCCCGATCTCGATCGATCCCGCGACGCGCGACATCGTGCAGAACATCTACATCCGCAAGGTCCAGAAGGTCGACGGCGAGCTCTACAACGTCGAGTTCGACACCATCGCCAACGTCAAGGATCCGGTGAAGGCCGCCAAGAAATAGGCAGCCGCCGTGGCCACGATCCTCTTCGACGGGGTGGCCTACGGCATGCTGCTGTTCGTGCTGGCCTGCGGGCTGGCCGTGACCCTGGGGTTGATGAACTTCGTCAACCTCGCGCACGGCGCCTTCGCGATGGCGGGCGGCTACGTGACCGTGATCCTGATGGACCACTGGGGCGTGCCGTTCCTCGCCTGCCTGCCGGCGGCGTTCCTGGTCTCCGCGGCCCTCGGCCTCGCGCTCGAACGTACGCTCTATCGCCACATGTACGGCCGCAGCCCGCTCGACCAGGTGCTGTTCTCGATCGGGCTGGTCTTCATGGCGGTGGCGGCGACCGACTATTTCCTGGGCTCGAGCCAGCGCAACATCCATCTGCCGGCGTGGCTCCAGGGCCGCCGGGAGCTCCTGGGCGTCAATGTCGGCATCTACCGCTCCTTCATCATCGCGGTGTGCGGCGCGCTGGCGCTCGGCCTGCAACTGGGGCTGATGCGCACGCGCTTCGGCAGCCGCCTGCGCGCCGCCGTCGACGATGCCCGCGTGGCGCGCGGGCTCGGCATCCCCGTGGGCATGGTGTTCGCCGTGACCTTTGCCGTCGGTTCGGGCCTCGCGGGGCTGGGCGGCGCGCTGGGGACGGAGCTACTCGGCATCGATCCCTATTTCCCGCTGAAGTTCATGATCTACTTTTTGATCGTCGTGACCGTCGGCGGCACGTCGGGAATCATGGGCCCGTTCCTCGCGTCGCTGCTGCTGGGCGTCGCCGACGTGGCCGGCAAATACTACCTCTCCTCGGCGCTGGGCGGCTTCGTGATCTAC
>JAFEFH010000037.1 GCA_018240695.1 Pseudomonadota bacterium | reverse complement strand
GGAGAGCACACCCTTCACACGGGTGGGGTCGTAGGTTCAATCCCTACCGCGCCCACCATTGCCCCTCGAGGTTTGGGCAATGAGACGTCCTCCAAACTGGCCTCGCGCCATTTCAGGATTACCCAAGCGGAAGCCGCCGCGGGACGCCGTCCCGCGCGGTGACGAAGCCGTCGAAAAAATCTGCGCCGTCGTGAGCCGCATCCCCAAGGGCTGGGTCGCGACCTACGGCCAGGTCGCCGCCATGGCCGGCATGACGCGGCGGGCGCGCCTGGTCGGTCGTGTGCTGCAGCACCTCGATTCCAAGACCAGGATTCCGTGGCACCGTGTGGTCAACGCCAAGGGCGAAGTGTCCTTCAGCCTCTCGCGCAATGGCGGCGACATCCTCCAGCGCCGCCTGCTGGAGAAGGAAGGCATCGAATTCGACGACAAGGGCCGCTTGGACTTGGAACGATGCCGCTGGCTCGACTAAACAGGTGACCGCATGACCAACACCTTGTCGCTTCGCCCCGGTGATCGCCTGCCGGACTTCTTCCTGCCGAGCCTCGACGGCAAGCTGCGCAAGTTCATTTGGTCGTTCACCGGCGAGCCGGTCGCGCTGATCGTCACCGACGACCTCAACACCGTCGACGCCGAGCAGTTCCGTGCGCTGCTGGCCGCCTGCGCGGCGGCATCGACCGTTCCCGTTGTCGTCTGCGGCAATGCCGTGGCCGCCGTCGGTGCGCCGTGGAAGAAGTTGGTCGCGGACGCCGCAGCCCCGCTCCTGCTTTGCGATGCCGAGCGCAAGTTCCTGACGGCGTTCCTCTCGCAGGGCGCGATCGCCTTCGGCCAGTCGGCCAGCCTGCGCACGCGCGTGCTGGTGCTCGATCCCAACCAGCGCATCGCCGGCACCTTCGACACGCGTCCGCTGCTCGCCACGGCGGAGGGCATCGCCGCCCTCGCCGACAGCGTGCGCAGCGACGGCGGCGCAGGCCAGGTGATCGCCACGCCGATGGCGCCGGTGCTGGTGCTGCCGCGCGTCTTCGAGCCGGAGTTCTGCACCCAGGTGATCCGCCTCTGGGAGAAGGGCGACCACAAGGACAGCGGCGTCTCCAGCCGCTACGGCAATGTCGGCGTCGCCGAGCTGAAGCGCACCGAGGACTACATGGTGAGCGAGCCGATGATGCAGAAGGCGATCTCCGACCGCCTCGCCTATCGCATCGGGCCCGAACTCACCAAGGCCTTCGCCTTCGACCGCCAGTTCGCCTTCGACGCACATGTCGTCTTGTCCTACAGCGCCGACGGCCAGCACTTCTTCGGCGCCCACCGCGACAACGGCGCGCCGACCACCGCCGACCGCGCCTTCGCCGTATCGCTCAACCTCAACGACGATTTCGACGGCGGCGAGCTGATCTTCCCGGAATATGCCGGCGTGAAGGTGAGCCCGCCCGCCGGCGCCGCCGCGGTCTTCTCCTGCTCGGTGCTGCACGAGGCCCTGCCCGTCACGCGCGGCCGGCGCTTCGTGCTGACGACCTTCTTCCGCCAGAAGAAGTGATGCGGGGCTGGCTGGTGGCGTGCGCCCTGCTCGCCGTTCCGCTCGCCGCGTTCGCGCAAGCGAAGGTGTCGCGCGCCCACATGGAAGCCTGCGTGCGCTGGGTAGCGACCGGCGGCCAGTACCTCACCATGAACAGCTGCGACACCGCCGTCTCGATCCAGTTCATGCTGCTCGACAGCGGCCGCACCATCGAGAAGGACGTCATGCCCGGCAGCCAGTTCGAGTCGGGGCCGATCGACACCAGCAACGGCGCTGAGATGATGTTCACCGTCTGCCCGGTGGGCTACGTGCCCAACGTCAAGTTCGCGCCCGAGAACGCCGAGCCGATCTCGGTCAGCCTCTACAACTGCCTGCCGCGCGACAGGCCCGGCGTCTGATCCTCACTCGGCCGCGGCAGGGATCCAGCTCTTGGCCTCGCCCGCGTAGAGCGCGCCTGGATTGCCGTGTACGGTCGTGCGCCACATCATCCGCGGCTCGTCGGCCGCGTACCAGGTCGCGGCGTGGACCAGGCAGCGATTGTCCCAGACCAGCATGTCGCCCTGCCGCCACTCGTGCGCATAGACGAAGCGGCGCTGGGTCATGTGCGCCATCAGCTCGTCGAGCAGCTTCGCGCCGTCGCCGTGCGGGCCCTTCTCCATGCCGACGAACGGCCCCTCGATCCAGTCCATCTGCCCGTTCTCGCAGATGTAGAGCGCGGGCTTGCCGGTCACGGGATGGACGCGCACCACCGGCTGGCGCTGCGAGCGCTCGTGCGCCTTGAAGGCGCGTGGCGCATCGCCAGCCAGCACCGCCTTGCGCGAGCGGCCGCTGCCGGGCTGCGCATGCAGGCCCTCTAGCTTCTCGACCTTCGCTTTCAACGCGGGCGGCAGCGCCTCGTAGGCGAGCGTGCCGTTGGCGAACAGCGTCTGGCCCTGGTCGCTGGTGACAGGCGTGGCGGCATAGAACAGCGAGATGTCGGGCGGCGGCCGGCGATAGCTCTGGTCGGTGTGCCAACCGGTGCGGTGCGGGAACTGCACCGGCAGCCCGCCGTCGGCGGCGACCGGCGGTTCGGGCCGCGGCGGCGGCGCCTTGCCGACCGGCGGCAGGTTCGAGACCAGCAGAATCTCCGGCACTTGCGTATGCACGGCGCTGAGGTTGGTCAGCGTGTGGCGGTAATCCTCGACCTCCGGGCCGAAGATGCGGCTGAGGCGGACCAGCAGCGCGGGATCGTCGTTGATCTCGTGCAGGCCGCGCAGCAACAACAGGCCGCCCGCGTCGGCCAGCGCCGCCGGCAGGGTCGCGGGCTCGGCCTCCATCGCCTCGGCGACGGCACGCGCGCCGTTGCCCTGCTTCAGGACGGCAGTGGCGCCGAAGGCCGCGTTGCGCAGCGGACCGGCGATGGCGAACCGCGAGCTCATGTGCGAGTTCCTCCGGCATAGGGTTCGTTGACGCCGTCGAGCGGCCAGATCGGGCGACGCAGCTTCTTGAACTTCAGCCGCGAGATGTCGGGCGAGCAGATGCCGCCGGAGTCCACCAGCACGATCTCGCGCGCGATCGGCCCGTACGCCGCGCGGAAGTGCTGCACGCTCTTCACCACGACGACGCTCTTGGTCGCGGGATCGATGCCCTGACTCAGGAACACCTGGAGGTCGATGGTCTGCACGCGGCTCGAGATGGTGACGACGTCGACGCCGCCGATGCGCAGCACCGCGGTCGGTCCCATCTGCGTCTCGACGCCGGCGTTCATCGGGCCGTCGTTGCGGAACGAACCGTCCGACAGCATCCTCACGACCGCCCTGGCCTTCACCGGCTTGCCCATCGACTCGTCGGTGTGGCCGCCCAGCTCGACGTCGATGGTGGCGCCGACGCCGGCCTTCATCGCCTGCTGCACGGTCTTCGGGTCGAAGATCGTGCCGAAGGCGGCGTTCTCGATGCCGGCGTCGAGCAGCGCCTGCAACACCGGCGTGGTGTCGTTGTAACCGCCGCCGCCCGGATTGTCGGTGCCGTCGGCCAGCACCAGCGGGCCTTTCTTGCCGGCACCCGCCTTGGCGGCCGCGATGCCCTCGGCGATCGGGCGATAGTCCGACGAGCTCTCGTCGCGGCGCTTCCAGATCTCGTCGATCAGCGCGGCGGCGATGGCCTTGGCGCGCGGCTCGGCGCCCGGCTCATGGCTGACCGCGATCGACGGGCCCGTGTACGGAATGTCCGACCAGGTGAAGCCCACCTGGATCGACACGACGTCGATGCCCGCCTCCTTCTCGTAACCGTCGGCCTGGGCCAACAGCTCGCGCATCAGGCCGGGCTGGGTCGTGCGGCCGTGATCGGCGCCTTCGAGCATCGCCGGCTGCACCAGCAGGCAGCGCGGCTTCTTCTTGCCCTCCATCGCCGCCTGCACCAGCGCCGCGGCCTGGATCGAGCGCTCGTAGCCGTCGACGTGCGGATAGGTGCGGAAGCTCACCAACGCATTGGCGTTGCGCGCCATCTTCACCGTGGCGTTGGCGTGCAGGTCGAGCGTCGCCGCGATCGGCACGTCCGGCCCGACGATGGAGCGCAGCGCCTCGAGCAGCGCGCCCTCGGCGTCGTCCTCGGTCTCGGTGACCATCGCGCCGTGCAGCGACAGGCAGATGCCGTCGAGCTTGCCCGCCTTCCTCGCGGTGTCGAGGATGATGTCGCGGATCGTCTCCCACGTCTCCCTGGTGAGCGTGCCCGACGGCGTCGCATTGGCCGCGACCGCATAGACCGGCTCCCAGCCGTACTTGGCGGCGCTGTCGATATAGCCGCCCATCTCGTTCTTCGTGCCCTTGAACTGCGGCACGATCGCCTCGCCCGTCACCAGGAAGCGTCGGCGATAGTCGTCGAGCGTGGTCGGCAGCTTCGAGAAGGTGTTGGTCTCGTGCATGAACTGCGCGAGCAATACGCGGTACGCCATCTGGGTTACTCCTAGAGCTTGGCCGTCTTCAGCCACTCCGCCTGGCCCTCTTCGCCCTCGACGCCGGTCGTCTCGAGGAAGCGGCAGACCATCATGTAGTAGCCGACGGTGAGCGTGAGCTCGACCACGGCGCCCGGCGACAGGAAGGCCTGCACCGCCTTCAGGTTCTTGTCCGACGCCTTGACGTTGCGCACCACGTCGTCGGCGAAGCGCAGCACCGCGCGCTCGTTGTCGTTGAACGCCGGCGATTCGACGGTCGCCTCGCGCAACGCGGAGATCTTGTCCTCCGTGACGCCGGCCTCGCGGCCGATGCGCTCGTGCTGGAAGACCTCGTAGGCGGCGCGGCTCAACCTGCCCACGCGGATGATCGCCAGCTCGCGCAGCACGGGATCGAGCTCGCAGCGATAGAGCAGCGCGTTGCCCATCCGCACGAAGCCCTTCAGCCCGGCCTCGGAGTTCGCCAGCATCCGGTAGATGTTGAGATGCGGCTTCAGCTTGTCGAGAAACTCGGCGTGCTTCCCGGTGGCATTCTCGACCTCGTAGTACGGCAGGCGCGACGGCATGGCGGTTCCCTTTCTTGAGGGACGGAGAGTACCTACAGCCAGCCGCGCTTGACGAGGGGGTTGAGCCAGCGGCCGATCGGCCCGGTCAGCACGATCGGACGCTCGAGCACGATCAGCGCGATGCACGGCTCGCCCGGATCGGCGATCGGCTCGTGATCCGCCGCACCCGGCCCCACCGCGAAATCGCCGACGCCGTAATTGCCGGTATTGTCGGTGAAGCCGCCTTGCAGGACGATCGTGTATTCGTTGCCGCTGTGATGATGCTGCGGCAGCCCACGGCCCGGCATCAGCCGCAGCAGCTCGACGCGGTGATCGTCGCCCGGGATCCTGATCGGTATGGCCTCGAAGCCGCCGAGCGCCTTGCGCCAGCGCGGCGCGGCGCCGAGGAACGGCCGCAGCGGCGCCGGGGCCCATTCGAAGCCGCGCGGCGCGGCGGCCGGCGTCACGCGAGGCGCCTCGACAGGCACGTTGTCGAGCGAGGCAAGAACCCGCTCGACTGCAAATTCATCGAAATCCGCGGCCGGCTCGCCGTCCAGCAGCGCGCCGCCCACGGCCTGCAAGCGATCGACGGTCCGACGCGACGCCGGGTCGAGCGCAAGGTGGATCGACACGGCGAGCGCGGGCCCATCGGGTAACGCGCCGGCCGCGTAGTCCAGCAGCAGCTCGTCAGGGGCGGGTCGGCGGCTCATTCCTCTGCGTCTTTCTCCAGTTTCTCGCGCAGCCGCCCCAGAGCGAGGCGAATGCGCGACTTCACGGTGCCGAGCGGCAATTTGAGCTCCTCGGCGATGGCGGTATGCGTCTTGTCCTCGAAGAACGCCTTGCGGATCACGACCAGCTGGTCTGCCGACAGGCCGTCCATCAACTCCTTCACCCGTGCATACGTCTGGCCGGCGAGAACGGATTTGTCGGCATCGTCTTCTTCCGGCGCATAGACCGTCAGCCAATCCTCGGCCTCGATTTGGGGGCGGACAGTTCTGCGCAGAAGATCAATCCGCTTGTTGCGTGCAATCGTATAAATCCATGTCGCCGCAGAGGCGCGCGCGCGATCGAAGCTCGCGGCCTTGCGCCACACCATCACCAGCGCCTCCTGCGCCACTTCCTGCGCGGTCTCCGCGTCCGACCCGCCGCGCATCAGGAACGCCTTCACGCGCGGCCCGTAGTGCCGGAAGAGCGCGGCGAAGGCCGCGCGATCCTGACGGGTCGCGATCGCCAGAATGAGATCGGCGGCCTCGTCGGGGGTCATCGGCGATGGACGGTCAGGACGGCTTGCCGTGCGCGCCGAGGTCCCAGAACAGACCCGTCATCAGCCGCAGCCCGTCGCGCGCCACCGGCGCCAGCATGTGCTCGTTCGGCGCATGCTGCGAGCAGGCGGCATAAGAGTGCGGCACCCACACCGTCGGCAGGCCGAGGATGTCGGTGAACACTTCGTTCGGCAGCGAACCGCCCAGGTTGGGCAGCATGTTGGGCTTCTGCCCCGCCGTCTTCTCGATCGAGGCCGAGGCGAATTTCGCCCACGGATTCTCCGGGTCGAGGCGGGTGGCGCTCATGATCACGTCGCGCGCCTGCTCGACCTCGATCTGGCCGAAGCCGTGCTTCTCGAGATGCCGGCGCAGCGCCGGGATGATGTCGTGCGGATCTGTGCCGACCACGAAGCGCAGCTGGCAGTAGGCGATGGCGCTGGGCGGGATCGCGTTCACCGGCCGGTCGGGATTGCCGGTCTTGAAGGCCAGCACCTCGAACGAGTTCCAGCCGAACACGCGCTCGACCGGCGTCAGGTTCTTCTCGCCCCAATCCTCGTTGATCTGCGGCGCGCCCTCGCCCGCGTCGACGACGGCGTCGGCCAGCGCCGCGCGGATCGAGTTGGTCAGCGTCTTGGGCCGCCACTCCGGCACCTTGATCTGGCCGCGCTCGTCGGTGATGCAGGCCAGCGCGTGTGCCATGATGATGCCGGGGTTGGCCAGCAGGCCGCCCCAGTTGCCCGAGTGATGGCCGCCCTCGCGCATCGTGAGCTTGAGGTTGAAGTTCAGCGTACCGCGCGTGCCGCCGAAGATCGTCGGCCGGCGATGGTCGAGGCGCGGCCCGTCCGAGCCGATCAGCGCGTCGGCCTTGAGCGCCGCCTTGTTGGCCTTGCAGAAGTCGCCCAGCCCCGGCGAGCCGGTCTCCTCGCCGGTCTCGATCAGGATCGTCGAGTTGAAGCCCAGCGACCCGCGCTCCTCGATCACGCAGGCGAGGGCCGCGATGTTGATCGTGTGCTGGCCCTTGTTGTCGGCCGTGCCGCGCCCGTACATGCGGTCGCCCTCGATCACGATGTTCCACGGCGACAGGCCCTGGCGCCACTGATCCTCCTGGCCGCGGATCACGTCGCCATGGCCGTAGGTCAGCACCGTCGGCTTGGCGGGATCCTCGACCCGGCGGGCGATCAGGAACGGGCCGTACTCGGCGCGCGGATTGGGCAGCACCGTGCACTCGTAGCCGAGCTTGCCCAGCGACTCCGACATCTCGCCCGAGACATATTGCTGGAGCGCGGGCATCGAGCCCTGCTCCTGGCTGGTGGTGGGGATGGCGACGCGGCGCTGAAGGTCGTTCAGGAAGCCGCCGTCGTCGAAATACTTCTCTGCGCGCTCGATGGCGCCGTTTCGTGTTCCGGTCATGGCGTCTAGGCTACCAACATCGCAGCCCTCGGGCCACCGGAGGAAACATGTCGCAGTCGGGACGCACCCAATCTGGTCGCATCGTGTTCGGAAGGATGGACGAGGTCGTCTACGGCAAGCCCGCGGACGAAGCGATCGCCGAGCTCGTGACGCGCGACGGCGCCCAACGCGTCTTCCTGATGGTGAGCGGCACGCTCAACCGCGAGACCGACGAGATCGAGAAGATCCGCCGCGCGCTCGGCCACACGTGCGTCGGCACCTTCGACAGCATGCCGGCGCACACGCCGCGCACCGCCGTGATCGCCGCCGCCAACCAGGCGCGCGCGGCCAGGGCCGACCTGATCGTGACCCTGGGCGGCGGCTCGATCACCGACGCGGCGAAGGCCGTGCAGCTCTGCCTCGCCAACGGCATCGACAGCATCGAAGGACTCGACCGCATCAAGGCGCCCGCTGCCGTGACGCCGCCCACGGTGCGTCAGATCTCGATCCCGACCACGCTCTCGGCCGGCGAGTTCTCGCACATCGCGGGCGTCACCAACGAGGCCACGAAGACCAAGGAGATGTTCCGCCATCCCGACATCGTGCCGAAGGCCGTGATCCTCGACCCCGCCGTGACGCGGCATACGCCGATGTGGCTGTTCCTCTCGACCGGCATCCGCGCCGTCGACCATTGCGTCGAGGGTGTCTGCTCGAACGAGTCCTCGCCCTATGGCGACGCGCAGGCGCTGCATGGTCTCGCGCTGCTGGCGCGCGGCCTGCCCCGCGTTAAGGCCGATCTGTCGGACATGGACGCCCGCCTCGACTGCCAGCTCGGCGCGTGGCTCTCGATGGCGCCGCTCGCCGCCGGCGTGCCGATGGGCGCCAGCCACGGCATCGGCTACGTGCTGGGCGCCGTGTTCGACATCCCGCACGGCCACACCTCGTGCATCATGCTGCCGGCGGTGATGCGCTGGAACCGATCCGCCAACGCCGCCAAGCAGGCGAGCGTCGCCGCCGCGATGGGCCACCCGGGCAAGGATGCGGGCGACGTGCTCGACGCCTTCATCCGCGGCCTCGGCATGCCGCGCAGCCTGGGCGAGGTGAAGGTCGGCCGCGACAGCTTCGACCGCATCGCCACGCAGGCCATGGGCACGCCCTGGGTGCCGCGCAATCCGCGTCCCATCGCGGGCCCCGCCGAGGTCAAAGAGATCCTCGAACTGGCCGCCTGAGCGGTCCCGATTTCCCCGTTTTAATAACAGAAAATTAAATCGGTCACTTTTGGTAACGTGACATTCGAACATCGACAAATATTGCACATTTCGCAATGATTGTCAAGATTGGACCGCGCGCCTCCTGCGCGCTCATGAGGCGGGCTGGAAGCCCGCGGTCCGGGATGACGCCTAAATGTGCTGGAGCTTGTTTTCGGTGCCGATGATGTGGCGGCCGACCATGTCGGCGTGCGCCAGCATGCCTTGCAGGTGCTGGCTGGCGCTCATGGCGTCGCGGAATCGGCGCTCGAACGGCGCGGAGTTCAGGATCGCCGTCGTCCCCGCCGCGCGATAGCAGGCGATCGAGACCTCGGTCGCTTCGTTCATGCCCCAGGTCGCGGCGAGCCGCAGGCGCATGCGCTTGTCGACGTCGAGGTTTCCCGCCGCGGCCGCGTCGTAGACCTCGCCCAGCGCCTCGTGCAGGAAAGCGCGCGCACCCGACAGGCGTGCCTCGAGCAGCGCGATCTCGCGCTGGATGGCGTTGTTCTGCGACATCGGGTTGATCGACGCGCGGCTGTGCTTGCCGCCGCGCACCAGCTCGACATAGGTCTCGAGCATGCGCCGCCCGAGACCGAGCGTGACGCCGCAGAAGCCCGTCGCATAGAGCGGCGTCGAGCCGATCGTGTAGAGCGGCCCGGGCTGGCGGCGCTCGGGCAACGCATCGCGCGCCGGTGCACGCTCGTCGGGGACGAAGAGATCGGTGACCGTGTAGGTGTCGCTGCCGGTGCCGCGCAGGCCGAGCACGTGCCAGTCATCGGTGATCTTGGCCTCGCTGCGCTTGAAGACGAAGCTGCGGTCGTCGGGCTTGCCGTGGCGCATGTGCGGCGTGCCGTCGGGATTCTGCACGGCGCTGTGCGCGCCCAGCCAGCCGGTGTGCCGGCCGCCGCTGGCGAAGCTCCAGGTGCCGGTCAGGCGATAGCCGCCCTCGACCCGGATCGCCTTGCTGTTGCCGTGGCGCGCGCCCCAGGCGAGGCCCGACTTCGGATCGCCGAACACCGCCCTGGCCGCGTCGGGCGGCATGGCGGCGGCCGACGTGGCCGACGAGACGTTGGACTGGTTGATGAACCACGCGACCGACGCATCGGCCCCGGCCAGCGCCTCGGTGGTCTTGCAGAACTCCAGCAGCGTGATCTCCTGCCCGCCCAGGCTCCTGGGCAGGAGCAGCCGCAGCATGTCGGCCTCGACCAGCGCGTCCACCACCTCCGGCGTCACCTCGCGGCGGCGGTCGATCTCGGGTCCGTGCTGATCGATCAGAGGCTGGAGGGCGCGGGCGCGGGCGGAAGGCGTGTCCATGCAGGCCATAGTGGTCAGCTTCGGCAGGCCGTTCAATTGGTGCAACAGGCCTCTTCCGTTGGGCGGCAGGAGGTCCCGGACGCAGAGAGAAATGCCGATCGCGCACCACGCGTACGGCCCCCCTGCGAACCGCCTCTTGCGCCCGGGCACTGTTCACTCGCCCTCCGGCGAGGTGTGGTCAGGGACGGGCTCTGTAGCGGGCGCGCGGCGGGGTGTCAGTGAAAGACGGCGCGCGGTTCACAAGACATTAAACCCTGTCGTCCTGAGCGTAGCGAAGGACCTTGCGCCAACAACGGAGCGCTGCGCCTGATCGGTCCGCAAGGTCCTTCGCTACGCTCAGGACGACAATGGGTGCTCAGGACGACTCTTACTTCAGCAGCGCCTTGCGGGCGGTCACGAACTCCTCGACGGCACCGACGAAGCAGTCGGCCTCGGCGTCGCCGATCATGATGTTGAGCGCCACGAAGCCGCGGCGGGCGATCCAGATGCCGGCCGCCACCATGTCGAAATAGAACAGCTCCTTGGCGTCCTGGTTCGACGCGGCGATGTCGGCGGCCGTCCTGATCGGCCGCGTCGTGGCGTGCGCCGTCATCATCGAGCCGATGCCCGAGAATTGCAGCGCCACGCCAGCCTTCTGGCAGATCGCGTTCAGCCGCGCGCGGATCTTCTCGCCGCGCGCGTTGAGCGCGTCCGCGGCCGCCGGCGTGTAGACCTCGCCGTAGCCCGCGACGCCCGCCGCCATGGTCAGCACGTTGTTGTTGAACGTGCCGGCATGCGGCAGCGAATCGGGCTTGGTCGGATCGAACAGCTCCATGATGTCGCGCCGGCCGCCGAAGGCGCCGAACGACATGCCGCCGCCGATATACTTGCCGAGCGTCGTCATGTCGGGAATGACGCCGAGCTTGCCCTGCAAGCCGCCGGGCGACAGGCGCGAGGTCATCACCTCGTCGAAGATCAGCGTAATGCCGCGCGCCTTGGTCTCCTCGCGCAGCATCTTGAGGAACGCGGGATCGCCCGGCAGGCAGCCGTGGCTGCCCTGCATCGGCTCGACCAGGGTGGCGAACACCTCGTCGCCGTGCTTCGCGAACAGCGCCTTCGTGCCCTCGATGTCGTTGTAGGGCGCCACGACGTAGTCGTAGGGCACGTTCACCGGGCTGCCGCCGCTCACGAAGTAGAGCACGCCGCCGTGATAGCCGCCGTGGAACACCATCACCTTGGTGGCCTTGGGCCGGCCGTTGCGCTGGGCGAAGACGCGCGCGCCCGCCAGCGCCATGACGTTGCCCTCGGTGCCGGAGTTGGTGAAGCGCACGAGATCGATCGACGGCATGCGGTCGGCGATCAGCCTGGCGAGCTTGCCCTCGTTCTCGTTGCGGCCGGCGAAGTTCCAGCCGTGATCGAGCGCCTTGTCGATCGCCTTGCGGATCACCGGATGCGAGTGGCCGTAGATGCCCGCGGTGTATTCGCCCAGCACGTCGATATATTCGTGCCCGTCGGCGTCCCACAGCCGGCAGCCCGCGCCCTTCACGACGGTGAGCGGGAACGGCGAGTTGTGCAGCGTCGTGCGCGTGTTGCCGCCCGGCATCGCCTGCACCGCCTCCTGCTGGCGCGCGAAGCTCTTGGGATTGCGGTCGACATAGGCCTGGCGGGCTTCGGCAAGCGCGGACTGCAGGTCCGAATTGACGAGCGGCGAATCGGGCACGGGAAACTCCTCAAATTCTTCTTCCCTCCCCATTCAAATGGGGAGGTGGCGGCGTCTTACGCCGACGGAGGGGTCATGAGCGCGCGACGAGCTCATGACCCCTCCGCCCCCGCTGACGGGGGCACCTCCCCATCTGAATGGGGAGGCGGCCCTCGACCTTATCACACGACGTTGATCTCCCGCACAGGCCGCCCTGCGGATATCCGCTCATAGGCGAACGGCATCAAATCCAGGGTCCGGTAGGCACCGTGCACGATCAGCTCGGCCACCGCGCGGCCGACGGCGGGCGACTGCTGGATGCCGTGGCCGGAGAAGCCGGTGGCGAAGATCAGGCTGTCGTGTTCCGGATGACGGCCGACGATACCGTTCTGGTCGAACGTGTTGTATTCGTAGTAGCCCGCCCACGCGTTCACCACCTTGGCCGCCTCGAAGGCCGGCACGCGCGCGGCCAGCGCCGGCCACACCATCTCGTCCCATTCCTGGTGCTGGACTTCGAGCGGCGCGCCCGCCGGATCGTTGCCGTCGGCCGGCGTCGTGCCCGCAAGATAGAAGCGACCCTCGGCGCGGAACCACACGCCCGACGGATCGATGGTGAGCGGCAGCAGCGGAAGGCGCTCACGGCAATCGAACACGAAGACCGAGCGCCGCCGCGGCTCGACCGGCAACGCGATGCCCGATAGCGCCGCCACGTCGCCCGACCACGGGCCGGCCGCGATCACGATCGTATCGGCCTCGATGCGCGTGCCCGACTTCAGCATGACCGCGTTCGCCTCCAGCCCGACCACCTCGTCGGCGAGATACTGTGCGCCCTGCTCCCGCGCCGCGCGCCGGAAGCCCTGCATCAGCGCCGGCCCGTCGAACCAGCCTTCATTGGCCGTACCGTGCGAGGCGAGCGCCACGCCGTCGACCGAGACCGACGGAAAGCGCGCGACCAGCGCCGCCGGATCGAGCAGCTCGACCGCGCAGCCCTCGCCGCGCTGCACGGCGTTGTTGGCCCGCAGCACCGCCTCGCCCGCCGGCGAGGCGAGAAAGAGATAGCCGGGCTCCTTCAGCCCGAGATCGACGCCCAGCAGCTCCCGCGCCTGCCGCAGGAAGCCGATGCCGTAGCGCGACAGGTGGATGTTGAGCGGCGTCGAGAATTGCTGGCGGATCGAGCTGGCCGACAGCGACGACGACGCCCGCGCATAGGTCGGGTCGCGCTCGATGACGGTCACGGTGCCCGCGAAGTTGGGATCGCGCGTGAGGTGCCAGGCGATGGACGAGCCCATGACGCCACCACCTGTGATTGTAATTCTATGACTTAATACTGCCACACTATGCCGCCATCTAGGATCGTCAGAACCCCATCGAGAGCCAACATGACCGACGGCCTTGCCAAAGAAAATCCCCGAATCTGGAACTCGTTGGAGATTTGCAAACTCGCAGCAACCATCGCGACTCCACTGATCGCGCTAGTTCTGGGGTGCATGATCTGGAGCATTCAACGCGACGTCGTCCAAAGGTCCGAGCGGGACCTCGCGCAACAACGACGGCTTATCGAGGCCGATTTGAAGGAACGTGATCTCATCCGCGATCTTCGCCTTTCGATCTACAACAAGGCCGCGCCACTCTTGGACGACATTGTCGCCTATCACTTCTACGTCGGGCGCTCGAAAGACACTTCACCTGCCGAGATCATCGAGAAGAAGCGGCGGCTGGACGAAACGCTTTATCCGCATAGAGCGGTTTTTACGCCGGAGTTCTTTGCCCGCTACAACACGTTCATGGGCCAAGCCTTCTTGAGCGCCGGAAACCACTACGACGAGTCGAGCATCCGGACGAGCTTACGATGCAGAAAGAGAAATCTCGGGGAGAGCGCCGAGAAATGGCAGTCGTACTTCACCAACGAGGACATGCGCCGAGGGGTATGCATTGCCTACGCTAGGCTGCTTAGCAGCATGTCGGAGGAACTGTTGCTGCGATCCTTGAAAATGTCCGGGACGACGGAGACAGAGCGGCTTTGTCCGCCCTTCTATCCAAACGAGAGCTGCTAGGCCTTGCGATCTATATCAATATCGATATAATGAAACCAATTGTCTTTCTTGGCGATTCGCGCATCCGCATTCGGGACTTTCCGGAGCGGGCTCGCGGACAGGTCGGATTCGAGCTTCGGCGGGTTCAGTACGGCGAAGAACCATCTGATTGGAAGCCAATGGCAAGTGTAGGACCGGGCGTTCGAGAAATTCGAGTCCGAGGGGCACACGGGGCGTTCAGGGTTTTGTACGTCGCGACCTTTCCGGATGCGATTTACGTCTTGCACGCCTTTCAAAAGAAGACTCGGGCCACGGCCCAAAAGGACCTGGAGTTGGCAACGATCAGATTTCGCCTCGTGCGATAGGTGGACAGTCGATGAAGCCGAAAGTGAAGCGCGAAAGATTCACTAACGTCTGGGACGCGCTGGAAAGCGGTCCGGCGGTGGCGAACATGACGATGCGCTCAGATTTGCTGATCGCGCTTCAGCGACAGATCAGCGCCTGGAAGATCACACAGGCCGAAGCGGCGCGGCGCCTTGCGATCACTCAGCCGCGCCTGAACGATCTGCTGCGTGGGCGTATCGCCAAATTCAGCCTCGACATGCTCGTCAATCTTGCAGAACGGGCGGAACTGCACGTCCGTCTACGCATCGACCGGGCCGCCTGACCTAACGGACCGCCGGCGCTTCCTGGAGGAACGCGGCGAGTTCCTTGGCGAAGAACTTCGCGTTGCCGGTCGTGCCGTGGCCGCGCGTCTCGGTGCTGGCGGGGGCTTGCCGCGCTTCACCTGCTACGGCCGATCAACGCCGGCGCCAGGCCTGGAGGCGGTCGAACAGGAAGCGGTCCGCCAGCAGGTGCAGGCCCTTCACCGCCGCCGAGGTGAGCACGATCACGACGCAGAGCGCGGCGGCGGCGGCGGTCGTGCCCGCCTCCTCGATGTTCAGCGCCGCCACCGAGGCGAGCTTGGTGTCGGGCGAATAGAGGAAGATCACCGACGAGACCGTCGTCATGGCGTTGACGAACAGGTAGATCGCGATGTCGAGGATCACCGGCAGGCAGATCGGCACGGTGACGCGCAGGAAGGTGCGCCAGACCGGGACCTTGAGCGAGGCCGACACCGCCTCGAACTCGGGGTCGATCTGCTTCAGCGCCGTCGTCGCCGTGAGATGGCCCACCGTATAGAAGTGGCCGACGGTGTTGATCACCAGGATCGCCATCGTGGCGTAGAGGAAGTTCAGGGGGTTGGACGGCGCGTTGAAGAAGAAGATGTAGCCGAGGCCCAGCACCAGCCCCGGCACCGCCATCGGCAGGAAGGCGAGCAACTGCACGACGCCGCGCATCGCCCCGAAGCCGCGCGTCTTTTCCGTGAGCCAGGCGCCCACGAACACCAGCACCGTGCCGGCCGTGGCCGCCCACAGCGCCATGCGGATGGAGTTGAAGTACGAGTCCCAGCCGTTGGCGTCGAACGCCTCGAAGCGATAGTTCGCCCAGGTCAGGCTGAGATTGTAGGGCCAGTACTTGATCAGCGAGCCCCAGGCGGCCATGCCGATGATCGACAGGATTCCGACCGAGACCACGACGCAGAAGACCGTGAAGAACGCGTCGCGCGCCAGCTTGGGCTTGGGCACCAGCGGCACGGCACGCGCCGTCAGCAGCGCGACCTGCCGGCGCTGCACCAGCCGGTCGACGGTGAAGGCGAGCGCCGCGGGCAGCAGCAGCACCATGCCGACCACGGCGCCCATCGAGAAGTTCTGCTGGCCGATCACCTGCTTGTAGACGTCGGTCGCCAGCACGTTGAAATTGCCGCCGATCACCTTGGCGACGCCGAAGTCGGTGATGACGAGGGTGAACACGACCATGGCGGCGCTGATCACGCCGTACTTGGCGCCCGGCAGGGTGACGGTGAGGAACACGCGCAGCTTCGACGCACCCAGCGCGTCGGCCGCCTCGTAGAGCCGCGCGTCGGCGGTGCGCAGCGCCGTCGTCAGGATCAGGACGGCGTGCGGGAAGCAGTAGAAGACCTGGGCGATGACGATGCCCTTCATGCCGTAGATCTGGCCGCCGACCAGCGCCTTGAAGAAGCCCTGCGTGCCGAACAGATAGATCAGCGCGATGCCCGGCAGCAGCGACGGCGCGAAGATCGGGATCAGCGAGATGCCCTGGAACAGCCAGCGTGCCGGCAGCACCGCGCGGGTCAGCGCATAGGCATAGAGGAAGGCGAGCGGCACCACGATCAGGGTGCTGATCGCGGCGACCTCGAAGCTGTTGAGCGCGGAGTTGAACAGCGCCGGTGTCGCGAAATAGGCCGCGTAGTTGGCCAGCCCGACGAAGCGCCCCTCGTGATCCTGAAAACCTTTGGCCAGCAGCGCCCACAGCGGCAGCCCGACCATCGTGAGCAGGATCGCCGCGAGCGCCACGACGCCCAGCCGCATGGCCACGTCCTCGCGCGACGGGCGTACCGTCGCGGCCTTGAGCGGGCCGGCGGCGGCGAGGCTCATGCCGCGAAGATGCGCAGCCGGTCGGGCGGCAGCGCCACGTCGAGCCGCGCGCCGGCGCTGACGCCGAGGTCGCGGATCAGGTTGCTCGAGAAGTCCGCCACCAGCGCGATCTCGCCCGCCCTGAGCGTGGCGCGGCAGAAGGCGCCGACGAAATCGAGGTCGGTGACCTCGACCGTCAGCCGGTTGGCCACGCCGGCCGGCAGGTCGCGCACGCGCACGTCCTCGGGCCGCACGCAGGCGCGGACCTTGGCCCCGGCGGCGAGGCCGTCCTGCGGCAGGCAGGCGAGCGTGACGGCGCCCAGCCGCACGCGGTCGGGCGCTTCCAAGATGCCGTCGAGGAAGTTCATCGCGCCCACGAAGTCGGCGACGAACGCGGTGGCCGGCGCGCGGTAGATCTCCTGCGGCGTGCCGACCTGCTCGATCACGCCGTGGTTCATCACCACGATACGGTCGGCCATGGTCAGCGCCTCTTCCTGGTCGTGCGTCACCATGATGGTAGTGACCCCCAGCCGGCGTTGCAGCGCCTTGATCTCGTGCCGCAGCCGCAGGCGCACGCGCGCGTCGAGCGCCGACAGCGGCTCGTCGAGCAGCAGCAGGCCGGGCGAGGTCGCGAGCGCACGGGCCAGCGCCACGCGCTGCTGCTGGCCGCCGGAAAGCTGCGCGGGATATTTCGCGCCGGCGTCGGGCAGGCCGACCAGCGCCAGCAGCTCGGCCACGCGCGCCGCCGTCGCCGCACGGCCGTGACGGCGGCTCGCGAGGCCATAGCCGACGTTGTCGGTGACGCTGAGGTTGGGGAACAGCGCGTAGGACTGGAAGACGATGCCGAAGTCGCGCCGCGCCGGCGGCAGCGAGGACACGTCCCTGCCCTGCTGGCGGATCGTGCCCGAGCTCTGCGGCTCCAGCCCCGCGATGGTGCGCAGCAAGGTGGTCTTGCCGCAGCCCGAGGGACCGAGGAAGCAGACGAACTCGTTCTCGGCGACGTCGAGCGAGACGTCGTCGAGCGCGGTGAAGTCGCCGAAGCGCTTGGTGAGGTTCCGGACCTCGAGGAAGCTGGTCACTTCTTCGGCGCCGACTTTCCGTCGTAGCGCTTGGTCCACTCGGCCAGGATGCGGTCGCGGTTCTTGGCCATCCACTCGACGTCGATCTTGACCATCGCCTTCTCGATGTCGGCCGGATAGTTCGGCGGCGCGTTGGCGACGCCGGCCAGCGCCACGATCGGATAGGTCTTGGCGTAGAGCTCGTTGGCCTTCTTGGTGGTCGCCCAGTCGGCGAGCTTCTTGGCCGCCGCGAGGTTCTTGGTGCCCTTCACGATCGCCGTGGCCTCGAGCTCCCAGCCCAGCCCCTCCTTCGGCACGATCAGCTCGAGCGGCGCGCCCTTGGTCTTCTCCGAGGCGCCGCGCGTATCGAGGCCGATGCCGATCAGGCGCTCGCCCTTGGCGGCCTGCACGCAGGGCGCCGAACCCGAATGGATGTACTGCGCGATGTTCTGGTGCAGCGCGTCCATGAACTTCCAGCCCGCCTCCTCGCCCATCACGTGCAGCCACGCCGCGACGGTAAGATAGCCGGTGCCCGACGAGGCCGGGTTCGGCATCACGATCGAGTCCTTGTAGTCGGGCTTGGCGAGATCGGCCCAGCTCTCGGGCTTGGGCTTCTTCGCCTTCGCGGCCTCGGCGGTGTTGAAGCACACGACGGAGAGATAGGCGTCCATGCCGACCCAGGTGTCGGGCGTCTTGCCGCTGCGGAACAGCGGCTTCAACGCCGCCGCGCCGGCCGGCGTGTAGGGCTCGAGCATGCCCTGCGAGGCCATCAGGCCGACGTTGGAAGCGGCGAGGCCCCAGATGATGTCGGCGCGCGGATTGTCCTTCTCGGCCATCAGCTTGGCCGCGACCACGCCGGTCGAGTCGCGCACCCATGCGATCTCGATGGTGGGATTGTCGGCCTCGAAGGCCTTCTTGAAGGGATCGAGCTGGTCGTTCTCCAGCGCGGTGTAGACGGTGAGCTTGGTCTTCTGCGCGAGCGCCGGCGTGGCGGCGAGCGCCGCGGCCGCGACGCCGGCCCACAGGGCACGGCGAGTCCAGTTTGCCATCGTCATTCGTATCCCCCTGTTATTGCCAAAACCCTAGCGGCCCGGCGGCGCCTCCGCCATATCCCGCGCCCGTTCGTCCCCCAATTCCTCGGCCACCGCCGCGAGCCAGCGGCGGACCGCCCGCTCGTCCTCCCGACCCAGCAGCCCGGCCAGGCGGCCCTCGACTTCGGCCACCCGGCCCCGGCAGCGTTTCAGGGTCTGCAATCCCCGTGCCGTGGCCGTGAGATGCAAGATCCTGCCGTGACCGGCATGCGCCGTCTTCTCGACCGCGCCGCCACGCAGCAGGTTGCGCACGATCACGGTGATGGTCTGCGGCGTGAGGAAGGTCAGCCGCGCCAGCTCCGCCCCCGACACGCCGGGATAGGCCGCGATCATCGTAAGCACGGTAAATTGCGGCGGTGTGACAGCGAGGTCGGCCAGCGCCCGTTCCATCTCGCCGCGCACCAGGCCGCTCGCCTGGCGCAGCAGGTAGCCGAGATAGCCCTCGGGACCGCGCTTGCCCTCGCCCGGGCGCGGGATTGGCGGTGCCATCAGGCCTTGAACGCGGGCTTCAGGTCCTTGGTCGCCATCGTGTCGCGCATCCAGGTGAAGCCGCCTTTGTCCTTCATCTCGCGCGCGCCCTTCATGAAGGCCGCCAGCGCCAGCCGCGACAGGGCGCCACCGACGCTGATGCGCTTCACGCCGACCGCCTCCATCTCGGCGGCGGAGAGATCGGGATCGCCCGCGCTCATCACCACGTTGAGCGGCTTCGATACGGAGGACGCCACCAGCTTCATCGAGGCGAGGTCGCGCAGGCCCGGCGCATAGAGCACGTCCGCACCCGCCTTCTCGAAGGCCTGCAGACGCCTGATCGTGTCGTCCATGTCGTTGCGGCCGCGGATCAGGTTCTCCGCCCGCGCGACGAACGTGAACGGAACGGGCAGCGAGCGCGCCATCTCGACGCCGGCCGCGACGCGCTCCACGGCATGGTTGAAGTCGTAGATCTTCTCGCCGCTCCAGTCCTCGAGCGAGCCGCCGACGATGCCGACGGCCGCCGCGTCGCGCAGGATGGTGGCGGCTTCCTTCGGGTCGTCGGCATAGCCGTTCTCGAGATCGGCGTTGACCGGCAGGTCGGTGGCCTCGGCGATCACACGGCAATTCTCCAGGAGCTCGGCGCGGCTCACCGAGCCCTCGCCGTCGACGCGGCCCAGCGCATTCGACATGCCGAGGCTGGTCGTCGCCAGCGCCTCGAAGCCCAGCGACGCCAGCAGCTTGGCTGTACCCGCATCCCACGGATTGGGCAGCAGCAGGATTCCCGGCTGCGCGTGGCGTTCCTTGAACTGGCGGCCCCTCTCGGCTTGCGTGCGCATCTTTCGGTCGTCCCTCCGCATTGATCGTCGAGCCTATCGCCACTTGACGGCGGCGGCCAACTCAATATAACTATTAAGTTATATAACTAAATGATTACAACAACGAGCCTTGATCGAACCTTTGCCGCCCTCGCCGACCCAACCCGGCGGGCGATCCTGGCCCGGCTCTCGCTGAGCGAGGCCTCCGTCAACGAGCTGGCCGAGCCGTTCGCCATGAGCCAGCCAGCCATCTCCAAGCACATCAAGGTGCTGGAACACGCCGGCCTGATCTCGCGCGGGCGCGACGCCCAGCGCCGGCCCTGCCGACTGGAGACCAAGGCCATGGACGAAGCCAATAGCTGGCTCGAACACCACCGCGCGATCTTCGAAGCGCGCTTCCAGAGGCTTGATGGCCTGCTCGAAGAAATGAAGGCCGAGCGCGCCAAACGCAAACCCGTCACCACCAAACCCAACAAAGGAGTACGCAAGTGAACGACATGACCCTGAAGCCCCAGGGCGACCGTGAGATCGTCGTCGTCCGTGCCTTCAACGCGCCGCGCGACATGGTGTTCGACGCCTTCAGCTAACCCGAGCTGGTGAAGCGCTGGATGCTGGGCTCCGACGGCTGGTCGATGCCGGTGCGCACTGTCGACTTCCGCGCCGGCGGCAAGGGCCGATACGAGTGGAAGAGCCCGGACGGCCAACACGGCATGGCACTGTCGAGTGAGTTCGTCGAGGTCGAGCACCCTTCCCGCATCGTCCACAAGGAGGTCTTCGACGGCTCATCGCAGCCGGTCGAGAGCGCCGTCACCTCGACCTTCGTCGAAGCGGCCGGCCGCCCAACGATGACAATGGTGATCCGCTATCCCATCGCCTAGGTGTGCGACTTCATGCTGAAGTCCGACATGGAGCACGGCATGGCGCTCTCTTTCGAGCGGCTCGCAGACATGCTTGCCGGCGCCCGCCGGTAAAAGATCGATCTACGGCGCCCACAACGCCTGGATTTTGACGGGAATCGACAGAAGCAGCCCGAGGATAATAAGCGCCACGCCCCATCCGACCCTGCGCAGATCCTTGGGCAATTGAACGACGCCGTGAGCCTCGATACGTTGGCCTGCGGCTTCCAGGCGGTCCGCACCGGCAGGCGGGGTGGTCCCGGACGTTGAGGTGGTCGTCGCCAGCTTCAGCCACACCGAAATACCGGCCAACTCCCGTCGTCGAACAATGTCGCTCAAGGTCGGGAACGTGAGCAACAACGCCCCAAAAGTTGTCAGGAGCAAGCCAACTAGATCGAGGAAAGCAAACAAGTTCACGGCCAAGCTCTCCTCGGTACCGGCATTCAGCTATTCGATGTTTAATACAAGCCGACGCCCACATGCATCCGCGATTCGCTCGAGAAGTCCGAGTGTCGGCCCTTGCGACCCAGATCCCTTTTCGAGCTCGGCAACTCTGCTTTGCGCAACATCGAGCCTTTTTGCCAAATCTGCCTGCGAGAGTTTCGCGGTCTGTCGCGCCGAACGAATAAACCATGCAGCTCGTCCCGCCGCAGTGGTTTCATGATATGCTGCTCGCCCTTCCGCAGAAGGCACGGCATTCTCGAGAGAGACGCCGATTGCGTGCGCACCCTTGCTGCGATCAGCGACTGCTTGCGCCTCTTTGAGCATTGCGGCAGAAGGCTTTGGCAGGATCACTCCGACGTCGTGCGCATCGGCATCTGCCATCGGCAGCCGATCCGGGTTTTCAAAAGACACAAAAACATTCTGATCGCCCGTAACGGTCGGCCTCTTGACTACCCTAGGGGAGACCTCCAACTCGGCCGCGTCTATAGGCATTGCCCAATCCACCGCGCCCTTACTGAAAGCCCGGTAAGCTCGGATAGGCACAAACCTCATATTCGCGGCCTTACCATAGTCATGTCTCACCGCAGATTTTCCCCGCTCCCCAGAGCTGTTGACGTCGACGACTTCCCGCACGTCACCATCGTGCGTCAAAATGATGAACACTTTGTCGCCCTCGGCGTATTCCCGGAAAGCCTTTTTAAAAGACGGCCCAAAGTGGGCAATCTGCTTGGCGTCCAGACTCTCTCCTTTGAGATAACCAACCTCAAAGATTGGATCGGTCAGGCCGGCCCGGCGTTCAATGTCAGCCATTTTCTAAACCCCGAAAGAGCCATTGAATCTTCGTAGTGCTTCAACGCACGCGGCAGTTGAAGGTGTCCGTGAACCGAGCGCAATGATCAGCCACGGCGATGGGCTTGTCGGGGATTCCCGGAAGAAGATGTAGCCACTCGAGCCTCCAACTGTACCTGAGTCGAAATACAAATTTTGGGCGTTCTGACCATGATAAAGCTTGCGCATTCTCGACCCTTGAATCTGCAGCCCTGACCAAGCGAGAAGTTTGGCCTGCAGCAATGGTGCGGTCGCAGACAGCTCTGCGCTCTCGGCCGCCGCATCCGCCGTAGCGTCCTTGAAGAAGAAAAACATATATAAGGCATTCCTTATAAACTTCAAGTCGTATTATTACACAATCCGACTACTATTTTCGAAATTTGCCAATGTGATCCGAGTTCTAGCGCCTAAAAGTCATCGCCCGATCGCGGATCGAGCCGAAGCGCAGGCTCAGGAGATCGAGCGCGTAGTTCTGGTAGAGCTTCCACGGTCGCCGCGAGCCCTGCTTGGGCTGGTGCTTCAGCGCGCGCTGGATGTAGCCCGACGAGAAGCTGACCCACGGCTCCTCGCCCAGCGACGGATCGTCGTTGCGCGGCATGCAGATGCGCAGACCCTTGCGCTGCATGTGATTGAGGATGCGGCAGACATATTCGCTGACCAGGTCGGCCTTCAGCGTCCACGACGCGTTGGTGTAGCCGAACACCGACGCGAGGTTGGGCACGTCGGAATACATCATGCCCTTGTAGATGTAGTGCTTGGAGAGATCGACGGCGCGCCCGTCGACCGTGAGCCTGGCGCCACCCAACGGCACGAGCGCCAGACCCGTCGCCGTCACCACGAGATCGGCCTCGAGTTCCTTCCCCGACTTCAGGCGGATGCCGTGCTCGGTGAAGGTCTCGATATGGTCGGTGACGACATCGACCTTGCCGCGGCGCATGGCGCGGAAGAAATCGGCGTCGGGCACGAGGCAGAGGCGCTGGTCCCACGGATTGTAGCGCGGCGTGAAGTGCGCGATGTCGTGATCCGGCCCCAGCATCTTCTGCACGCCGCCCAGCAGCAGTTGCTTCACCCTCTCGGGCTGGCGCTTGCACATCTGGAAGAAATACATGCCGAGCAGCACGTTCTTCCAGCGCGTCACGGCGTAGGCGAGCCTGAGCGGCAGGCGGCGGCGCATCTTGGTGGCGAACGGGTCCTGCGAGGGCCGCATCGCCATGTAGGTCGGCGAGCGTTGCAGCATGGTGACGTGCGCGGCGCCGCCCTCCGCCATCGACGGCACCAGGGTCACGGCCGTCGCGCCGCTGCCGATCACCACGACCTTCTTGCCGGCATAGTCGATGTCGTCGGTCCATTTCTGCGGATGGGCGATGCGGCCCTTGAACCGCTCGATGCCCGCGAACTCCGGCAGGTAGCCGCCGTCGTAGGAATAGTAGCCGCTGCACATCCACAGGAAGCCGCAGGTGATCTGCCGCCGCTCGGCGTCGGGGCCGACCTCGAGGTCGACGGTCCAGCGCGCGTCCGGCGTCGACCACGCCGCGCCGACGACCTTGTGCTGATAACGGATCTTCCTGTCGATGCCGTGGTCGTGCGCGACCTCGCGGATGTAGCTCAGGATCGAGGGGCCGTCGGCGATCGCCTTGGCCTCCTTCCACGGCCGGAAGCGGTAGCCCAAGGTGTACATGTCCGAATCGGAGCGCACGCCGGGATAGCGGAAGAGATCCCACGTGCCGCCGCTGGCCTCGCGCCGCTCGACGATGGCGAAGCTGCGGCCCGGGCAGCGCTCCTGCAAATGCCAGGCCGCGCCGATGCCCGACAGGCCCGCGCCCACCACCAGAACGTCGAAATGCTCAATCATCCGAGGTTGATGGCCGATGGGACTGCTCCGCGCAACTCGCCTTTCGCCCACCGGCATGGAGGATTGCGCAGGCCACCAGGGTCACTCCCGCTGCAATGGCGAGTCCCGGCCGGTAGCCGCCGAAGGTGTCGCGCAGTACGCCGATTGCCGCCGGCCCGAACGCCGAGGTCAGCTGGATCACACTCGCGGCCTTGCCGTAGGTCGTGCCGAACGCCGCCGCGCCGAATTCCCGGCGCACGACGATCGGCCCCAGGGTGGTGATGTGGCCGATGCCGTAGCCGTAGACCAGCGACGCCGCGATCAGCACCGGCACGGTCGGCCACACCGCCAGCGACAGCAGCGCGGCGGTCTGCGCGATCATCACGCCGCACGCGAGCCGCCGAACGTCCGTGCGGTCGACGATGCGCGCCAGGATCAGGCGGCCGGCGAAGCCCGAGGCGCCGGTGGCGCTGACCAGCAGACCGGCACCCGCCGTTCCCAGCAACGGCTGCGCCAGGGTGACGTGATGAGTGATGAAGCCGACCTGCATCGCCAGCCCCAGCGCGAAGGCCGCCGCGGCGCTCCACAGCAGGACCGACCGATTGGCCGCCGTCGCGATCGGCGGCGTCACCGGCGGACGCGGCGCTTCTGCCAGCGTCGCGCCGCCGTCGCGCTGCAATCCAATGTCGTGCGGCCCGCGATAGCGCAGCACACGCGCGATCAGCGGCAGCAGCAGCGCCGCCGCGCCCAGCGCCACGAGGGCGAGGCCGTCGGCCAGCCCGAAGCGCCGGATGGCGAATTGCAGGACCGGCACGCCGATCACGGCGCCGAGGCTCGCGCCCATGATTGCGAGCGCCATCGACCGGCCTTGGTGGCGCTCGAACCACGGCGCGACGGCGGCGGCAATGCCGGTGGTCGACAGCGTCGCCCAGGCGATCCCGATCAGCACGAAGCACGGATAGAGCTGCCACCGCTCGACGATCTGGCCGATCCCGGCGACGCCCAGCGCCATCGACACCGTGCCGAACAGCATCACCGGACGCGGTCCCCAGCGATCGATGGCGCGGCCGGCGAAGCGCTGGAGCAATGCGCTGACGAGATAGAAAAGCGTGACGGCAAAGGCCACGTCCGCGACCGGCCAGCCGTGCGCCGCCGTCACGGCCTGGAGATAGACGCTGGCGCCGAACGTCCCCAGCGCCCAGGCGACGGCGGCGATGACGCAGCACGCCGCCACCACCCGCCAGCCGTGGAACACCTTCCGGCTCTTACTTCATGAACCCGTTCAGGTCGGGCGTCGCGATCGAGGTGTCGAGATAGCCGAAAGTGCCCTTGTCCTTCACCTCGCGGGCAGCGTCGATCAGACCCGTCATCGCCGCGCGATAGAGCGAGGTGGCGAGGCTGATGCGCTTCACTCCGGCCGCCTGGAGGTCGGCCACGCTGAACGACTTGCCTTTGATGCCGACCATGAAGTTGAACGGCTTCTTCAGCGAGCCGCAGACTTTCTTCACCGCCGCGAGGTCGGGCAGGCCCGGCGCGAACAGCACGTCGGCACCTGCCGCCTCGTAGGCCTGGAGACGCTTGATGACGTCGTCGAGGTCGGCGACGCCGCGCAGGAAGCCCTCGGCGCGCGCCGTCAGCACGAAGGGAATGGACAGCGCGCGGGCAGCCTTCACCGCCGCTTCGACACGCGCGGCGGCCGTGGGAATGTCGAAGAGTGGCTTGTCCTTGTTGCCGGTCGCGTCCTCGATCGAGCCGCCGACCAGCCCGATGCCGGCGGCTTGCCGGATGGTCTCGGCCGCCGCGTCCGGCCCGTCGCCGAAGCCTTTCTCCAGATCGGCGGCGACCGGAAGATCGGTCGCCTCGACGATCGCCTTGGCGTTGGCGAGCGCTTCTTCGCGCGTCACCTGCCCGTCGCGCTTGCCCAGCACGCCGGCCTTGGCGCCGCTCGAGGTGGCGAGCGCCTCGAAGCCCAGCCCTGCCAGCACTTTGGCCGAACCGGCATCCCACGGGTTGGGGATCACGAACGACCCCAGCGCCTCGTGGAGCGCGCGGAACTTCCTGGCTTTGTCGGCTTGGCTGACGGACATGGCTTCCTCCTGGGACGCCGGCCGCCAGCTCCGTTACGTGCTGCGGCCGTCGAACTGCTTGGGCTTCAGTTTGTCCAGGTCGATGCCCTCGACGCAACGAAGATTAACGCCGACCTGCTCCGACCCGTCCTTGCCCTTGCCCTCGGCGTAGCTCTCGATGCCGCAAGTCGGGCAGAAGCGGTGATGCAGCACGTGCTTGTTGAACTGGTAGTCGCCCGCCTTGCCCTCGCCCTTCTTGAGCTTGAAGGCGGACTTCGGCGCAAACGCCCAGATGGCGCCGAGCTTGCTGCAGATCGAGCAGTTGCACGCCATCGCGCCCGCCGGGTCGACGTCGATGCTGTACGCGATGGCGCCGCAGTGGCAGCCGCCGTTCAAGGTCTGTGTGGCCATGGGTTCACCTCCGCAGGAGGTAACGCGCCTCAGGCCACGAGGTTCAACGCCAAATCGAAGGCATCGAAGTTGCGCCACGCCCGGCCGCCCGCCGGCGCCTTCAGCGCGGCGTTGCAGAGCAGCGGCACATGCTGCTCGGAGACGCCGCCGTGGCTGCGCAGCGGCTCGGTCAGGCCCGACAGGTCGTGGCGCGCCGCCGAGGTGCCCAGCACCTTGTGCTTGGTCGAGACCACGACGAGATCGCCCAGGCGATCGGGCGGCAGCTCGAAGCGCTTGGCCGCCTCCTCGCGCGTCAGCGCCGCCTCGATGCCGGGCAGCGACTTGATCTTGGCGGCCATCTCCGTGTGCGAGACGCCGGCCGGCAGGTAGACCACCGCGAACGAGCCCAGGGCGCCGTGATGCACGACGTAGGGATCGGTGATCGGCAGGATCACGCGCGCCTTGTCGGCGCCCAGCCACTTGTCGAACACGTCCTGGAGATAGATCACGTCGGGCTGGCCGTCCGTGCCGAACTTGGCGTTCATGCCGTGGTCGGCGGTCAGCACGACGGTGCAGCCCATCGCCTCGAGCTTGGCCATGTAGCCGTCCATCATCGCGTAGAAGTCGTTGGCCACCGGCGTGCCGGGCGCGTGCTTGTGCTGGATGTAGTCGGTCGTCGAGAGATACATGATCTCCGGCCGGTCGCGCTCCATCAGCTTCACGCCCGCGGCGAAGACGAACTCCGACAGGCCCGCGCTGTAGACGTCCGGCACCGGCAGGCCGACCAGCGCGTTCACGTCCTCGATGCCGTTTTCGGCAAGCGTCGCCTTGTCGGACTTCTCCGACGAGAAGCTGCACGCCTTGCCCGGTCCCAGCGCCAGCCCCTTGCCCAGCAGGCCGCGCAACTTGTCCTTGGCGGTGACCACGGCGATCCGCAGGCCGGCGCGCTGGAACGCGGGAAACAGCGTCTCGACCCGCAGGAACTTCGGATCGTTCATCATCACTTCCTTGCCCGAGTCGGGATCGAGGAAGTAGTTGCCGCAAATCCCGTGCACGGACGGCGGCTGGCCGGTGACGATCGAGAGGTTGTTGGGATTGGTGAAGCTCGGCACCACGCAGTCCGCCAGCAGGTTCGTGCCGCTCTTCAGCACCTTGGCGAACCACGGCGCGCGGCCCGCCGCGACGGCGACCTCGATATAGCCGGGCTCCGAGCCGTCGATGCAGACGACCACGGTCGGCCGCTTGGGCAGGGCGTAACTGCGGTCGTTGACCGAGATCGAGCCGCTCACGTTCTGGATGCTGTCCGGTGCCATTGTCCTACTCCGCAGCCAAAGCCGGGCCGCCGTTGTTGACCCGCATTTCATCGAGCACGGCGCGCACGGCGGCGAGCGCGCCCCTCATGTCCTTCGGATAGAGCCGGCCGATGCAGCCGATGCGGAAGGACTCCGCAACGGTGAGCTTGCCGGGATAGATGACGTAGCCGCGGTCCTTCAGCCCGTCATAGAAGCGCTGGAAGACGAACTTCGGATCGGTCGGCATGTGGAAGGTGACGATGATCGGCGCCTGCAACGCATCCGGCAGCAGGGTGCGGAAGCCCATGGCCCGCATGCCGTCGATCAGCACCCTGGCGTTCTCACGGTAGCGCTTGCCGCGGCCGGCGACGCCGCCTTCGGCCGCGTGCTCCTCGATCGCCTTGCCCAGCGCTACGATGACGTGAATCGGCGGCGTGAAGCGATACTGGCCGGTCTTGGCGAAGCCCTCCGCCTGCTCGAACAGGTCGAGCACGAGCGTCGTGGCGTTGCCTTTACACTCAGCCAACGCGGCCTTGCGGCAGACCACGAAGCCCAGGCCCGGCACGCCTTCCAGGCACTTGTTCGAGGACGAGGCCATGGCGTCGTAGGGCACCGCGCGGGCGTCGAGCTCGAGCGCCCCGAACGCGCTCATGGAATCGAGCAGCAGGCGCCGGCCGTGCTTTGCCACGAGCGCGGCTGTCTCGGCGATCGGGTTGAGCACGCCCGACGTGGTTTCGCAGTGGACCGCGAAGACGTGGGTGATCGCCTTGTCGTCGGCCAGCAGGCGGTCGAGCTTGCCGAGATCCGGCGGCGTATCCTCCGGAGTCTCGTAGGATGCGACCGCGCGACCGGCGATCTCGGCGATTTTCTTCGCCCTGTGGCCATAGGCGCCATTGATCAGCACCAGCAACTTGCCCATTTTGGGAACGAAGCTCGTGATCATCGCCTCGACGGCGAAGGTGCCCGAGCCCTGGACCGGCACGGTCATGTGCGTGCCTTCGCCGCCCGCCAGCTCGACGATCTTCTCCAGCACCATCTTGTTGATGGCGATGAAGCCCTGATCGCGCGAGCCCCAGTCGTGGACCATGGCCTGCTTCACGGCCGCGGAGGTCGTGAGCGGCCCCGGCGTGAGCAGCAGCGGATCGCCGGTCTCGGAGGCAGCAGGCGGTGCAGTGGACATGAGCGGATGATCGTCCTGTGGACGTAATCCGTCCAGTGCACCGTCATAATACTGTCAAAAAACTTTCATCGATGGCAGTAGAGGCTTAGGATTCGAACGAGATGCATGGCGTAGACACCATCCTGAACGTCGTCGGCAGCGTCGCGCTCCTCCTGTGGGGCGTGCGCATGGTCCGCACCGGCCTGACGCGCGCCTTTGGCGCCGCGCTGCGCCGGGCGATCGGCGCCTGCTCGCGCAACCGCTTCACCGCCTTTGCCGGCGGCGTCGGCCTGACCGGCGTGCTTCAATCGAGCACGGCGACGGCGCTGCTGCTCGCCTCCTTCGCCGGCCGCGGCCTGATCTCGCTGTCGATCGCCATCGCCGTGATGCTGGGCGCCAATGTCGGCACCACGGTGACCTCGCAGGTCCTGTCGTTCGACCTCGGCTTCCTGTCGCCGCTGCTGATCGGCGCGGGCGTCATCACCTTCCTGTCCACGCACTCCGACAAGCCGCGCCATGTCGGCCGCGTCGCCACCGGCCTCGGGCTGATGCTGCTGTCGCTGAAGCTTCTGACGGCGGCGATCGAGCCGCTGCGCACCTCGCCCTCGTTCATCGCGCTGCTCGAGGGCTTACAGGACGAATACGTGATCGCCGCGATCCTCGGCACGCTCGCGACCTGGGCGATCCACTCCAGCCTGTCGGCGGT
>JAFEFH010000036.1 GCA_018240695.1 Pseudomonadota bacterium | reverse complement strand
GCGACCGATCCCTGGGCGCAGCGCCGCGATGCCGTGGCCGGCCTGATGTGTGCCGATCCCAAACAGTGGGAGGCGCTGGTCGCCCCGCCCGAGGGCGCCAATTCGGTCGAATGGCCGATCGAGATGGTGCGCGCCGCCGAGGCCGCCGCCCGCGCCTTCTGGCCGCTCGGCAACACCAAGCTGGAGAAGCGCCTGGGCCTGATCGCGGCCCCGACCCTGCTGCTGTGGGGCGCCGAGGACCGCGTGCTGCCGCCCAGCTACGCCGCCAAATTCGCCGCCGGCATCGCGGGCGCGCGCACCGGGACCGTTCCCGGCGCGGGGCATCTCGCCTATCTCGACCGGCCCGGGGAGGCCGCCCGGGCGGTGCTGGCCCACATGGGTTGAGCCAGCTTCGATGTTGCGCGGCCATGGGCAATCGCTATTGTCCGGCGCGTTATCGCTTTCAGGGGAAGTACGCCGATGATGATCCGTTCGCTCAAGCTCGCAGCCGTTGCCGTGCTGCTCCTGGCCGGAACTGCGTCGGCCCAGGCTCCGATCCAGGCCGTGCCGCGCGTCGGCGTGTCGTTCAACAACACCGTCACCGTGCGCGGCACCGTCGAGAGCGCCGACAGCGAGACCCACACGATCGCCTTCGCCACGGCGAACGGCCGCCTGATGAGCATCGCGACCGCCGACAACGTGAACCTCTCCGCGGTCCAGGACGGCGCGGTGGTGAACATCACCTATAACGAAGTCGTGACCCTGCTGAACCTGCGCCAGAAGGGCCCGGGCTCGAAGGAAGCGCGCAAGGAAGGCCAGGCGCCCGACCAGGCCGACATCGACATGGGCCGCCTGACGATGACCGTCGTCGCCGTCGACCTCGCCAACAACAAGGTGTCGCTGATCGACGGCCGCGGCGGCGAAGTCCGCACCTACGCCGCGACCTCGATCGCCAAGCAGGACATGCTGAAGAAGATCAAGGTCGGCGACGTGGTGATCGGCCTGACGACGCCGCTGCTGGTCACGGCGATCACGCCCGCCAAGTAAAGGCTGTTAGCCGACGGCGACGTCTTCCCAGAAGCCGATCCAGTGGTCGACCGGCTTCATCCTGGGTTGCGGCGCCTCGTATGACCACGCCGCCCGCGCGCTCGTCCTGCCGTTCTCGACCACGTCGTAGAACTGCACGCCGTGCGGGCACTTGAGGTCGTTCGCCGTCTTGGGCGAGACCTTCAAGAGCTCCATCTTCACCGACTCGCGCGGGAAGTAGAGATAGCCGTCGACTTCGCGCGTGGTGTCGCTGCGCGCGATCTCCTTGCCGTGCCAGGTCGCGATATGGGTCATCGCAGGGCTCCTTTCCCCGCCACTGTCGGCCAGCCGGGGATTGCCCGCAACCGGCACGAAATCTAAGAGAGCGTCATGGAAGCGATCTTTCGAGTGGACGGCGCGACCGTCCAGACCAGCCCCTTCGCCGCGGGCCCGTGGGACCCCGGCATGCAGCACGGCGCGGCGCCCGCGTCGCTGATCTGCTGGGCGGTCGAGCGCCTGCCCGCCGCCGTGCCGATGCGCGTCGCCCGCCTCACCGTCGACCTGATGCGCCCCGTGCCCGTGGCGCCGCTCACCGTCGAGACCGAGATCCTGCGCGAGGGCAGGAAGATCCAGCTCGCCGCGATCCGCTTGCTCGCGGACGGCAAGGAAGTCGTGCGCGCGAGCGCGCTGCGCATCCGCAAGGACGAGGTCGCGCTGCCGACCGACCGGCCCTTCCCGCCGCTCGACCTGCCGCCGCCGGAACAGGGCGGCGACGCGCTGGGCGGCGCGATGTCCAACACGCCGTTCCTCTCCGGCCTCGAGATGAGGAACGTGAAGGGCGCCTTCAATACGCCCGGCCCCGCCGCGATCTGGTATCGCGCGGCGCGGCCGATCGTCGAGGGCGCGCCGCTGTCGCCGCTGATGCGCGCAGCGATCGCCGCCGACTTCTGCAACGGCACGTCGGCCTTCCTGTCGTTCAAGCACTGGACGTTCATCAACGCCGACCTGACGCTCAGCCTCGCGCGCGAGCCGGTCGGCGAGTGGATCCTGCTCGACGCCGAAACCTGGGCCGGCCCCGACTCGATCGGCATCGCCGCCGCACGGCTGGCCGACCGCGACGGCTATTTCGGCCGCGCCGTCCAAAGCGTGCTGTTCGAGAAGCGCTGAACAGCGCCACATTTTCTGAACCGTGCGGGCTCTCGCGCCTCAGAAGGCGCTGCCGCCCGCCAGCGCATCGGAATGCGCTAGCCGCGTTTCCAGGTCGTGCCCTTGGGGCCGTCCTCGAGGATCACGCCCCGGGCCTTCATGTCGTCGCGGATGCGATCGGACTCCTTGAAGTCCTTGGCCTTGCGCGCCGCCTGACGGGCCGCGATCGCGGCCTCGATCTCGGCGTCGCTCGGGCCCGACGCGCCGGCCGGCGTCCAGCGGAACCACGCCTCGGCATCCTGCTGCAAGAGACCGATCGCGTTGGCGCCGGCGCGCAGCTCGGCCGGATCGGTGAGCTGGTGCAGCGCGCTGATCGCCAGCGGCGTGTTGAGATCGTCCGACAGCGCGTCCTCGACACTCTTCGGCACCGTCGGTGCCGCCGCCACGTCCTTGCCGCGCAGCAGTCCGTACCAGCTGTCGAGCGTCGACTTGGCGCGCGCCAGCCCGTCCGGCGTGAAGTCGAGCGGCTGGCGATAGTGCGCCGACATCAGCAACAGCCGGATCGCCTCGCCGGGATACTGGTCGAGCATCTCGTGCAGGGTCAGGAAGTTGCCCAGCGACTTGCTCATCTTCTCGCCGGAGATGTTGAGGAAGCCGTTGTGCATCCAGTACTTCGCCATGATGGCGTGACCGAACGCCGAGCGGCTCTGCGCGATCTCGTTCTCGTGGTGCGGGAAGATCAGGTCGAGACCGCCGGCATGGATGTCGAACGTCTCGCCGAGATGCGCCGCGCTCATCGCCGAGCACTCGATGTGCCAACCGGGACGGCCGCGCCCCCACGGGCTCGGCCAGCCGGCCTGCGTCTCGGCCGACGGCTTCCACAGCACGAAGTCCGCCGAGTCCTTCTTGTACGGCGCGACTTCGACACGCGCGCCCGCGATCAGCTCGTCGCGCGGCTTGCGCGAGAGCTGGCCGTAGTCGGACATGCTGGGCACGCTGAACAGCACATGGCCCTGGGCTTCATAGGCATGACCGCGCGCGATCAGCCGCTCGATCAGCGCCACCATCTGTCCGACATACTCGGTGGCGCGCGGCTCGGCGTCGGGCGGCAACGCTCCCAGCCGCCCCATGTCGTCCTGGTACGCCTTGCCCATGCGACCGGTCAGCGCCTCGATCGTCTCGCCGCCCTCGGCGGCGCGGGTCATGATCTTGTCGTCGATGTCGGTGATGTTGCGCACGTAGGTCACGCGCGGGTAGCGCCGCTTCAGCAGGCGATAGAGCACGTCGAACGCCACGACGGGCCGCGCATTGCCGATATGGACGTAGTCGTAGACCGTCGGGCCGCAGACATAGAGCCGGATGTGCGCCGCATCGAGCGGCACGAACGGTTCCTTTTCGCGCGACAGCGTGTTGTAAAATACGAGGGACATCGCCCTACTCCCAATGCGACGGCAAACGACGGCAGACCGGGGCCCGCGAGGGCCTCAGACGTCGATACATCGCGCGCGCGGCGCGCCGGGGAGAGACAGGGAAGACATGGGCGCTTCCCATATCCCAGGCGGTCTCGCCCCGCAACCGCGCCTCGGCCCCGGCGCGGGGGCGACAGCCATGATCGCCGACGTGTGGCTTTGGTGGATTGGCGGGTCAAGCTGTCTCAGCTAGTGTGCAACCCGTTTGGGGGACGGGATGCGCGTCGAAGACATCGAGTACAGTGCCGACGGGGCACGGATGATCGGCCAGTTCGCCGTGGACGAAGCACGTCCGGGCAAGCGCCCCGGCATTCTGGTCTGCCACGAGGGACCGGGCCTCACCGACCACACCAAGAAGATCGCCGCCCGTCTCGCGGGCCTGGGCTATGCCGCGTTCGCCATGGACTATTACGGCGACGGCAAGCCGCTCGCCAATCCGTCCGACTCGATGACGCGGCTGGCGCCGTGGCGCGCCGATCCGACCGGCATCCGCGTGCGCGCCAACAAGGCACTCGAGACGCTGGCCAACCGGCCCGAGGTCGATCCCTCAAAGCTCGCCGTCATCGGCTACTGCTTCGGCGGCACGACCGCGCTCGAAGTCGGCCGCAGCGGCAGCGACGTGAAGGCGATCGTGGGCTTCCATTCCGGCCTCGCCACCACGCGCCCGCAGGACGCCAGGAACATTCGGGGCAAGGTGCTGGTCTGCATCGGCGCCGAGGATCCGCTGATCCCGCGCGAGCAGCGCGCGACCTTCGAGAAGGAGATGCAGGCCGCCGGCTGCGACTGGCGCCTCCAGCTCTATGGCGGCGCCGGCCACAGTTTCACCAATCCTGCCGCGGACGCACGCGGCATGAAGGGCTTCTACTACCACGAGGCCACCGACCGGCGTTCCTGGAACGCCATGATCGAACTGTTCAACGAGACATTGGGAGTTGTGAAATGAAGCGCCGTCATCTTCTCGCTTCGGGCCTGGCCGCCGTTGCCGCCCCGTCGATCCTTCCGGGCGCCGCCCGCGCGCAGACGAAGTATCCCGATCATCCGATCCGCTTCGTGATCCCGTTCGCGCCGGCCGGCCCGACCGACATCATCGGCCGGAAGGCGGCCGAGAAGATGGGCACGATCATGGGCCAGACCTGGGTGGTCGACAACAAGGCCGGCGCCGCCGGCTCGATCGGTGCGGTGGAGGTCAAGAACGCCAAGCCCGACGGCTATACCCTGCTCTGCGCGCCGTCGTCGACGCACGCCATCAACCCGACGGCCTTCGTTAAGCCTCTCTACGACGCGGTGAAGGACTTCACCCCGCTCGCCTCGATCTGCGTGAACCCGCTAGTGCTGGTCGTGCGCCCCGACATGCCGAACACGGTGCAGGGCCTGGTCGAGCTGATGAAGAAGAACCCGGGCAAGTATTCCTACGGCTCTTCGGGCGCCGGTTCGATCCTTCATCTCGCCGCCGAGTACTTCAAGCGCGAGGTCGGCGGCCTGGACGTCGAGCACGTGCCCTACAAGGGCTCGATGCCGGCGCTGAACGACATGATGTCGGGCCAGATCGCCTGGATGTTCGAGACCTTCAGCACGACCTTGCAGCTCCACAAGACCGGCAAGGCGCGCATCCTGGCCTATGCCTATTCCAAGCGCGCCGAGATCGCGCCGGACGTTCCGACCATGATCGAGGCGGGGGTGAAGGGCTACGAGGCCTATACGTTCAACCTGATCCTCGGACCGGCCGGCGTGCCGAAGCCCGTCGTCGACACGGTCGATCAGGCCGCGCGCAAGATGATGGCCGATCCCGACATGGTGAAGTTCCTGAAGGACATCGCCGCCGTGCCCACCACGGACACGACGCCCGAGCGCACGGCGAAGTTCATCCACGACGAGATCGCCAAGTGGGCGCCGGTCATCAAGGCCGCCGGCGTGAAGATCGAGTAGCTGGAGCCGCCCGCGACTAGCGGGTGGCCGGCGGCGCCAGGGGAACTGGCGTCGTCGTCGCCGGCGCGGTGGACGGCACCGCGTACGGCACGTTCGACGTGCCACGCGGCACGTTCGAGGTCGAGGTCGTCGTATAGGAGGCGCTGGTCGGCAAGGCCCCGGCGCCCGCACCCTCGCTCGGCACGGCGACCGTGCCGCCGGCGACCCTGTTCTCGCTGCTGATGTAGTAGCCCGCGACGGCGTTCGACGACACGGTGCTCTGCGCCTTGGCGTCGTACTCGACCTCGCCGATGATCTTGCTTCTGCGGTCGAGGCGATAGCCGTCCGCATCGAGATGGTAGCCGCGGTCGTCGACCTTGGTGCCATCCGGCAATGTCCGGATGGCCGGCGGCGTCTTTACATACGTGTATTCAGGCTTCGGCAGGACGTTGCTGCACCCCGTGATCGCCAAACCCGCAAGAACAAAGGCCAACGAACGCGGTGCCGCCATCAATCCCCCTAAGGCTGCGTCGACTGCGGGCTGATGATGTTCCCGTTGCGATCGAGCCGGTTTCCTTCCGCATCATAGCGGAAACCGTACTCGTCCCTAAAGGCCTGAACGCCGGCCGTATTGGAATTTCTGGTTTCGACATACGGGGTGGGCGGCGGAGCGGCCGGCGGCGTGTAGACCGTCGTATAGGTGGTCGTCGTGCCGGCCGCCGGGACATAGACGGTCGTCGTCGAGTCGCGATAACGGCGGGCATCGATCTCCCGGCCGACGCAGCGGTCGTAGCGCGGCGTCGCCGGCTCCAGCCCGTAGGAATAGCAGGCGGCGCGGGCATCCTCGGCGAGCTGCGCGTCGGCGTAGCCGACCGCGACGCGGCCGCGCAGGCGGGCCTCGTGCTCGCGACTCACGCAGCGATCATAGGCGTCCGTCCCCGGCGTGAAGCCGTAGTCGACGCAGGCCTGCTGCGAGCCGCTCACCACCGGCGCGGGGGCGACCGCTGTCGTCGTCGTGTAGGTCGAACAGGCGGCGGCCGACAGGCCGATGGCCATCGCGAAAATCATCTTTGAAGGGGTCATCCCACATCCTCCGAATTCACCTGACCGGCAACGCGGAGGAGGGTTTGCGGTTGCACGCAGCCTGCGTGATTCAGGCTGCTTTCTGCTGCTTCAGCACCTCGTCGCGCAGCTCGCGGCGCAGGATCTTGCCGACGTTGGTCTTGGGCAGGGAGGCGCGGAACTCGATATGCCGGGGCCGCTTGTAGCCGGTGAACTCACGGGCGCAGAACGCCTCCAGCGCCTCCTTGGTGAGCGCCGGATCCTTCTTGACCACGAACAGCATCACCGCCTCGCCCGACTTCGCGTCGGGCACGCCGATCGCCGCGCATTCGAGCACGCCGGGGAAGCCGGACACGACGGCCTCGATCTCGTTGGGGAAGACCTTGAAGCCCGAGACGACGATCATGTCCTTCTTGCGATCCACGATCTTCACGTAGCCGCGCGCGTCCATCACGCCAATGTCGCCCGACTTGAAGAAGCCGTCGGCGGTCATGACCTTCGCCGTCTCGTCGGGACGCTGCCAGTAGCCCTGCATGAGCTGTGGCCCCCTGATCGCGATCTCGCCCGACTGACCGAGCGGCACGTCGTTGCCGTCGTCGTCGAGGATGCGCACCTCGACGTTGGGCATCGGCAAGCCGATGGTGCCGGTGTATTCCTCGGAGTCGGTGGGATTGCAGGTGACGCCCGCGGCGGTCTCGCTGAGGCCGTAGCCCTCCACGATCGGACAGCCGGTGATCGCCAGCCAGTTCTTGGCCACCACTTCCTGCACCGCCATGCCGCCGCCGTTGGTGATGGCGAGACCCGAGAAGTCGAGCTTGGCGAAATCGGGCTGGTGGGCCAGGCCGTTGAACAGGGTGTTAACGCCCGGGAAGATGTTGATGTGGTACTTCGCCAGCTCCTTGATCGTGCCCTTGAGGTCGCGCGGGTCGGGAATCAGGATGTTCAGCGCACCGGTGCGCATGCCGAGCAGGCCGCAGGTGATGAACGCGAACACGTGATAGAGCGGCAGCGCGCAGACGATGGTGAACTGGCCCTGGAGGTTCTTGCGCTTGAGGCCGGGCTGCATCCACGCCTCGGAGGCCAGCAGGTTCGCCACCACCGTGCGATGCAGCAAGGTCGCGCCCTTGGCCACTCCGGTGGTGCCGCCCGTGTATTGCAGCACCGCCACGTCGTCGGGGCCGAGATCGGGCCGGTCGAGCGTCATCGCGCGTCCCTGGGCGATCGCGTCGTTGAAGGCGACGTGGCCCGGCAGGCTGAAAGGCTGCACCAGCTTGCGCACGTACCGGACCACGAGGTTCACGATCAGGCCCTTGGGAAAGCCCAGCAGGTCGCCCATCGTGCCCACGATCACATGCTTCACGGCGGAGCCGCCGATCGCCTCCTGCAAGGTCGAGGCGAAGTTCTCCAGCACGATCACCGCCTCGGCGCCGGAGTCCTTCAGCTGATGCTCGAGCTCGCGCGCGGTGTAGAGCGGGTTGACGTTCACGGCCACGAAGCCGGCACGCAGCACCGCCGCCACCGCCACCGGATATTGCAGCACGTTCGGCATCATGATGCCGACGCGCGCGCCCCGCTTCAGGCCCCTGCCCTGCAGCCAGGCGCCGAGCGCCTGCGACAGGGCATCGATCTCGCCGAAGGTCAGCGCCTTGTCCATGCAGACATAGGCGCGCGCGTCGCGATGTTTCGCGAAGCTCTCCTCGAGCAGCGCGACGAGGCTGGGATAGACCGACGGGTCGATGTCCGCCGGCACGCCCGGCGGGTAGCTCTTGAGCCAGAAGCGATCCATCGAGGCCTATTTCTTCTCCAGGCTCGAGCGGATCTCGTCGAGCGACTCCTTCATCCGCTCATGCACGACGGAGAGCGCCTCGCCGGCCGACTTGCGCGTGAGATCGGCGATGTCGCGGGTGTTGGCGATCGCGGCCTCCATCGCCTTCTTGGCGAACTCGGCATGCTTCACCGCAGCGTCCTGCGCCGAGCCGCCGGGCTTGTACTCCTGCGCCAGCGCGGTGATGTCCTTGACCGCAGCGTCGAAGATCTCGCGCTGCTTGCGGGCGATCTCCTGTGCGCCGGCACCGACCGCCTGCCAGGAACGGGCCATGGCGTCGATGTTCTTCTGCTGGTGTTCCATGATCTTGTTCATGTCGAACGCGGGGACCTTGAGCTGGTCGCCGAGCGACTTGAACATGTCGGTGAAGGTCTTGGTCGGGTCGGCCATCTGAACCTCCTCTGTGTTACGGCCAGAGCTTCATCCCCTGATCGACGGCGTGCAAGGCCAAACCCGCCAGGCCGCCGATCAAGGTTCCGTTGAAGCGGATATATTGCAGGTCGCGGCCGACCGTGAGCTCGATGCGGCCGATCAGGACGTCGATGTCCCAGCCCTTCACCTGGTCGGCGATGAAGCGGCCGACGCCGCTCTTCTGGCTCTGCACGAAGTCGCCCAGCAGCCGCACGATACCGCGGTTGATCTCGATCCCGATGGCGGGATCGCGGCCGAGCTGGCGGCCCATGTCGACCAGGATCGTTTCAAGCTGGCGACGGATTTGCGACTTCTCGCTGATCGCATCCTTCTCGATGAAGGAACGCACGCTGTCCCAGGCGCCGTCGGCCAGCGTCGTGACCTCGGGGCGGGCCAGCAGATCGCGCTTCAGCTTCTCGGCACGCCGCGCGAAGTCCTTCGACGTGCGCAGGCGCTCGACGAAGGCCGCGACGAAGCCGTCGAACTCGCGGCGCAGCGGATGGTCGGGATCCTTGCGCGCCTCCTCGATGAAGGACGAGGTCGAGGCCACGATCTTGCGGAGGAGATAGGCATCGGCGCGGTAGAGGTTGAACAGCGCCGGCAGTTCGGCGCGGATCTTCTCGCGGAAGGCCTTCAGCGTCTCCTCGTTGGTCAGCATCCGGTCGAGCGCGCCCAGCAGCTCGTTCAGCAGGCGCTGATGCCGGCCCGTCTCCATCAGCGCCGCCAGCAGGTTGCCGCCGAGCGGCGCCAGCTCGATGCGCTCCAGTTCGGCGCGCACGCGGGCGCCGAGGAAGCGGCGCAGGCCCGACTGGTCGATCGCCGTCAGCACCTGCGGCAGCAGCCGCGTGGTGAAGCCCGCCAGGGCGGCGCTGCGCTCCGCATTGCCCAGCCAGTCGGCGATCTGGGCGGCGAAGTCGACCTCGCCCAGCTTCTTCTCGACCGCCTCGGGGGCCAGGAAGTTGGTCTCGATGAAGCTGCCGAGATTGTCGGCGATGCGCTCGTGGTTGCGCGGGATGATCGCGGTGTGCGGGATCGGCAGGCCGAGCGGCCGGCGGAACAGCGCCACCACCGCGTACCAGTCGGCGAGCCCGCCCACCGTCGCGGCGGAGGCGAACGCCGCGACATAGCCCCAGGCCCAGTGGCTCGGCTCGTAGTGCCGCGCGACGGCATAGAGCGTGGCCGTGCCGACCAGCAGAATGCCGGCGGCCCATTTCACCCGGGAAAGCGCGCGGGCGCGCTCGCGGTCGCTCACGCGCTCCTCCGGCTGGCGTATAGTCGGCGCCGTGCACCATCCCCGGAGGAAGCCATGAAGGTTGGATATATCGGCGTCGGCAACATGGGCGGACCCATGTGCCGCAATCTCATCAAGAAGAGCAACCACGCCGTCACGGTGTTCGACCTCAACCCGGCCGCCGTGAAGACCTGCACCGACCTCGGCGCCACCGCCGGCAAGTCGATAGCGGACGTCACGCGCGACGCCGACGTGGTGATGACCTCGCTTCCCATGCCCAAGGATGTGGAGGCTGTGACCCTCGGAGACAACGGCATCCTGGCCAATATCGCCAAGGGCAAGACCTATATCGACCTGTCGACCAACGCGCCCTCGATGGTGAAGAAGATCGGCGCGGCGATGGCCGCGAAGGGCATCGCCATGCTGGATGCGCCGGTGAGCGGCGGCACGGTGGGCGCGGAGAACGCCACCATCGCCATCATGGTCGGCGGCGACAGGAAGGCGTTCGACGACGCCCTGCCGGTGCTCCAGTCCTTCAGCGCCAACGTGATCCACATGGGCCCGCTCGGCACCGGCACGGTGGCCAAGCTGTGCAACAACATGATGGCGTTCTGCAACGCCGCCGCCGCCTCCGAGGCGATGATGCTGGGCGTCACGGCCGGCCTCGATCCCGCCAAGCTCGTGCAGGTGATCGCGAGCTCGAGCGGCAACTCGTCGATCTTCAAGGCGTTCTCCGAGCGCGCTCTGTCGGGCAAGTTCTCGCCGCCCTCCTTCGCGCTCAACCTCGCCCACAAGGACCTGCACCTGGCGATGGAACTCGCGGACGAGCTCGACGTGCCGCTGCCGCTGGGCTCGGCCACCCACAACCTCCAGCGCATGGCGCGCAAGATGGGCATGGGCAACAACGACAGCTCGACGATCCTGAACGTCTACGAGAAGACGCTGGGCAAGACCGTCAAGCCGTGAGCCTCGCCAGGAACGGCGGCAGCGGCCGCTCCTGCGACAGCAGGTAACGGCCCATCGCGCCGGCCACCGTCGCGACCGCGGGCGGATGGGTGTCGCCCATCGGCGCCGTCATGCGCGCGCCGAACAGCTGCGCCATGTAGCGCCCGCGCCTCGACCGCGGCCGGATCGTCGGGCGTCTGCTGCAACCCCATCAGCCGGACGATCGGCGGGAAGTAGACCTCGTCCGACATCATCTCGAGCTGACGCGCGCGCAATCGTCTCGAGATATTCGAAGATCTGCGTCGAGTCGAAGATCTCGAGGTCGCCGTCGACCAGCACCGGCACCTGGCGCTTGGGATTGATGCGCGCCACCTCGGGATGCTTGGGCTGGTAGAGCGTCTTCATCTCGAACGGCACCATCACCGAACATGCTGAGCGGACCGGAATAGAGCTTCATCCCAGCCCCTTGATCAACTCGCGGCCGGCACGGAACTCGAGATTGGCGTCCTTCAGCGCGTCGCCCACCGGCTCGGCACGGCCGCCGAGGTTCTCGGCCAGGAAGGTCTCGGCGATCGCCGCGAGAGAGATGCGGTTGACGGCGCGATGGAAGACATGGCCCTCGTCGCCATAGACGACATAGGTCACCGGCTGCTTGTTCTTCTGCATCGCCGCCACGAAGGCGTCGGACTGCGCCACCGGCACGCGCACGTCGTTGGCGCCGTGGGCGACCAGCAGCGGGCACTTCAGTCTGTCGACATAGGTGAGCGGCGAGCGCGACGCCAGGAACCGGCGGCCCTCTTCGCTGGTCCCGTCGGCGCCCATCCGCACCTTGAGGCTGGGCGCCAGCGGCTTCTGGTAGGCCGGCCCCGTGCCCGACAGGGCCACGAGGTCGGTGATGCCGCCGAAGTCGATGGCGCAGGCGAAGCGATCGGGCGTCAGGCAGCCGCCCATCAGCGCGGCATAGCCGCCATAGCCCGCGCCCGCGATGGCGATGCGCAGCTCGTCGGAGATGCGCTCGTTGTTGGCCCACTCCATCGCGTCGAGCAGGTCGTGCTGCATCTTGTCGCCCCATTCGCCGTCGCCGGCGTTGGCGATCTTCTTGCCGAAGCCGGTCGAGCCGCGGAAGTTGACGCTCAGCACGTTGTAGCCGCGGTTGGCGAGCCACTGGTGGAAGGGGTTGAACTCCGGCAGCACGCGCGTCCACGGACCGTCGTGCACCAGCATCACCATCGGTCCGGGCTGGCCCATCTCGCTGCCGACGCCGCGCGTCAGGTAGCTCACCAGCCGCAACTGGCCGCGCGTCGGGATCACCACCGGCTCCATCTTCACCAGCCGCGCCTCGTCGAGCCCGGCGCGCGCCGAGAACAGCGGCACGGCCTTGCGGTCCTTGCGGCGGTAGTGGAAGTAGCGGCCGGGCTTCTGCGCCGGCTCGGCGTAGATCACCCAGTTCTCGCGGTCGTTCGAGAGGCCGAAGTCGGTGACGTCGCCGTCGATCGAGGCCTGGATGCGGTCGACGTCGGGCGCGACCGACGGATCGATCGGATACCAGCGCCGCCTGGTGTAGATCAGCGACGCCGCGATCGGCGTCATCTTCACCGGATCGAAGATCGGCTCGCTGAAGTCGGCCGAGCGGTTCTCGACCAGCACGCGCTGCTTGCCGGTGGCCACTTCCTCGGCCACCACCGCGGCGCTCTCGCGACCCTTGGAGTCGAGCCAGTAGAAGTACTTCCCGTCGTCCGACGCCGCCAGCAGCTCGGTGCAGTAGCGGTCGTCGATGGGCACGGCGCGATAGACCTTGCCGGCATCCTGGCCCTGCGTCTTCACCATGTCCCAGCCGCCGCCCTCGCGGTAGCGCATGCCGAAGGGGACGCGGAAGCGCGTGTCGGTGAACAGGTCGGCATAGGCGTTGTTCTCGAAGACCAGCGCGCTCTCGCCGCTGGCGACGTTCACGCGATAGAGATCGAAGTGGCTCTTGTCGCGCTGGTTGTGCGCGAGCAGCAGCTCGCCGGGGAAGCGCGCGGAGACCTGCTGCACGAAACAGCGCGCGCCCTCGGGCGACAGCGCGCGGCTCTCGCCGCTCTCTATGTCGACGGCATGCGCCTGCCAGTTCTCGTCGCCGGCCCTGTCGCGGAAGTAGACGATGTGCCGGTCGTCCTGCGGCCACCACACGCGGTCGAACACGTCACGGTCCGTCGCTTTGGTCAGCGCCTTGGCGGCCGGCATGTCGCCGACCGGGGCGACCCAGACGTTCTGCACGCCGTCGACCGGCGCGAGGAAAGCGAGCTTGCTGCCGTCGGGGCTGAGGACGGCGTCGCCGTGATCCGGCGCGGAGAAGAACAACCTGCGCGCGAGCAGGTCGGCCGCAGGCGGCGCACTGGGCATCGGCTGGCCGGAGGCCGGACGCACGACCGCCGCCGCGCCGGACGCCAGCACAAAAGCGCGCCTGCCGTACCGATTCATTTCAACGCTCTCCCGGACCACTCAACTGCACATTGAGCGATATCACATCAGGAAGAACATCGCGACCGCGGCGGCGCCCATCATGACGGTGGCTAGCCAGCCGAAGAGGCGCTGGCCGCGGGTCGCGACGAACTGCCCCATCTGGGCCTTGCTCGAGCCGACGATCATCAGCGCCACCATGATCGGCACGACGATCACGCCGTTCACCACCGCGCTCCAGAACAGCGCCTTGATCGGGTCGAGCGGCGAGAGGTCGACGGCGATGCCCAGCACGATCGCCGCGGCAATCACGCCATAGAAGGCACGGGCCTCGTCCGGCCGGCGCTCCAGGCCGGTGGGCCAGCTGAACACCTCGCCGGCCGCGTAGGCCGACGAGCCCGCCAGCACCGGCACGGCGAGAAGGCCGGTGCCGATGATGCCCAGGCTGAACAGCAGGAAAGCCGCGGGACCGGCGATCGGCCTCAGCGCCTCGGCCGCCTGCTGGGTCGACTGGATGTCGGTGTGGCCGTTCGCGTGCAGCGTGACGGCCGTGGTCAGCATGATGAAGAAGGCCACGAGGTTGGACGCGCCCATGCCGAGCCACGTCTCCCAGCCGATGCGGTTCAGCTCGCGCGAGGCCTGCTGCGGCTTCTCGAGCAGCGGCGCCGCCTCGGGATCGGCCTCCTCCTCCTCGACCTCCTGCGCGCTCTGCCAGAAGAAGAGATAGGGGCTGATGGTCGTGCCGAAGATGGCGACGATCAGAGTCAGCGTGTCGCCCGACTTGTCGAACTTCGGCACGAAGGCGCCCTGGATCACCGCAGGCCAGTCGATATGGACCGTGAAGACGATGCCGACATAGGCGAACAGGGAGAAGGTCAGCCACTTCAGCACGCGGACATAGCGATGATAGGGAATGAGCACGACCGCCAGCAGCGAGAGCAGCGCGAAGACCACGGTGAAGACGTGCCCTCCGCCGCCGACCAGCATGCCGGCGGCGGCGCCCATGGCCGAGACGTCGGCGCCGATGTTGATCGTGTTGGCGATGAATAGGAGGCCGATCAGCAGCTTCACCAGCCATCCCGGGAAGACCGCCATCATGTTGGACGCCAGCCCCTTGCCGGTGACACGCCCGATGCGCGCGCTGATCGACTGGACGGCGACCATCATCGGCCAGGTGATGACGATCGTCCAAAGCAGGCCGACCCCGACCTGGGCACCGGCCTGCGAGTAGGTGGCGATGCCGCTGGGATCGTCGTCGGCCGCGCCGGTGATCACGCCCGGGCCGAGTCGGCGGGCGAGCGCCTCGATCGAGCTCGGGCTCTCCTGCCTCTTCACCGGGTCATCCTCGGAATCCATTGACGATGGGATAGCGCCGCTCCTTGCTGATGAGCCGCGACGTCAGCTTCACACCGGGTGGCGCCTGACGCCGCTTGTACTCCGCAGCCTCCAGCAAACGCCAAACACGGTCGACGGTTGCGCGATCGAAGCCTTCGCGACCGAGTTCCTCGGCCGACAGGTCGCGCTCGATCAGGCCGCGCAGGATCGCGTCGAGCACCGGGTACGGCGGCAGCGAATCCTCGTCCTTCTGGTCGGGCCGCAGCTCGGCCGAGGGCGGCTTGGTCAGGATACGCTCGGGGATCACCGCGCCTCTGTTTCCCATCGCACCGTCGGGGAAGTGCCCGTTGCGCCAGCGGCAGAGGTCGAACACCGTGGTCTTGTAGACGTCCTTCAGCACGTTGAAGCCGCCGCACATGTCGCCGTAGAGCGTGGCGTAGCCCATCGCCATCTCCGACTTGTTGCCCGTCGTCACCACCATGCCGCCGAGCTTGTTCGACACCGCCATCAGGGTGACGCCGCGCGCGCGGCTCTGGATGTTCTCCTCGGTCACATCCGGGGCCCGGTTGCCGAACAGCGGCGTCAGCATCTGGCGGAAGGCGTTCATCGCGGGCTCGATGCTCACGATCTCGTATTTGATTCCCATCGCCTCGGCGCAGGCCTTGGCGTCCTCCAGCGACTCGCGGCTGGTATAGGGCGACGGCATCATGATCGTGTGCACCCGGCCGGGCCCCAGCGCGTCCGCCGCCACCGCCGCGGTGATCGCCGAATCGACGCCGCCCGACAGGCCGATCACGACCGACGGGAAGCCCGTCTTGTTCACATAATCGCGCAGGCCCAGCATCATCGCCTGGTAGATCGATTCGATGTCGCTCAGCGCCGGCGCCACGCCGGCCGGCAGGCAATCCCAGCCCTTCTGGCCGCGGCGGAACTCGACGGTCGCCACTTCCTCGCGGAACGAGGCGAGCTTGGCCTTGAGCGCGCGGTCGGCGCCCAGCACGAACGAGCCGCCGTCATAGACGACCTCGTCCTGCCCGCCGACCTGGTTGAGATAGGCGAACGGGAGGCCGCTCTCGACGACCCGCTGCACGCCCAACTGCACCCGCACGTCCGTCTTGCCGACTTCGTAGGGCGAGGCGTTGGGCACCAGCAGGATCTCGCCGCCGGTCTCGGCGATGCACTCGACCACGTCGGCGGTCCACACATCCTCGCAGATCGGCACGCCGATGCGCACGCCGTTGAACACCAGCGGGCCCGGCATCGGGCCGGGCGCGAACACGCGCTTGTCGTCGAACACGCCGTAGTTCGGCAGGTCGACCTTGAAGCGCTTGCCGACGATCTCGCCTTTGTCGAGACAGACGATGGCGTTGTAGAGCTTGTCGTCCTCGGCCCACGGCGTGGCGACGAACACCGCCGGCCCGCCGTCGCGCGTGTCGGCCCGCAACGCCTCGACCGCCTCGCGGCAGCGCCGCACGAAGGCGGGCTTCAGCACGAGATCCTCGGGGAAGTAGCCCGCGAGGACCAGTTCGGACGTCAGCACGAGGTCGGCGCCCTGCTCCTTCGCAAGCCTGCGCGCGCCACGAACTTTCTCGAGATTGCCGGCGACGTCGCCGACCTTGGGATTGAGCTGCGCCAGCGCGACCTTGAGCCGATCGACCATGATCAGGCCTTGGCGGCCGTCACCTCGATCTCGACCAGCATCGACGGATCGGCAAGCCCCTGCACGATGAGAAGCGTCGAGGCCGTATAGGGCTCCTTGACGTACTTGTCGCGCACCGTGCGGTTGGCGGCGATGAAGCGGCTGTCGGTCAGGAATGTCGTCATCTTGACGATGTCGCCATAGTCCATGCCGGCCGACTTCAGCACCTCGCCGATGTTCTTCCAGACCTGGTCGCACTGCGCCTCGATGCCGTCGGCGAGCTTGCCCGCGCCGTCGAGGCCGACCTGGCCCGACACGAACATCAGCCGCGCACCGGCCGGCACCTCGCAGCCCAGCGCATACTTGCCCGCCAGCGTCACCGACTTGGGATTGTGAAACTTGTTGGCCATCGAGCGTTCTCCCATATAAGGAGGCGCACGGTTTCAGGTCGAGGGTCATGACGTCAAGCATCCAGCCGGTCCATGTTGTGGGCGGCGGGCTCGCGGGCAGCGAGGCCGCGTGGCAGCTCGCGTCGGCGGGCGTGCCGGTGGTGCTGCACGAGATGCGGCCGGTGCGCGGCACCGAAGCCCACCTGACGGAGAACCTGGCCGAGCTGGTCTGCTCCAACTCCTTCCGCTCCGACGACGCGCAGAACAATGCCGTGGGCGTGATCCACGAGGAGATGCGCCGTGCCGGCTCGCTGATCATGCGCGCGGCCGATACGCACAAGCTGCCGGCGGGCGGCGCGCTCGCCGTCGACCGCCACGGCTTCTCCGCTTTCGTCCAGGAGACCTTGCTCGCCCATCCGTTGGTCGAGCTGCGCCGCGAGGAAGTCGCGGGCCTGCCGCCCGAGGACTGGGACAGCGTCATCCTCGCCACCGGTCCCCTCACCTCGCCGGCGCTCGCCGAAGCGGTGGCCAAGGTGACGGGCGAAGCCGAGCTCGCCTTCTTCGACGCGATCGCGCCGATCGTGCATCACGAGAGCATCGACATGTCGATCGCGTGGAAGCAGTCGCGCTACGACAAGGGCGGCCCCGGCGGCGACGGCGCGGACTACATCAACTGCCCGATGGACAAGCCGCAATACGAGGCGTTCGTCGCCGCGGTGCTCGCGGGCGACAAGACCGAATTCAAGGAGTGGGAAGCCAGCACGCCCTACTTCAACGGCTGCCAGCCGATCGAGGTGATCGCCTCGACCGGTCCGCAGACCCTGCGCTTCGGCCCGATGAAGCCGGTCGGCCTGCGCGATCCGCGCACCGATCGCCGGCCGTGGGCGGTCGTGCAGCTGCGCCAGGACAATGCGCTCGGCACCTTGTGGAACATCGTGGGCTTCCAGACCAAGCTGAAGCACGGCGAGCAGACGCGCATCTTCCGCACCATTCCCGGTTTGCAGAACGCGGAGTTCGCGCGGCTGGGCGGGCTGCACCGCAACACCTTCCTCAACAGCCCGCGCCTGCTCGACGACACGCTGCGCCTGAAGGCGATGCCGCGCCTGCGCTTCGCGGGACAGATCACCGGCTGCGAGGGCTATGTCGAGAGCGCCGCCGTCGGCCTGATGGCCGGAAGGTTTGCCGCCGCCGAGCGGCTGGGCAAGACGCAGCACCCGCCGCCCAACACGACCGCGATGGGCGCGATCCTCGGCCACATCACCGGCGGCGCCGACGCCACCACCTTCCAGCCGATGAACGTCAACTTCGGCCTGTTCCCGCCGATCGAAGGCAGCTTCAAGGGCAAGGAACGCAAACAGGCGATGGCGGTGCGGGCCCTCGCCGACTTCGACAAGTGGCTCGCGCCGACCTGACCCACGCTTCGCTGGGACCGCGCCACTCCAGTGGCGCTCATGCGCAAAGAGAAGAGCGCCACTGGAGTGGCGCGGTCCCAGCAATGAGCGCGGCCCGCTTGACCCCTCCGTCGGCGTAAGACGCCGCCACCTCCCCATCTGAATGGGGAGGAAGGTCGAAGAGCTTGCCTCCCCCTTCAGAGGGGGAGGTGTCCGCGCCTGCGCGGACGGAGGGGTCATAAACTTCATGCTTCGCTGGGAGCGCGCCAATCCAGTGGCGCTCATGCTCAAGAGAAGAGCGCCACTGGAGTGGCGCGGTCCCAGCAATGAGCCTGATGCCCGCATGAGACAAACTTGCGTGGGAACTGGTGGCATCATGCTACCAATATCCGCATGACCCCCTCCGAACGCCGGCAGATGATGCTGAGCGGGCCGATCGTGCCCACCATCCTTGCCCTTGCCGCGCCCAACGTGCTGAACGTGGCCATGCAGAGCCTCGTCAGCATCGGCGACGCCTTCTTCGTGGGCCAGCTCGGCCTCGTCGATCTCGCGGCCCTGGCGCTGGTCTTCCCCGCGCAGATGGCGCTGGGCCAAATGTCCGCCGGCGCGATGGGCGGCGGCATCTCGTCCTCGGTGGCGCGCGCGCTGGGGTCGGGCAACCGGGCCGGCGCCGAGGCCGCCGCCGCGCACGGGCTCGCGATCGCGCTCGGCATGGCGGCGCTGTTCGCGATCGCCTTCGTGGGCTTCGGCCGCTCGATCTTCGGCGCGCTGGGCGGCAGCGGTGCCGCGCTCGAGCGCGCGGTCAGCTTCGCCAACGTGCTGTTCCTCGGCTGCCTCGCGCACTGGATCGCCAACTCGATGGCCTCGGTGCTGCGCGGCACCGGCGACATGAAGACGCCGGGCTACGCGCTGGTCGCGGCAGCGGCGGTGCAGATCCCGTTGTGCGGCGCGCTGACCCTCGGCTGGGCCGGCTTGCCGCGGCTCGGCATCCAGGGGCCGGCGGCCTCGGCCGTGATCTGCTTCACCTTGGCGGCGCTGTGGATGCTGTTCCGCCTGATCGGCCCGCATGCGGCGCTGCGCCTGCACTTCCCCGCCGGCGGCTTCCGCTGGACGTCGTTCAACGACATCCTGAAAGTCGGCCTGATCGCCTGCCTCGTCGTCATCCTGACCAACGGCACGGTGCTGCTGGTCACCGGCCTGATCGGCCGCGCGGGCGACGGCGCGATCGCGGGCTACGGCATCGGCAGCCGCCTCGAATACATGCTGGTCCCGATCAGCTTCGGCATCGGCGCGGCGCTGACGGCGCTGGTCGGCACCAACATCGGCGCCAGGCAGCATGCCCGCGCGCTGCGCATGGCGTGGAGCGGCGCCTTCATGGCGGGCGGCATCGCCGCCGTGATCGGCCTCGTCGTAGCGGTCGCGCCCGACCTGTGGCTCGGCCTGTTCACGCGCGATCCCGTGGCGCTGGCCGCCGGCCGCACCTACCTGCACATCGTGGGGCCCGTGTACGGCTTCTTCGGCATTGCCATGGCGCTCTACTTCGCGAGCCAGGGCACCGGCGAGATGTTCTGGCCGGTCGGCGCCAACCTCGCCCGCATCGTTGTGGCCGGCGGCGGCAGCCTGCTGGCGCTCGACGTGCTGGGCTGGGGCCTCAACGGCCTGTTCGCCTTCGTGGCTATGGGCATCGTGTCGTTCTCCGCTATTCTCGCGATCTCGACGACCCGGCCAGCCTGGCGGGGCTGAACCTTCGGAGACGACACAATGACCACCGGCCTGGAACTGCGCTCGCTCATCACCAAGAGCGGCACCCTCGAACTGTCGCTGGCCAAGGTGGAGGTCCCCGAGCCCGGTCCCGACCAGGTCGTGGTCAAGGTCCAGGCCTCGCCGATCAACCCCTCCGATCTCGGCCTGCTGGTCGGCCCCGCCGACATGAGCAAGGCGACGGTGAGCGGCACGGGCGCCGACATCAAGGTGACGGCACCCGTCGCGCAGGGCGCGCTGCGCTTCCTCGCCGCGCGTCTCGACCAGTCGATGCCGGTCGGCAACGAGGGCGCCGGCACCGTCGTCAAGGCAGGCTCGTCCGAGGCCGCGCAGAAGCTGATGGGCAAGACCGTCTCGATGGTCGGCGGCGCCATGTACACGCAGTATCGCGTGCTGAAGGCCACCGACTGCCAGCCGCTGCCGGCCGGCACGACGGCGGCCGAGGGCGCGTCGTGGTTCGTCAATCCGCTGACCGCGCTCGGCATGACCGAGACGATGAAGCGCGAGGGCCACAAGGCGCTGGTCCATACCGCCGCCGCCTCGAACCTCGGCCAGATGCTGAACAAGATCTGCCTCAAGGACGGCATCGGCCTCGTCAACATCGTGCGCTCGGCCGAGCAGGCGAAGCTGCTGAAGGGCATCGGCGCCAGGCACGTCGTCGATTCGACCGCGCCCAGCTTCCTCGAGGACCTGACGCAGGCGCTGGTCGAGACCGGCGCCACCATCGCCTTCGACGCGATCGGCGGCGGCAAGCTCGCGGGCCAGATCCTGACGGCCATGGAAATCGCCATCAACAAGACGGCCACGACCTACAGCCGCTACGGCTCCAGCGTGCACAAGCAGGTCTATATCTACGGCAGCCTCGACACCGGCCCGACCGAGTTCAACCGCTCGTTCGGCCTGATCTGGGGCATCGGCGGCTGGCTGCTGACGCCGTTCCTCCAGAAGATCGGCCGCGCGGACCAGCAGCGCCTGCGCGAGCGGGTCGCGGCCGAGCTTAAGACCACCTTCGCCAGCCATTACACCAAGACGGTGTCGCTGTCGGAGGCGCTCCAGCTCGACAATATCGCCGTCTACAACAAGCGCGCGACGGGCGAGAAGTTCCTGATCGACCCCAGCAAGGGCTGATCCCTCCTCGAAAGGGGAGCAATCCGGGCGCGGGAGCGTTGCACTCCCATGCCCGATTCCCACGATACCCATGCCGACCTGCGCGGCGGCCGAGCGCCGTGGCAGCCGGGCGACCGGCCCGACCGCCGCCCGCTCGAGGCCGACCGGCGCTGCGACGTGCTGGTGGTCGGCGCCGGCATCACCGGCGCGCTGGCGGCCGAGCACCTGACGGCACTGGGCCACGATGTCTGCATCGTCGATCGCGAGAAGCCGGGTCTCGGCAGCACCGCGGCCAGCACGGCGATGCTGCTGTGGGAGATCGACAAGCCGCTGCTCACGCTGAGCGCGATCTACGGCTTCGACCGCGCCGCCGCGATCTATCGCCAGAGCCTCGCCGCCGTGGTGGGTCTCGCCGAGCTCGTCCTGTCCACCGAGATCGCCTGCGCCTTCCGGCCGCGGCAGTCGCTCTATCTCGCCGCCGGCCAGAACGGCGCGCGGCACCTGCTGGCCGAGCACGAGCTGCGCGAGCGCGCCGGCCTGCCGGGCGTCTTTCTCGACTACCGCACCCTGCGTGCCGAGTACGGCTTCGACCGCGAGGCCGCGTTGCTGTCGCCCGGAGTCGCCGACACCGACCCGCTCTGCCTCGCGCATGGGCTGGTGGCGCACGCCGTCGCGCACGGCGCCGCGGTCTTCGCCGACGACGTCACGGCCTACGAATCCAGCCGGCGCCGCGCGATGGCGATGACCGCGAGCGGCCACACCATCGAGGCCGACTGGATCGTGCTGGCGACGGGCTACGCCATGCCCGACTTCGTGAAATCCGACCTGCACGGCATCTCCTCGAGCTGGGCGCTCGCCACCCCGCCGCAGCCGCCCGGCGGCCTGTGGCGCGACGGCGTGCTGATCTGGGAAGCCGCCACCGACTATCTCTATGCGCGCACCACCGCCGACGGCCGCATCGTGATCGGCGGCGAGGACGACGACCGCATCGTCGAGCCCGAGCCGCGCGACGCCTGCACCCCCGCCAAGGCGGAGACGCTGCTGGCCAAGCTCAAACACCTCCAGCCCGCCGCGACGGCCACCGCCGACTACCGCTGGTCCGGCGCCTTCGGCACGACGCGCGACGGGCTGCCGCTGATCGGCGTGGTGCCGGGCCATCCCCGCCTGCTCGCGGCCTACGGCTATGGCGGCAACGGCATCACCTTCAGCTACCTCGCCTCGCGCCTGCTCGCCGCGACCGTCGCGGGCCAGCGCGACGCGCGCCACGAGGCTTACGCGCTCGACCGTCCGGTGCCCGAAGTGCCGGAGGACTGAGGCTCATCCGTCGTCGGCCAGCGGGTCGTAGTCGACCAGCACCCTGCCGCGCCCATCGTCCTCGTAATCCTCGGACCGCCGCTCCCGCCACCACGCCAGCGGCGGGTCGGGGGCGTCTTCAACGCGCACTTCCTCATCCCGAGGAGCGGCTGGCTCCTCCGTCATCCTGAGCGCAGCGAAGGATCTTGCCGAATGATCAACATCGCTCTTTGGGCTGGCGCGAGGTCCTTCGCTCCGCTCAGGACGACAAGTGCGTTGCTTCGCCTTCTCCGCCTCCGCCCGCGCCATCGCCTTCTGGATCTCGATCATCTTCATGCGATGCTCGACCGCGGCGAGGCGGCCCCACCACCACAGCCACTCGACCTCGCGCTCCAGGCGCACGAGCCGGCGCCTGAGGCTCATTTCTTCACGTCGCCGCGCATCTTCCGCACCTTGTCCTCCAGCGCCTCGACCTTGACCTCCTGCGACACCAGCTCGAAGGCGCGGCGGTGCGATTCGAACACGCTGGCGAGCGCCGACGCCTCCTGCGGCGTGATGCGCTGGGCGCTGACCGCCTCGGCGACGGCGCCATGCGCGGCCAGAAGGTCGTCGGGCGTGCGGATCGGCGGCAATTCGATCGGCACGGTGCGCGAGGGTTGCGACCAGATGCGCGACAGCACCAGCCGCGCGGCGACGCGATCGCCCTCGCCGCCGGCCTCCATCATCTTGCGCACCATCGTCTCGGCGCCCTCGCGCGCGATCTCGTCGAGCCGCCTGTGGAAGGCGCTGCGGCTGCCCACCGGGCGGCCGGGGCCGCCGGGATTGCCCTTCTGGAATTTGGCCATGTCGTGTCTCCTCAAGGGGACACGGGGCCCGTACCGTTTAATAAACGGAAATCAAACGAGAGCGCCCGGTCCGACGGGCGCCACCCGATGCGGCACCCGCACCCACCATAGGCGCAGGTCCCTCGAATCGACGATCTTGGTCACGTACGTCGATAAAACGTTGGCGGGCTTGGATTTTACTCATGGGACCGCGCGCTTCCAGCGCGCTCATGAGGCGGGCTGGAAGCCCGCGGTCCCCTGACTCTACAGATACTTCGCCGGGCGGATCATCGCGCGCCACATGTGGGCGACCGGGCTGTTGTCGAAGCCCAGACCCTGTTCGGGCTGGCGGAAGTTGCGGCCGATGATGTCGGCGAACTCGTCGAGCTCGACATGGACGTTGGGGTCGAACGAGTAGATGTCGTTCATCGTGATCAGGCGGCCGGTCATGTACCACTTGTGCTCGCGTGCCCGCTTGTACTCTTCCTCGATGTAGCCATCGACCTGGTAGTCCTCGCCGAACAGCGCGACATAGGACTCGGGATAGACGTAGCCGACCGACTCGTCGGGATAGAAGCGCAGCGCCTGGTGGGCGCGGATCGCCCAGCTCACTTCCTCTTCGACATAGGGCTCGACCAGCTGCGCGCCCCAATAGCCGTGGTCGCCGCGGATGAAGCCGACGCCCGCGATGTCGTGCAGCAGGCAGGCCAGCACCACCTTCTCCGACACGCCGGCGCGCTTGGCATGGCGCGCGCTCTGGAGCAGGTGCATCGAGGGGCCGAAACGCAGGCGGAAGAAATCGACCAGGGTCGGCTTCTCCGGCATCTTGGGCAGGCGCGGATCGTCGCCCATCAGGATGCGGGCGCCCGGCCGGTCGCGCATCAGCATGCCGGCGTTCGGCGTCGGCCCGAGATCGCCCTCGGCCCACATGTGCAGCCGCGACTTGATGACGATGACGTCGAGATCGCGCGCCATCTTCTCTTCCAGCGCATCGGCGCGCTCGGCCATTGAGCCGGTGGTGAGCGTGTTGGTGTCGGGCATGACGGTCTCCCTGAGGATGGGCCGCAGAATAGCACCCAAAGGGAGCACGTGGACAGGGCCGCGGCGGAGGGCGAGACTCCGGGCGATGTCATTCACGGTTGCCCATTGGGACGAACTCTTTGCACAGGGCTACACGGTCGTGCGCGGCGCGGTGGCGGGCGATCGCTTGCACGCGGCGCAGGCGGCGGGCGAGGCGCTGGTCGCGGTGCATCCCGAGGGCTGGGCGCGCTCGAAGAACGAACTGTGGCGCGAGATCAAGAGCGCGACGCATCCCGCCTTCGTCGATCTGGCGGCGGACGTGCTCGATCCGCTGGCGCTGGAGATCCTCGACAGCGTGCAATCGCCCGACCGCATCCAGTTCGCCTCGACCCTGCCGGGCTTCGCGGCCGCCGGCATCGTCGGCCGCCACTTCCACATCGACGGCGGGCTGGGGCCGATGCTCGCGGCATTCAACATCCTGTTCGGCGTGGCGCTGACCGACGTGGCCTCCGACACGGCCGGCGGCTTCCATGTCCTGCCGGGCAGCCACCGCCGCTTCGCCGACTGGTTCGCCCGCCAGCCGGCCGGCGCGCCCGTGCATTGGGGCGACGTGAAGGTGGCGGGCCAGAAGGAATTCCTCGCCGGTGCCGCGATGGTGGTGCCGCGCCTCGCGCCCGGCGACGTGATCGTGGCGCACAGCTTCCTGGCGCACGGCACCTCGTCCAACACGACAACGGTGCGCCGCGACATGATGTTCCAGCGCCGCTGCGCGATGCCTCTCGCCGATCCCGCGGCCCGCGACGCCGCCCGCGCGACGTTCATGCGCGATTCGTGGGCGTTCTTTCGACGGCGGCCCGGCCCCACGTCATCCTGAGCGTAGCGAAGGATCTCACGCAACGACCGAAGCCCGCCCTTGCCGGCGCCAGGTCCTTCGCTGCGCTCAGGACGACAAGACTAATACCGCGCGATCACCTGGGCGGCGAAGTCCTCGAGGTTGCGGCGGGCGTGGGCCATCGCGGGCAGCAGGGTGATCTCGCTCAAGCCCATCGCCTCGCGCTCGCGCAGGCCCGCGATGATCTCGTCGGGCGTGCCGACCAGCCCGCCGGTGGCGCGGATCAGGTCCTCGGTGATGAAGCGGCGCTCCTCCGGCGGCAGGAACGCGCAGTGGCCGAGATGGACCTGCTGGTAACGCCTGGCGGGCGGCGTCTCCATCTTCTCGGTGAAGGCGAGATATTCCTCCCACAGGCCGCGGCAGCGGCCCGCGACGGTGCTGGTGTCGCCGTCCTTCTGATAGAGCTCCCACCAATAGTGCAGCGATGCCGCCGCCATCGAGCCGATCTCGTCGATCACGCGGTCGGACGTCATGCTCTCGCCCGGTTTCAACACGCAGGCATAGCCCAGCGACGCGGTGTGGAAGTCCGCCGGCAAGGTGCGGCCGACGGCGGCGGCGCCCTGCTTCATCGTCTCGAGGCTCTGTTGCAGGCGTGCTTTCGTCTGATTGTGCGAGCAGATGCGGCCGTCGCCATAGGCGCCCGCCGCCTTGAGCGCCAGCGGCCCGTCGGCCGCGACGTAGATCGGCACCGGATGCGCGACGTCGATGAAGCCCATGTCGGGATGCAGGAAGCGGATGGCGCGGCCGTCATGCTCGACCTCCTCGCCGTGCAGCAGCGCGCGCAGCACGCGGAGATACTCGCGGAACGGGCCCGCCTTCATCGGGTCCTGGCCCATCACGCGCATGGCGGTGTGGCCGGTGCCCATGCCGATGAAGACGCGGCCGGGGGCGAGCCTGTTGATCGAGGCGATCGAGTGGGCGGTCACCGGTGCGAGCCGCGTCGAGGCCACCGAGACGCCGGTGCCGAGCCGGATGCGCGAGGTGTTGGCCGCGGCCAGTGCGAGTGTCGCGTAGGCGTCGGAATAGAGCATCTGCGAATCGGCGGCCCAGGCCGCGTCGTAGCCCATCGCCTCGAGGTCGACGAACAGGCGCCAGTCCGAGATGCGCGGGACGACGGTCACTCCGAATTTCATGGTGCGATCCTCCACGGTCATTCTATCAACGGACGCCCGCGTCTCGTCTATGCTGGCGCCGTACTGCCCGTCAGACCAAGGAATTCGCCGTCATGCCGCTCCCCCTCGAAGGTATCCGCGTCATCGAAGTGGGCCAGGCGCTGGCCGGGCCGCTGGCCGGCGTGATCCTGGCCGACATGGGCGCCGACGTGATCAAGATCGAGAAGCCCGACGGCGGCGACGATGCGCGGATCTGGGGCCCTCCGTTCGGGCCCGACGGCGTGACCTCGCTCTATTTCTATTCGCAGAACCGCAACAAGCGCTCGGTCGCGCTCGACCTCAAGGAGGCGGGCGACATCGAGAAGCTGAACAAACTCTGCGCCACCGCCGACATATTGATCCAGAATTTGCGTCCCGGCGTGGTCGACGAGATCGGCATCGGGCCCGAGGCGATGCTGAAGCGCCACCCGCGGCTGATCTACTGCTCGATCTGGGCGTTCGGCTACGAGGGGCCGATGAAGATGAAGCCGGGCTTCGATCCGCTGCTCCAGGCCTATGGCGGCATGATGAGCGTGACCGGCCGGCCCGACGATCCGCCGACCTTCTGCGGCGCGTCGATCAACGACAAGGCGACCGGCATGTTCTGCACGATCGGCGCGCTGGCCGCGCTGCGCATGCGCGACCAGACCGGCAAGGGCTGTCTCGTCGATACGTCGCTGTTCGACAGTGCCGTGCACTGGGTCGAGGGCCAGGTGAACGGCTACATGGCGAGCGGCAATGTCGCCAGGCGCCATGGCACCGGCAGCCCGGTGATCGTGCCGTACCAGACGTTCGACACCGCCGACCATCCGCTTTGCCTCGCGCCCGGCAACGACCGGCTGTGGGCGCGCTGCGCCAAGGTGCTGGGCCGGCCCGACTGGGCGACCGATCCGAAGTTCGCCAAAAGCGCACAACGCGTCGCCAACAAGGCCGAGCTGCTGCCGATGATCGCCGCGGCGCTCAAGACCAAGCCGCGCGCGCAGTGGATCGACGAGATGGAGAAAGCGGGCGTGCCGTGCGCGCCGGTCAACGACATCGGCGAGGTCGCCGACAGCGCGCAGTTCGCGGCCTCGAAGCTCGCGCAGCAGCTGCCCGACGGCGGCCCGAAGGTCGTCGGCCTGCCGATCGCCTTCGACCGCGTGCGGCCGACGTCGCCGCGCTCGGCGCCGGAACTCGGCCAGCACACTAAGGAAGTGCTGGGCGAGCTGTAGGGCCTTTGACCGGTTAGTTCTTGTCGAGCCCGAAGTCGCGGGCGCGCTTCAGCCAGTTCTCGCCCTCGTCGTCGAGGCGCTTGGAGAAGTCGGCCGGCGAGCCGCCGACCGTCGAGAGCGCCGCGCCGGCGAGCTTCTCCTTGACCGCGGGATCGGCCAGCACCTTGTTCAGCGCCGCGCTCAGCTGCTCGACGATCTCCGGCGGCGTGCCGGCTGGCGCGAACACCGCGAACCACTGCGCGATGTCGATCTCGGGATAGCCGAGCTCGGCCATCGCGGGGATGTCGGGCAAGGTGGCGTCGCGCTGCGCCGAGGTGACGGCCAGCAGCGTCAGCCGGCCGCTCTTGGCGTAGGGGATCAGCGGCGCCGAGCCCAGGACGCCCAGCGGCACGACGCCGCTGATCAGGTCCTGCACCGCCTGGCCGCCGCCCTTGTAGGGGATGTTCACGACCTGCACGCCGGCGCGGCGGAAGATCATCTCGGCCACGATGCCGTTGGTGCCGCCGGCCGACGGCGTCGCATAGGACAGCCCGCCGGGGCTGGCCTTTGCCGCGGCGATCACGTCGGGGATCGACTTCCAGCCGGGCTTGGGATTGGCGACCACGACCAGCGGCTGGTTGGTCAGGATCGTGACCGGCAGGAGGATCTTGCGGACCTCGGCCATGCCCGTCTTCTGCTCGATCGCGCGCTGGTAGAGCGCCTCGGCCGGGCTGACGAGAAAGGTCGTGCCGTCGGGCTTGGCGCGCGCGACGGTCTCGATGGCGATGCCGCCCTGCGCGCCCGGCCGGTTCTCGACCAGCACGGTCTGGCCGAGCGCGCGTGACAGCGCGTCGCCCACGATGCGGGCGGAGACGTCGGACGTCCCGCCCGGCGCGTAGCCCACCACGAAATGCAGCGGTGCGGGCGGCCAGGGTTGCGCCTGGACCGCTCCCGCGCCCGGCAGCAGGACTCCCAGCAGGAGTCCGGCCAGGCGGCAAAGCGTGCGCGTCATGGCGCTACGCCATGCCGATCTGCGGCAGCGGCTCGATCTGGTCCTTCGGCCGGCTCGCGATCATGTCCTCGAGCTCCTTGCGCGCGGTGCGCATGCCGGGATCGTCGAAGCGGTTGTCCATCTCCTGCGGATCGTTGGCGAGATCGTAGAGCTCGCCCGCGCCCGAGTTGGTCTCGAGCGTGAGCTTGTGCGTCTTGGTCCGCACCGTGCGCAGCCACAGGTCGACGCCGCAGCGAGAGGCGCGCAGGTCCCATTCGCTGTAGGCGAAGTCGCGCGTGCCGTTCTTCTCGATCAGCGGCTTCAGGCTGCGGCTGTGGCGGGCGTCGGCGAGCTGGACGCCGGCATAGTCGGCGAAGGTCGCCGGCAGGTCGATGGTCGACACCGCGTCGTTCACGACCTTGCCCGCGGGCACGCCGGGGCCGCGCACGATCAGGCCGACCTTCAGCAGGCCCTCATAGGCCATCGGCCCCTTGAGGATCAGCCCGTGATCGCCCAGCCAGTCGCCGTGGTCGGTCGAGAAGACGACCAGCGTGTCCTTCGACAGGCCGAACTGGTCGAGCGCCGTCAGGATGCGGCCGACATTGTGGTCGATCAGCGAGATCATGCCGTAGTAGTTGGCGATCAGCTCGCGCAGCTGCTTGTCGGTCTGGACCGGCGTGCGCGAGTGCTTCTCACGGAAATTGCGCAGCTCGGCGTTCTCGAGCTTGGGCGTGCCGTACAGGCTCTCCTTGTGCCACCACGGCCGGCGCTCGAGATCCATCGTGCGGTGCTCGGGCAGGTCGACCTCGTCGGGATGATGCAGGCGGTTCCACGGATCGGGGCAGTCGAACGGATGGTGCGGGTCGGGGAACGAGGCCCAGGCGCAGAACGGCTTGTCCTTGTTGGCGCGCAGGAACTCGATCGTGCGGTCGCCGATCCAGGTCGAGTTGTGCCACGCGACCGGCAGCGCCGAATTGTAGGTCTGCGCCGCGTCGCTGACCGGCGGCTGGCGCTCCATCAGCAGGCGGTTCTTCTCCTCGCCGCGGCCGTCGGCGTAGTACC